>JAWUWM010000092.1:0-100589 GCA_034111845.1 Psychroserpens sp. | reverse complement strand
TAGAAATTGCTAGAATTTTATCTACACAGTGTTTAGATAATACGATTATTTATGCGCTTTGGGATGAAGAAGAAATTGGTCTTCGAGGATCTCAGTTTTATGCTAATCAGGCAGTAGCTAATGGTGATAATATTCTCGGTGTTTTAAATATGGATATGATTGGTTATGATGGTGACGCTGTTGGGCAACCAGGAGATAACGAGTTTGATATAGATTATAGAAATATTGCGGGTTCTGTGGCAATGAAAGACGATATTTTAGCAGTTTTAAACGCGTATACTTTTGATTTAAATGTTATTGAGGTTAATCCAGGAACGACTGCTAGTGATCACGCTAGTTTTTGGGGAGTAGGATATACTGCTTTGTTAGTAGGGGAGTCTTGGGAAACCAATGATCAAACACCATTTTATCATACAGCTCAAGATCGATTTGCAACACTAGATTTACCGTATTTACAGGAAATGGCTAAATTAGTTACGGGATATATGGTCACTAAGGGAGGTTTGGTAGCTCTGGATAATACTGTGGCACAAACTATGACGATGTTGACATCCAATCAAAATTCTTCTAATTATCAATGGTTTAATTGTGATACAGAGATCGCTATTTCTGGCGCAACAAATCAATCTTTTACTCCAGTAGCAAATGGTAGTTATGCAGTAGAAGTAAATTCTGGGGCATGCACAGAGCTCAGTGAGTGTTTAGTATTTGATACTTTAGGTCTGGATTCTTTTTCTGCGGATGAATTGAAAATATATCCAATACCAGCTCAAAATTTTATTACAATAGAATTCTCTTCGGAAATATCTACCGATGTAAATTTGTTTGATGTTTCAGGCAAACTAGTTCTTAGTAAAACGATAACGGAAAGCACAGAATTAAATATCAAAAGTTTACCTCAAGGGATTTACTTTCTGAAGGTAAGCACAAATGAGAAATCTGGAACTTATAAGATTGTGAAAAAATAAGACAGTTTAAAAGTCTTCCAATTTCCAAAGAAAAACAGAATGCCACCAACTATCAATTGGTGGCATTCTGTTTATTTACTGAGCTCCGTAAAATACTTGTAGAATAAAGGTATCGTTTCAATGCCTTTAAAATAATTCCAAATGCCGAAATGTTCGTTAGGCGAGTGAATAGCATCGCTATCTAAACCAAATCCCATTAATATCGTTTTGCTTTTTAGCTCTTCTTCAAATAGCGATACAATAGGAATACTTCCGCCACTTCGTTGTGGAATTGGTTTTTTTCCAAACGTATCCTGATACGCTTTTGAAGCTGCTTCATAACCAAGACTATCAATTGGTGTAACGTAACCTTGTCCGCCATGATGAGGTGTTACTTTAACTTTTACGCCAGCAGGAGCAATGCTTTCAAAATGTGTTTTGAATAAGGCTGTAATTTCCTCCCATTCTTGATTTGGCACTAGACGCATAGATATTTTAGCAAATGCTTGGCTAGCAATCACTGTTTTAGCACCTTCACCAATGTAACCACCCCAAATGCCATTGACATCCAGCGTTGGCCTAATAGAATTACGCTCGTTGGTTGAATACCCTTTTTCACCGTAAACGGAATCAATACCGATTGATTTTTCATAGGCTTCCAATGAAAACGGCGCTTTAGCCATTTCAGCACGTTCAGCATCAGATAAATCTTCAACTTTATCATAAAATCCAGGAATGGTAATGCGGTTATTTTCGTCGTGTAAGGACGCAATCATCTTCGTTAAAATATTAATTGGATTCGCAACTGCGCCGCCATATAATCCAGAATGCAGATCACGATTTGGACCAGTAACTTCAACTTCAACATAACTCAAGCCACGAAGACCAGTCGTAATTGATGGTACATCTTGGGAAATCATTCCAGTATCTGAAATGAGTATCACATCGTTCTTCAATTTCGCTTTATTGGCTTTAACAAACTTTGAGAGGTTGACACTACCAACTTCTTCTTCACCTTCAATCATGAATTTGACGTTACATGGCAATTGATTGGTCGTTGTCATAAACTCCATAGCCTTGACATGCATATACATTTGACCTTTATCATCGCAAGCACCACGAGCAAATATGGCACCCTCTGGATGGATATCTGTTTTTTTGATTACAGGCTCATATGGTGGAGAGTCCCATAACTCAACAGGATCTGCAGGTTGCACATCATAATGACCGTAAACGAGAATGGTAGGTAGATTTTCATCAATCATTTTCTCACCATATACAATTGGAAAACCTTCAGTCTCACAAATTTCAACATGATCACAGCCAGCCTTTAAAAGACGGTCTCTAATGACATCCGCGGTTTGAATTACTTTATCCTTATAAGCAGGGTCTGCGCTTACAGATGGGATTTTAAGAAGTTCAATAAGTTCACTAAGAAACCTGTCTTTATGTTCTTCAATATAAGATTGAATATGTTGCATGTTTTAGTTGTTTTTGGATTCTTTCAAAAGTACAAAATCGATGAGTAATATTTTCTTAAATAAAGTTAATTGAATATGGAAACTATTTTTTATATTTGCATCCCGTTAATTTGGGCAAATGCAGGTTTACATGCATAATGCGGGAGTGGTGGAATTGGTAGACACGCTAGACTTAGGATCTAGTGCCGCAAGGTGTGAGAGTTCGAGTCTCTTCTCCCGCACATTATAAGAAAGCTGACTTTTATAAGTCAGCTTTTTTTTTGCCTTAAAAAATCCCAAAAGATTTTGACTTTTTTAATTAGCTCTTGATAGTGCAACAGTTCTATGTGTTAATTTAAGAAAATGAACAGGAGATGCTATAGTATCAATGAAAAATAGTATTTATTTTTTGTTTTTAATTGTAACATTCTTATAGTAAGAAAGTCTTATTAACAGCGACTAATCTATTAATTTGTAACTTTGTATGTACGAAAACGTTATTATGAACGATATTAATGAAAATATTGAATCTCCTTTTACGTTAAAGGTGAGTTTTGACAAGATTCTACAGCATTATGAAGTCTTGTCAAGAAGTGATGATAAATTTATTGCTGCAAAAGCGCGTCGTGTTTTAAAAACTGCTGAAGGTTTTCCTGAACTTCGAGATGGGATTACTAATCCACAGGACTTAATTACAAGGCAGAAAGAAATAAGTGTCATTCTTCAAGATTCGTTCAGTCCAATTTTGACTAAAAATGAAATTAAGACTGCTTCTGTACCATTTCATAATTTGATTTTTAATTCTTCAGAACGTTTTAAATCCATAATAGAAACAGCTGGTGATGATTTTGAGTTAGAAATTAAAAACATGCCAAAAGATGATATGTATATCCTTGCATGTACTATAATTCTGTCTGCTTGTTATCAACATCATATTGATTTTAAAAGACCATTTTATTACGAAATTCCTGATGCTAATGGTATCATGCAGTATTATAAAATTTTATATAATGCTGACTTTACTGAAATAGTCCCTTCTAAAAATGCTCCAATAATTACTCAAGAGGATGCAGATGAATTATTAGATAATTTTGAGAACATGGCATTGTGGAAAGAAAAATTTCCACCAAATAGCTATATCTTTAAAGGTTTTGTGATTTCTAATATTTTTAATGTTACAGATGATCAATCCATATCAAATATTAAATCTAGTTTAATAGGAGAGGATAAGCGAAAAGATGACAGTTTTATGGAAGATTTTCATCAAATCTTTCAATCTCTTTTGGGGCTTAACGATATTAAAGTTGGCTTCTCTATCTACAATGAAGAAGAAGATGCTTTTGAGCGTGTATATGGCGCTGGAATGAATAGTTTTCTTTTAAATAACTTAGATGTAAATAATTGTTCAGGTACGTTATGCACCAGTTCGTATAATACCTTATTACAAGAGAAGAAATTTTATACGATATCTGATGTCGATAAGTTTTATGACTTGTCAAAAGGTAAGGCTCCACAGTATAAAACATTAAAAGATCAAAATATTAAAAGTGCGATTTTAGCACCCATAGCTAATGAAGATGGCTTAATGGGTATTTTAGAAATTGTTTCAGACCGTCCTAAAGTTTTAAATAGTATCAACGCTAATAAATTGAAAGATGTTATGCCTTTTATTGTGTCTGCAGTTGAACGCTCTAAGAGTGAAGAGCAGAATTTAATTGAAGCTATTATTCAACAAGAATGTACGTCTATTCATCCAAGCGTCAATTGGCGTTTTGAAAAGGAAGCGAAAAATTTTATTAAAGATCAATTTAATGGTAATAAACCTAGTTTTAATAAAATAGCTTTTGAAAATATTTATCCTTTATATGGACAAATAGATATTAAAGGATCTTCAGACGCTAGGAATTGGGCAACGCAGCAAGATTTGACTATTCAGTTAAACGGTATTAAGTCAATTATAGAGGCCGCTATTGGAATTGAAAATTTACCAATTTACGAGCAATATTTGTTCCAGATAGAAGGTTTTTTAGAAGGGTTAAGTACACATTTTCAGGTAGATAGTGAACAGCAGATTTCGGCATTTGTAAAACAAGATATAGATCCTTTATTAGAGTATTTGTTAGTAGTTGAATCTTTAAAGCCACAAGTAGAATCTTACTTTGGAAGTATAGATGATAAAGTAGACGTTTTATATAATCATAGAAAAGATTATGATGATACTATCGCTTTAATTAATAAAGAAATGGCTTCGCTTTTAGATAAAAAACAAGTGGAAGCACAAGCTATGTATCCTCATTATTTTGAGCGTTTTAAAACGGATGGTGTAGAACACAACATGTATATAGGCGAATCTATCACCAAAGAAGATTCTTTTAATCCTATTTATTTGTACAATTTAAGATTGTGGCAATTGCAAGTGATGTGTGAGATGGAAAATTCATTCTACTTAATGCAATCAGATTTCCCTGTAAAACTAGATGTGGCCTCAATGATTTTAGTGTTTAATCAATCATTGTCTATAAGTTTTAGAATGGATGAAAAACATTTTGATGTAGATGGTACTTACAATGCACGTTATGAAATCGTAAAAAAACGTGTTGACAAAGCCTATATAAAAGGCACGACAGAACGAGTGACTCAAAAAGGAAAAATAAGTATAATCTATTCACAAAAACAAGATGAAATAGAATATTTAAGATATGTGAGATTTTTACAGTCTAAAAAGTACTTAGATAACGATGTTGAGATTGTAGAACTTCAAGATTTACAAGCTGTAACTGGTTTGAAGGCGATTAGAGTTAGTGTTTTGTATCATAAAGATAAAGATGATCAATCCTTTTACACATATGATGATTTAATGAATGAGATTAGCGCTTAAAGTCTTTTTTCAAGTAAGCTATATTGCTGTATTTCCACCTGATAATTGAAAAGCCACAGCAAAGGCAATTACACTTACAACAATACCAATCATAAAAACGGTGTAGGTTATTCTCAGTAAGTTATATTTACTATTTAACACAAGGCCAAGGAAATATAGATCTTTGGTCAATGAGCTGTAAAGGTAATCTCTGTCTTGCATCATTTCTGACATAGCCCATTCAAACTCATCGAGTTTCATTTTATGAAAATTTCCGAAGAATAAAAGATTTACTTTTTTATTGGCAACATCTTCTTTGGTGAACTTTCCTTGGGTCACATTTGGACGGGTAGCCAAAACGGATAAAATAATTGAAGTGACAGTGAAAATAGTGAAAATCACCGTTGGCCAAATCAAATAATCATTTGAAGGATTGTCAAGTTTAGAGACTAAATTTGATAATACTAGAGAAAAAATTATGGCATTTACAGATAATAATATGTTAGCTTTTGTGTCTGCAATATCACTTAATGTTATATGGTTTTTAAGAGCTACTCTAAACATGGTTTCAATACCACGTTCAGGTAAATCCATTTTTTCTTTTTTAAAATTGAGCTCTGCTTTTTTTTGCTTTAGCTTGTCAGTATCCTCTTTAATTTTGTTTTGACTTTGTAATAGATTAGCTAGGTTTTTCCCCTTGCGTTTTTCCCATTTACTGGCGGCTATATCTGTGTAAAATCTATGGTGCGTTAAAAAAGAAATATTATCCCCAACCCAATCTGTTTTAGGTATGGCTTTGTCTAAAGTGAGTTCTCTCTCTTTTTTTAATAAAGACGCATACTCATCATATTTTTTACTAGAAACATGAGCGCAGTCTGCATCTTTTATAATACTCTCTAATTTTGTTTTTGGCTCGTAACCCATTTTGGTTGCCAAAATGATATTTGTAATCGTATCGATAGTCTTGTCATCAACATCTTTAGACTTTAAAAAATTAGACGCTATGGTTACACTTTCTTTTTCATGACCATCAATAGTCTTTGTGAATCCAGTGTCATGAAACCATGCTGCAATCTCTAAAATGTTCTTTTCTATGTCATTAAGTTCATTAGCTTTAGTTAATTCTTGTGCTTTTCCAACAACACGTTGTGTATGCGATAGATTATGATAGACAAACTTAGAATCTAAATGTTCATTTAAATAACTAATTACAAATTTTTCTGCTTCTACAACAAGTGTTTCCATGTGTGTTTTTAGTTTATTGAGTAAAAATACTAAACTTTAATTAATGACTGCTCAAGAATTAGGTTAGTCGTAAATTAGCGAAAGTCTTTCACTCATAAAATCTGTAATTTTTTAGTTAGGCTAACGACTAATTTTTTTTGTAGATTATAGGGTTGTAATAATCATTTTAAACTTTTTTAGAAAAGGAAATTGTAATGAAATTAAACTTAAAAAATAAATTTTCCGAAGAACTTCCAGAAGATCCAATTAAAGAGAATTCTAGACGACAAGTCAAAGAAGCGTGTTTTTCTTTTGTGACACCAAAACAAACTAAAGCTCCACATATACTTCATGTGTCTAGAGAGATGGTGAATAGTTTAGGGATTTTAGAAGCAGATATTGAAACAGAAACTTTTACTAAAATTTTTACGGGAAACGAAGTCATGCCAAATACAAAACCATATGCGATGTGTTATGGCGGTCATCAATTCGGCAACTGGGCAGGACAATTGGGTGATGGTAGAGCTATCAATTTATTTGAAGTTAAACATAATGAGAAACACTGGCAAGTGCAGCTTAAAGGATCTGGCGAAACGCCATATTCTAGAACTGCAGATGGTTTAGCGGTCTTGCGCTCTTCAATTAGGGAGTATTTGTGTAGCGAGGCGATGTTTCATTTAGGCGTGCCAACAACGAGAGCCTTGTCATTGGGATTGTCTGGTGATGAGGTGATGCGAGATATGCTGTATGACGGTAATCAAGCTTTTGAAAAAGGTGCGATTGTCTCTCGTGTGGCGCCTTCTTTTTTGCGCTTCGGAAATTTTGAAATCTTCGCAGCTAGGAAAGACCATAAAACCCTTAAAACTTTAGTTGATTATACAATAAAACATCATTTTCCAAAGATAGGAACACCTTCAAAAGAGAATTATATTAAGTTCTTTTCTGAAGTATCGAAACGTACGCTCGACATGATTGTCCATTGGCAACGTGTTGGTTTTGTGCATGGTGTCATGAATACAGATAATATGTCTATTCTAGGATTAACCATAGATTTTGGGCCTTATGGATGGCTAGAAGGATTTGATTTTGGCTGGACACCAAACACAACCGATAAGCAACATAAGCGATACAGGTTTGGTAATCAGCCTAATATTGGGCTTTGGAATTTATATCAACTCGCCAACGCTTTGTATCCACTCATTGAAGAGGTAGAACCTTTAGAAACAATCTTAGAGAATTATAAAACTGATTTTGAAAACAAATCTTTAGAAATGATGTGTTCTAAATTAGGTTTGGAGCAGAATGACGACAAAGACAATGAATTGATTCAAAAGTTAGAAGATGTTTTATTACTAACGGAAACTGATATGACCATATTCTTTAGAAATTTGAGCAACTTCAAAAAAGGAGATTCAAAAAAAGGATTGGAGATTGTAAACGCTGCTTTTTATACGCCAAATGAACTGGCAGATGGGATCGTACAACAGTGGAGAGGTTGGTTTGAACTTTATGATGTGAGATTGAAAAAAGAATCGTTTTCAGATGCTGAACGAAAAGATAAAATGGATGTAGTAAATCCAAAATATGTACTCAGAAATTATATGTCGCAATTAGCTATTGATGATGCCAATAAAGGGGATTACAAATTGATTGATGAGTTATATCAGCTTTTAAAACAACCTTATGCAGAGCAATCAGAGCAAGAAAAATGGTTCGCTAAACGACCAGATTGGGCAAGGCATAAAGTAGGTTGTTCTATGTTATCTTGTAGTTCTTAATGTCAATTTTAGGACGTATAAAGTAATTGTCAAAAAGGTATAGCGAAGTTACATTTCAGAATAAAAAATATGGAGTGACTAGAACCGATTTCAACTAAGGGAATAGTATAAAAGTGTATGCTGAAGAATTGGCAGGAACCAATTTTATCAGTTTGAACTATTATATAACATCAAAAAAAGAATTGCTAAAGTCTTGTGAAACATTCATTAAATAACTGGTGTTAATTAAAGTGAATTTACATTATAAATGTTCTATGTGACAAATAATAGTCTTTGGAGACGTATTGAAGTTGTACAATAATGAATAACACAGAGAAAATAGGATTAGGAGGCGGTTGCCATTGGTGCACAGAAGCAGTATTTCAGTCATTGAAAGGTGTGTTACTCGTGGAGCAAGGCTTTATTGCTTCTACTGATGAGTTTTCAGCGTTTTCAGAAGCTGTTATTGTGACATTTAATCCTGAAATTGTAAGCCTTCAAGTGCTTATTGAAATTCATTTGCTAACGCATAAGAGCACTAAAAATCATTCTATGCGTGTGAAGTATCGCTCTGCGATTTATACGTTTTCAGAAGAACAAAAAACAAAAGTTAATTATATCTTGACTACTTTAAATACCCAATATGAAGGTAAACTAGTAACACTTGTCTTAAGTTTTTGCGAGTTTAAAGCCTCACTAGAAGCGTTTACAAATTACTACTATAGCAATCCTGAAAAACCGTTTTGTGAAACTTTTATTAACCCTAAATTAAAAATGCTTTTAAAAGAGTACAAAGCGAATATCAATCAAGAGAAACTCAGTCATTTAAAAATCGAATCATTATTACAATAAAAGATTATGAATAACCAACGATTAAAAATAGAAAATAAAAAAGGGAATAAGTTGCAGGCATATCTAGAATTGCCTGCAAACCAAAAACCAAATCATTTTGCCATTTTTGCGCATTGTTTTACGTGTAGCAGTTCTTTAGGTGCAGTGAGACACATTAGTAGAGCTCTATCAAATCATGGTTTTGGAATTGTACGGTTTGATTTTACTGGCTTGGGACGTAGTGAAGGAGAGTTTGCGGATAGTCATTTCTCGGCAAATGTTGACGATCTTATTGCAGTTAGTGATTTTTTGAAGGAACATTATGAAGCACCATCTTTATTGGTTGGACACTCTCTTGGAGGTGCAGCAGTTTTAGTGGCTGCTTCTAAATTAGACAATATTAAAGCTGTTGCAACTGTTGGAGCTCCATCAACAGTAAGTCATGTGAAGCATTTGTTTTCGCATGGTATAGAGGATATAAAAAATAAAGGTCGAGTTGAAGTTAATATTGGAGGGCGACCATTTAAAATTGATGAGGAATTTGTGTCTGATTTTGATAAAACTGACTTACCAGAAATTATTAAATCACTAAAAAAACCATTACTCATTTTACATTCTCCAATTGACACCATTGTTGGTATTAAAAATGCGCATGAGTTATATCACAATGCACATCATCCTAAAAGTTTTGTGAGTTTAGATAATGCCGATCATTTATTGAGCAAAATTCAAGACAGTTCTTACGTTGGCGATATGATTGGGACTTGGGTCAAACGCTATTTTCCGGAACAGAAAAATGTGATGTTGGATACTTCTGGAGAACAGTTGGTCGCACATTTAAATTTGAAAGAAGATAATTTTACAACAACAATTCAAACAGCAAAACATAGTTTTATTGCTGATGAACCAGATTCGATTGGAGGAGATGACTTCGGGCCTTCACCATACGATTTTCTTAGCGCAGGATTGGCAGCTTGCACAGTAATGACGTTAAAAATGTATGCCGAGCGTAAGAAATGGGATTTACAAGAAGTCTATGCTCATATTACCTATTCTAAAAAGCATAGTGATGATTTGATGTTGGATTTAGATAAGCCAACCCGTATTGATCATTTATCAAAAAAAATAACTTTTATTGGTAATTTAGATGAGTCACAAAGAGAACGACTAAAACAGATTGCTTCAAAGTGTCCCGTTCATAAAACACTGCAAAGTGAAATAATTATTGACACAGAACTTACTTAATACGACTTTATTAAAAACCTTTAAGAACTATTGGTATAAGATATTCTATCTTTACAAATTAAACCTTTTGATATGAAAAACACCAACCAACTAACAATCATTTTCATCTTAAGTCTTTTATGTAATGCTTGTGCAACATATAAGCCTCAGTATAAAAACGATAACATTACTGATACATTTCCAGATAAAGAAATCGAACATTCGTTTTATTTAATTGGAGATGCAGGGAACTCGCCTAGTGATAAATCTTCAAGCGCATTGAAAGCCTTTACATTAGAGTTAAATAAAGCTTCAGGAAATAGTACAGCTATTTTTCTAGGTGATAATATCTATGAAAATGGATTGCCCAAAAAAAAGGATGAAGGTAGAGCTTTTGCTGAGCATCAACTGAACGTTCAAACAGCTACAGTCAAGGATTTTAAAGGGAATACGATTTTTATTCCTGGAAATCATGATTGGTATAGCGATGGTGTTGAGGGCTTAAAACGTCAGGAAAAATACATTGAAGATATTTTAGGAAAAAACACTTTTTTACCAGAAAACGGTTGCCCAATTGAAAGAATAAATGTTTCTGAAGATATCGTATTGATTTTGGTAGATAGTCAATGGTACATTACAGATTGGGATAAACATCCTAAATTAAATGACGAATGTGAATTTAAAACAAGAGCTCGTTTTATTGATGAATTTGAAAGCGAAGTTAAAAAAGCCCGCGGAAAGACAACAATTATTGCATTGCATCATCCTATGTTTACTAATGGATCTCATGGCGGTCAATATAGTGTTAAATCTCACATGAAACCACTTCCTGTTTTAGGTGCTTTGAAAAATGTATTGCGCACAACGAGCGGTGCATCTCATGCAGATTTAAATAATAAGAGGTATCGTGAATTAAAAGAATTATTAGTGACACTAGCGCAAGAAAATGATAAGGCGCTTTTTGTTTCTGGCCACGAACATAGTTTACAATATATAGTAGAAAATAATTTACCCCAAATTGTTAGTGGTTCTGGTTCGAAAATAAGTGCCACTAAAAATGTTGGAGGCGGAAAATTTTCATATGGACATCAAGGCTATGCGGTATTACATGTTTTTAAGGACGGGTCTTCATGGGTTCGCTTTTATGCTGCTGGTACTGATAAACCAGTTTTTGAAACTGAAGTATTAAAGGCAAATGAAAGTATTGAAACTAGCTTCGCTCAATCTATGCCAAAAACTGTTAAGGCATCAATTTATTCAAAGGAGGAAACAGATAAGAGTAAACGGTATCAAAAAGCTTTGGGTCAACGCTATCGCAAATATTTTAGTACAGAAGTTGAGTTGCCCACTGTTAATTTAGATACACTTTATGGTGGTTTAACACCTGTTAGAAAAGGTGGAGGTCATCAGTCCAAATCTTTGCGTTTTGAAGATCCACAAGGTCGTGAATACACAATGCGAGCGTTGAGAAAGAATGGTGTACAGTATTTACAAGCCGTACTTTTTAAAGATCAATATGTGACTCCTGAACTTGAAGGCACAAAAACGGAGGCGTTTTTGTTAGATGCCTTTACAGCATCTCATCCTTACGCTCCTTTTACCATTGCTGAATTGTCTAAAGCAGTAGGTGTGTTTTATACAAATCCCAAACTTTTCTATGTGCCAAAACAAAAAGCCATAGGGGGATTTAATGATGAGTTTGGTGATGAAATTTATATGATTGAAGAACGCACTGGAAATGGTCATGGTGATAAAGCAGGTTTTGGTTATGCTAATGAATTAATTAGCACCTATGATATGTTAGAGGAGCTTAGAGAAAAAGAAACACATGAAGTTGATGAGTCAGCTTATATTAGAGCAAGGTTATTTGATATGGTTATTGGTGATTGGGATAGACATCAAGATCAATGGCGATGGGCTATCTTTAGAGAAGGAGGAAAAACAATTTACAGACCAATACCAAGAGATAGAGATCAAGCATTTTCACTTATGGATGACGGGTATTTGATGAAAACAGCTACGTTTTTAATACCACCCATTAGATTGTTGCGTTCTTATGAAGGCAAGCTCAAAGATCCAAAATGGTTTAATGTAGAGCCTTTTCCTTTAGATGTAGCTTTGCTTACAAAAGCAACTAAAGCAGATTGGGATAAAGAGGTTGCGCTTATTCAAAAAAATTTAACAGAAACTGTTATTGATAATGCCTTTTTGAATTTCCCTATTGAAGTAAGAGACGAAACTATTCAAACTATTAAAGAAAAACTTACGCAACGACGCGAAAATCTCAATTTGATTTCAGATGAATATTTCGAGATTGTTAATAAATATGCGACCGTTAGAGGTACTGATAAAGATGATTGGTTTGAGATTGAACGACTTGAAAATGGTCAAACGTCTATAAAAGTATTCAGAATTAAGAAAGGTGAAAAAAAGGATTTATTTCATGAACGTATTTATAAACCCGAAGAGAACAAGGAAATTTGGGTATTTGGATTAGATGATGGCGATTATTTTGAGGTTAAAGGAAAAGATAAAGGTAAAATAGTACTGCGTTTGATTGGTGGCCAAAATAAGGATACATATAATATTATAAATGGTAAGAATGTTCATGTCTATGACTATAAGTCTAAAGAAAGTGAATTCATAACTAATGAAGGGCATCACCATCTTAAAGACGACTACTTCACGAATCTTTATGACTACAAAAAAATAAAGTATAATTCAAAAGTCATACTACCCATTTTTGGATTTAATCCAGATGATGGATTTAAATTAGGTTTAGGAGGTCTGTTTACCAAAAATGGCTATGATAGTGAGACGTTTTCTTCGCAACATTCAATAAATGCTCATGTGTTTTTTGCAACGGGAGGTGTTGATTTTAACTATAAAGGGGAATTCGCAGAAATAGCTGATAATGTTAATCTTGGTATAAAAGCAAGATTTGCAAGCCCTAGTTTTGCTACTAACTTTTTTGGATATGGAAACTCAACTCCAAATCTTAATATAGACAATCCAGACGGGGAAGAAGAGGATATGGATTACAATAGAGTAAGACAATCTACCTATGCTGTTGGAGCTTCATTGATTAGAAGAGGTGAGTACGGTAGTGAGCTATCTTTAGGTGTTAACGTTGAGTCTATAGAAATTGAAAATAATGAAGAGCGTTTTATCAATGAATTTTTTCAAAATGACATGCAACCAGATCGAGATAACTTTATAAATGCAGAGTTTTCATATGGTTTTAATAATGTTGATGAACCAGCATTTCCAACACTTGGTTTAGATTTTAAATTAACTTTGGGTTATACGAGCAATATTACTAATTCTAATGATTTTAGTTATTTAATTCCAACTTTGGGTATTGCGTATCGATTGGGTTCAAGTGGGCATCTAGTTTTAGCATCTAGAGTAGAGGGGCATCTTAATTTTGGTGATGGTTTCGAGTTTTATCAGGCACCTAATTTAGGAGCCAATAATGGTTTGAGAGGGTATAGAAATGAACGATTTTCAGGAAAACGATCTTTCTTTCATAGTACTGATTTGAGGTACAATCTTAAACGTCTTAGTACATCAATAGTGCCAATTGAATATGGTGTTTATGGAGGTTTCGATTATGGTCGTGTTTGGGTAGATGATGATTTAGTGGGTAATTCTGAGTTTAATGAGGATGCCTTAAATACATCTGTAGGTGGTGGGTTATTTGTTAATATGGTAGATATGTTATCTTTAAATATAGGGTTGTTCACGTCAGATGATAGTATGAGATTTAGCTTTGGTTTTGGCTTTCAATTTTAATAGTGATGCTTCTTTAGATTTAGATTTTAAATTAGGTTTCGTATTTTTATTTAAATTAAGGGGCATTGTATAACTGTATAAGAGCTAAAAGTTAACTTTTTTTGTTGTTTTGCAATAGAATACTGAGTTCTTTATGGTTGCCTTAGTCAATTGAATATCATAACTTTGAAAAAAAGTTAAAACGAACCAATAAATGAAAAAACACATTCTCGTAGTAACGTTAATGTTTACTGCATTTGCTTTTTCTCAAACAAAAACCTATCAAGTTGGGTTTTTATTAGATAATAACTCAGCCGAAATAGAAACCTTATTATCTGAGCTTTCAAACGAAATATCTACGGTTGTGGGTGAAGACGCTATTATAGAATTTCCTGTTGCTAATAAATTAGTCAATAATTTCGATTCTGCGAGAGCACTAAGTAATTATAATGCCTTATTGCAAAATGAAACAGACATTATTATTGCCTTTGGTGTTGTTAATAACGCTGTAATTTCTAAGATTGGGACTTACGAGAAACCAACAATTCTTTTTGGAGCTTTAAGTGAGGAGTTGATAACCGATGAAACCCTTGTTTCTAATATCAAAAACTATACCTCTATTATTACGTCACAGTCTTATACTGAAGATTTGAAGTTTCTTAAAAAACTATCTAATCCCAAAACTGTTGGTGTTGTTCTAGAAAAAGCATTCACAGATAATTTGCCAATAGCCGAAACATTTAGTAAGATAGGGCTAGCGTTAGATTTAGAAATACGACTTATCACATTTGAATCTTTGGATGATATCATTTTAAATCTTGAGGACGTCGATGCGGTATATTTAGCTGGTGGATTTTACTTTTCTGATGAAGAAATTAAACAACTAGCAAATGTATTGATTGAAAAGAAATTACCATCGTTTTCAGCAAACCCTATAAAAGATGTGATGAACGGTATTCTTGCAACAAATCATGATCAGTCTCAATTGAATCAATTTTTTAGGCGTATTGCTTTAACTGTAGAGTCTGTTGTAAATGGTAATGGTTTATCTAGTTTGAGTACTAAGTTAGAATCAAAAAGTAACTTAACAGTTAACTATAATACTGCTAATAGAATTGGCTTACCTCTTAAATACAGTCTAATAGCGACTACAAGTTTCGTTGGAAACCCTAAAGAGATTGTTGCTGATAAGACCTATACACTGGTTAGCGTCATGCAAGAAGTTATTACTGAAAATTTAGAGTTACAAACAAGCGAGCGAGATATAAGCTTAACGCAAAAAGAGGTACAATTTGCAAAAAGCGATTATTTACCTAATGTTACAGCGGGTGCCACAGGGACTTATTTGGATCCAGAATTGGCAGCTGTGAGCAATGGGCAAAATCCAGAATTAGTGACGTCTGGAAATGTGACTTTAGAGCAGACCTTATTTTCTGAAGCGGTAAATGCAAATATTAGCATACAGAAATCTCTTCGAGATGCACAACAAGAAAATTATAATAGTGAAGCACTTAACACCGTTTTCAATACTGCAACAGCTTATTTTACAGCTTTAGTTTTAAAAGCTAATTTGTCTATTCAAAGTCAAAATTTAGAACTCACGAAATACAATTTAAAGATTGCTACGGAAAACTATGAAGCTGGACAAGCAGGTAAATCTGATGTATTGCGTTTTAAGTCTGAAAAGGCTCAAAACACACAACAAATGGTTGAAGCAATAAATCAGTTAGAACAAGGTTATTATACTTTAAATCAATTATTAAACAATCCTATTGATACCAAAATTGATGTTGAAGAAGCAGAACTGAAAAAAGGCGTGTTTAGTAATTATAATTATGAGCAACTAGGGCAGTTTTTGGATGATCCTACATTAAGACAACCGTTTGTTAAGTTTTTGGTGCAAGAAGCGCTAGTAAATGCGCCTGAACTTAAAGCGTTGGATTTTAATTTGAAAGCAACAGAGCGCAGTGAGCGATTATTTGGTGCAGGACGTTTTTTACCAACAGTGGCTTTACAAGGTCAGTATAATTATGAGTTTTCAAGATCTGGAGTAGGTACAGACTTTATTTTTGGAGATTTTCCTCAAGGTTATTATACTGTGGGACTAAATGTATCACTCCCAATATTTAATCAGAATAAGCAAAATATAAACAAACAAATAGCTTCGATTCAAAAAGAACAACTTGAGATTTCTAAGGAAAATGTTGCATTGAGTATAGAGAAAAATATTAATGATTCGGTATTAGATTTGGTAAATCAAATTTCTAATATTGAATTATCGAAAGTGTTCGAAGAAACAGCTAGAGAAGCCTTGGACTTAACACAAACCTCGTATGCGAGTGGAGCTGTTAATATTGTGCAATTATTAGATGCTCAAAATAATTATTTACAAGCGCAACAAGCGAGTGCTAACGCAACATATAATTACTTACAAGTCTCAATGCAATTAGAACGCTCTTTAGGATTGTTCTTTTTATTGCAAGACGAAAGTGAACGGGAAGACTTCATTCAACGTTTTTTAGTATTCACACAAAATAATGACTAACATTTAACACATATATGATAATGCTATCCAATAGAATCTTTAAAATCAGCAGCCTAGTCATGGTTCTTTTATTCATAAGCTGTGGAGAAAAGGAAGTCCATGAAGAGGTCGTTTTACGACCCGTGAAATATAGTGAGGTTTCGTATTTAGGAGGCGAAAAATCTAGGCAGTTTAGTGGTACTGCACAAACAGAGAAAATTGTGAATCTAAGCTTTAGAAGTAGTGGAATTATTACTAAACTTGACATGAATCTCGGTCAAGATGTCAAAAAAGGACAGTTATTAGGAACCTTAGATAATGTTTCTGCAAGATTAAGTTATGAGTCATCAATCGAATCTAAGAATAGTTCTGAATCTCAAATGAATACAGCTAAACTATCTTTAAATCGTGTGCGCATTTTATATGAAAAAGGGAGTGCTTCCTTAAGTGATTATGAGGCTGCTAAAAATTCACACAGAACAGCGGTTGCTAGTTTTGAATCTTCAAAACGAAGTGTCGCCATTCAGCAAGATCAAATCCAATTTGGATATCTATATGCGCCTGAAGATGGTGTTATTGCCTCCGTTACTGCTGAGGTTGATGAAAATATATCGCCAGGCCAAGCCATTGGTGTTTTAAATGCAGGAACTGCAATTGAAATTTCTCTAGGTTTACCTGAATCTATTATTAATGCCGTTAAAAGAGACATGAACGTTAAAGTCTCTTTTACTGCAATTGAAGGTCAGGTTTTTAAGGCTGTTATTACAGAAGTTGCACCAGCTTTAGACTCTAGTACTTCAACATACCCAATTACTGTGATGGTTACAGATTCAGATGAACGTATTAAAAGTGGTATGGCAGCAAATGTGCTTTTTGAATTTGTTGACGAAGATATAGTAAAAAACACCATTGTTGTGCCTGCAAGCGCAGTTGGAGAAGATGGTAAAGGTAGATTCGTCTTTTTAGTTGAAGGGGATACAAATAAAGCAACAGTAAAAAAACAAACCATTATTATTGGGGATTTAACACCAGAAGGGTTTGAAGTAGAATCTGGTCTCAAGATTGGGCAAAAGATTGCCATAGCAGGTTTACAAACCTTATTAGATGGACAAGACGTAAAATTAAACTAAATAGCAATGAATTTAGCAGCCTTTTCCATTAATAGAAACCGAATTACGTTTACAGTTCTTGGTACGATAATGATTCTCGGTATGGTATTTTACCAATCTTTATCACGAGATAGTATGCCACCTTATACTGTAAGAGTTGCAACAATCGTATCTTCATTTCCAGGATCTAGTCCAGAGCGTGTTGAGTTACTGGTTACCGATAAAGTTGAAAAAACTGTACAAGAAATCCCAGAGTTAAAAGAAGTAACGAGTACATCACGTTCAGGGTTGTCTGTGGTCACTGTAGAACTCAAAGAACAGGTTAAGCCAGAAGAACTGCAAGCTGTTTGGGATCGATTACGACGAAAATTAACTCAGATTAAAGGCTTGCCATCGGGCATTACACCCAACTTAAATGATGATGGTATTGGAGAGGTCTTTGGCATTGCAGTTGGTTTAGTGATAGATGGCTTTACCTATGCAGAGGCTAAAGATTATATTGATGATATTAAAGACGACTTTATTAAATTGGATTTGGCTGCCAAAGTAGAAGTTGGAGGTGTTCAAGACGAACGTGTATTTATAGAATTTGATAATGCACGATTAAAAGAATATGGCTTATCAGCTTCTAAACTACAAAGTATTATTAGCTCAACAAACATTTTAAGTTCTGGTGGTCAAGTCAATCTAGGCAATGAACGAATTATTTTAGAACCTACAGGTAATTTTAATTCAGTAAAAGATATTAAGCAAACTTTAATACCTGTTGGCGATGGCTCACAGTTGGTGTATTTAGGTGATATTACAAAGGTGAGACAAGATTATATTGATCCGCCAAAGCAATTGGTGACCGTAAATGGACAGCAAGCCATTTCGATGCATATAAGTCTTAAAGAAGGTGCTAATATCATTCAATTAGGTACTGATATGGATGTCGTTATTAACGACTGGAAAGAACGCTTACCTGTTGGTTTAGAGTTGAAACGGTTATCATCTTTAGATACTTATATTGATGTTAAAATTAGTGCTTTTATCGTTAATTTAATTCAGGCAATTACTATTGTATTGATTGTGATGCTCGTGTTTTTGGGATTGAGAACAGGAGGTATTATTGCAAGTTTAATTCCTATGGTGACCATCATGACATTAATGCTTATGAGTCTCATTGATATGGGATTAAACCAAGTGACACTCGCAGCTCTAATTATGGCATTAGGGATGATGGTAGATAATGCTATTGTGGTTGCTGAGACCATAATGGTTAAAATGGAAAATGGGATGGACGCTAAAAAAGCAGCTATTGATGCTTGTAGCGAATTATTTACACCACTATTAATTTCTACCTTGACCACTTCTGCAGCTTTCTTAGCCTTTTACATGGCAGAATCTACAATGGGTGATATTGTTGGTCCTATATTTGTCGTTATTTCTTTAGCCCTATTATCGTCTTGGATTTTAGCCTTGACCGTAATCACATTATTGTGTTATCTGTTTTTGAAAGTGACACCAAAAGCAGAAAAAAAAGAAAGCTTTATTGATGGAATTATTAATAAATTAAAGTTGTATTATAAAGATTTAATCTTATTTGCTCTTGCTTATAAGCGTATGGTGTTAGTAGTCATTGTAGTATGTTTTTTTATATCCTTAAAAGGGTTTAGTTATATTCCATTTGTTTTCTTTCCAGATAGTGATCGTAATATGGTAACTATAGATATTAATTTACCTCAAGGCACTCGTATAGAAGCAACTCAAGATGTTATAAAAGGAATTGAGGACTATATTGTTTCAGATTTATTAGTTAATGATAGTAGACCAAACGGTATATCAGATTGGTCATCTTATGTTGGTGCAGGACCAGAGTCTTATGATTTAGGATATACTACAGACGAGCCAGATCCAAGTTATGCTCATATTTTGATTAATACCTCCGATTTTATCTACAATAATGAAATGGTAGAGAAATTGGATAACTATTGTTTTAATAGTTTCCCAAATGCCGATGTTAAAGTTGGGTTACTAGCTTCTGGTGGCGGTGGCACACCAATTGAAGTAAAGATTTCTGGTGATGATCCTGATGTCCTTGCAGAGCTTTCAGAACAAACGAAGCAAAAACTAAAAACGGTTTCAGGGACTAAAAATATCAAAGACGATTGGGGACCGAAAACGAAAAAATTTGTTGTCAATATCGATCAGAATAAAGCGCAAATGGCTGGCGTTACAAGTGCAGATATAGCAACATCATTACAAACTGTTTTAGATGGATTTCAAACGGGTGAATATCGTGAGAACGATAAATCTATTCCTATTTTAATGCGAAGTAATGAAAGTCAGCAACAAACCTTAGCATCTATTGAAACCTTAAATATTTATGCTCAAAATTCTGGTAAAAGTGTACCATTACTCCAAGTTGCTAATATTGAGCCTCAGTGGCAATACTCAAAAATTAAGCGTTCAGATATTGATAGAACTATAAACGTGAGTAGTGAGTTAAATGCGACAGGTAATGCATCTTCCATTATGAAAGAAATAACACCTTATATGGAGCAAGCTTCTAAAGAATGGCCCGAAGGTTATACGTACAAGTTTGGTGGTGATGCAGAAAATACTGCAGAGAATATGGGAGCAGTCATTAGTTATTTGCCGTTATCTGGATTTATTATTATTCTCCTTTTGATTATTATGTTTAACTCGGTCAGAAAAACAATAATGGTAGCTGCAACTATCCCCTTAGGAATTATAGGCGTAGTTATAGGTTTGCTTATTTTTCAAGAACCCTTTGGGTTTATGCCATTTTTGGGAGTGATTTCATTAGCGGGAATTGTCATTAATAATGCTATTGTTTTAATTGACCGAATTCAAATTGAAGAGTCTGAAATTAAGAGACCTATTCAAGATGCTATTATAGCTGCCTGTTTGCAACGGTTTAGACCAATATTATTAGCAACATTTACAACAGTTTTAGGATTGATTCCTTTGTATCTAAGTGGCGGAGAAATGTGGGAGGGTATGGCTGTAAGCATTATGGTTGGATTATTATTTGGTACAGTAATCACTTTGCTTTTTATTCCATCATTATATAGTATCCTGTTTAAAGTTAATTATAAAGACTACAAATTTGACGAGTCTATTATGGATGATTAATGTTTAAGAATGATAGAAAAATTATACTCATGGCGCTTTGAATTATTTTTATCAACCCAATTGTCTATTCTATTTGGGTCACTTTTCATGCCAAGTACTTGGTTTGAAAACTGGATGATGCCTATATTTTTACTTTTAAATATAGCATTTGGTGTCTTGTTAGTTGCTAAAAAGAAAAAGTTATTTCGTTTTATGTTGGTATTTCTTATGATATCAGTAGTTATGGCTGTTATGGGATTTGTTAATTCAGGAATAGAGAATAGAGTTGACTACTTTAAACTTGGCTTATATTTTTTATTCTACGCCATAGTTACTATTGAAATTATTAAACAAGTATGGAAGGCTAAAATAGTAGGTAAGAATGTTATTTTAGGAGTAATAAGTGGATATATCTCGTTAGGTCTACTCGCTTTTTTTCTTTGTATTTCTATTGAAATTATAAGTCCAAATTCTTTTTCAGGAATAGTAATTATACCCGGAGTAAATACGGATACTACAGAACAACTCATGTATTATAGCTATGTTACTTTAATGACCATTGGATATGGTGATATTTTACCCGTTACACCAATTGCCCAGAAAGCTTCTGTTTTTATTGGTCTGATTGGACAATTTTATTTGGTAATCATAACAGCGGTTGTTGTTGGGAAGTACATTCAGCATAATAATATTAATGCTAAATATTAAGCTATTTAAAGCTGAATTTATATAAATTCCCACCTTTGTGTTTGGTTTTTTCATCAGTAATTAAAACAGTATTTGAGTCGATAAAATTGATACCTTCTTTTTGAGAATCATGATCAAACGTAATGGCTTCAGTTGTTCCGCTTAAAAAGTCATCAGACTCGAAATCCGTAAGTTTCCATAGTTGGTCATGGTTCAATAAAACAACCGTTTTACCATCTTCACTAATATCTGCAGACGTAACTTTCGTATGTTTTCCTTTTAATTTCACTTCGGAAATGTAACTAGCTTCATGATTTCCAACTGTATTTGGTATTTTGAAAAGCTTTGTTTCCTTGTGGTCTTTGCTAAAAATATAGAAATAATCGTTGTATAGAAAAAAGGATTCAAAATCTTCAGATTTCATGTTCTTCGGAAGCTTAAAACTAATAATCTGTGCTGTAGCAACAGTATTAGCCTTTTCAGGATTAGCTACTTTATAGATTGTAAAATTTTTACGTTTTTTATTATTGTTACCAAAATCACCAATGTAGACATTTCCGAAGTAATCAGACGTTAAATCCTCCCAATCTATGTTCTGAATGTTCTCAATACTAATAGCCCTGATAATATCACCTTTGGCATCTAATCCATATAAATTATTTTTATTTCCAGCATCTTCAATTACCCATAATAAACTAGAGGTTTCAGTTTTTTCAACTGCAGAAATCTCCTTTAAACTTGAAGGTAAACCTGCAACGACAGTTAATTTTCCTGTATTACATGAGGAGGAAATTAATACTGTAAATAAGAGTAGATATATATTTAAATTCATAATATGTATTTCTTTTTTAAATAAAAGATTTTTTCTTTAGACTAGAAAACTAAGAGTCTTAAATATATGATAAAATCATAATATTGATAGTTCTAGTGTTGAATTGTATACATTTATACGTTAAGCAAAAACTATTTAAAATAGGTCATTGAGGTTTAAAAACCTATGCGCTTCATACTAATTATGCGCTACTTTCAAAGCGAAATGTTAAGTTTGCACAAAATGAAGGTTACAAAGTTATTACTTGGACAGTTAATGACGATGTATCTATAAAGCGCATGGCCTCTTATGGTGTAGATGCTCTAACCTCTGATAATCCAGATAGACTATGAAGACGTATGATATTATAATAGTTGGAGGAGGAGCAGCAGGCTTTTTTGCTGCAATAAATGTTGCAGAGCAAAACCCAGAATTAAAAGTTGCTATTTTAGAACGAGGAAAAACGGGACTTCAAAAAGTAAAAATTTCTGGAGGTGGACGTTGCAATGTCACGCATGCAGAATTTGTTCCGTCTGAGTTGGTTATGAATTACCCAAGAGGCGAAAAAGAACTGTTAGGTCCTTTTCATCAGTTTATGACAGGAGATACGATACAGTGGTTTGATGATAGAGGCGTTGCTCTAAAAATTGAAGAGGATGGTAGAATGTTCCCTACTACAGACAGTTCACAAACCATAATTGATTGTTTTCTTCAAGAAGCTCAAAATCATAACGTTGAAATTTTGTATAATCATGCTTTGAAATCCATAACTCACTTAGAAGCTAATTGGGTCTTAGAAACATCTCAAGCCGATTTCTCTGCAGATAAATTAATGATGGCAACGGGAAGCAATCCTAAGATATGGAAGCTTTTGGAAGACTTAGGTCATACGATTTCTCAGCCTGTCCCATCATTATTTACTTTTGATATTAAAGATGAACGCATTGCAGCTATTCCAGGTGTTGTTGCTTTAGATGTTGCCATAAGCGTAGTAGATTCAAATTTATGGAGTGAAGGACCATTGCTAATTACACATGTAGGAATGAGCGCTCCTTCTATTTTGAAATTATCTGCTTTTGGAGCTATAGAATTAGCTAAGCGTGGTTATGATTTTGAAATTCAAGTAAATTTTATAAAACAATCTTTTGATGATTGTTTAGAGCAACTAAAGAACTTAAAGCTAGATTTAGCTAAGAAGATAGTGCTTAAATCTGCTCAATTTGATTTACCAAAACGACTATGGCAAAAACTAGTTTTAGCATCGCAAATGACAGATGAAACACGTTGGGCAGATCTTAATAAACTGCAAATAGAACAACTAGCTTCTCAATTGACGAAAGCAGTATTTCATGTCACTGGGAAAAGCACCTTTAAGGAGGAATTTGTGACAGCAGGAGGTATCAGCTTAAAAGAAGTGAATTTTAAAACCTTTGAAAGTAGAGTGCATGAAAACTTATATTTTGCTGGAGAAATTTTGAATATTGATGCAGTTACTGGTGGGTTTAATTTTCAGAATGCGTGGTCAAGTGCCTATATTGCCGCTAAAAACATGTCTCAATCATGAAAACATTTATCGTTCTTTTAAGAGGAATTAATGTTGGTGGCCATAAAAAAGTCCCAATGGCAGAGTTGCGTGAGCTGCTTTCAAAAAGGGGTTTTGACACTGTGAAGACCTATATTCAAAGTGGTAATATTATGCTACAATCTTCAGGCGATAAAATTGAAATTGAATTAAAAGTAAAAGAGGCCATACAATCTCATTTTGGATTTGATATTCCGGTTATTGTTAGAACGAGAACTGATTTAATGCGAATTTTTGATGCCTGTCCGTTTTCCGAAGAGAAAAAGGAAAATAGTTATTTTGTTTTACTTAGTGAAATTCCAAAGCCAGAATTGGTTGCGGAGGTGATGAAAATCACTCATGATAACGAAGTGTTTAGTGTTATTGATGATTGTATTTATTTCCATTCTTCTGTTGGTTATGGCAACTCTAAATTTAATATGAATTCGTTTGAGAAAAAACTAAAGGTTAGAGCCACGTCGCGAAACTATAAAACAACGGTGAAGTTAATTGCAATGTCTTTGGAAAATGAAAAAGACCATTAGATATTTCTTATTTTTACAAAACATAAATCAACAATTTTGCAAAGTCTGTTTTAAATAATCTTTGTAAACTGAAACATGATTAAATGACTGAAAAAGATTTCATTCCACAGCCGTACTCAAAAACTCTAGAAAACGGAAGTTTTACATGGTCGTCACCAAGTAATATAGCGCTTATAAAGTATTGGGGCAAAAAGAAACACCAAATTCCAGAAAACCCTTCAGTTAGTTTTACTCTAGATTATTGTAAAACGACTACGACGGTACATTTTTCTAAAAAAGAAAGCAACGACGAGTTTTCTTTTGATGTGTTTTTAGAGGGTGTGAAAAAGGATGATTTCAAACCGAAAATCGCTACTTTTTTTAAGCGTATTGAAAGCTATTTACCATTTTTGAAAGCGTATCATTTTAAGATTGAAACTTCTAATTCATTTCCGCACAGTTCAGGTATAGCATCATCTGCTTCAGGCATGAGTGCATTGGCTCTCTGTCTAATGAGTATAGAACAAGATTTGACTGTCATTCAGAGCGATAGCGAAGAAGCTCAAGATTTTTTCAACCAAAAAGCATCATTTCTTTCGCGTTTAGGATCTGGAAGTGCTTCACGAAGTATAGAAGGTGATTTGGTTGTTTGGGGAACACATCAAGAGATAGCTGGTAGTTCTGATTTATATGGTGTTAAATATCCACATGACGTTCATGAAA
The DNA here is from genome assembly GCA_034111845.1 of Psychroserpens sp. Taxonomy (GTDB): domain Bacteria; phylum Bacteroidota; class Bacteroidia; order Flavobacteriales; family Flavobacteriaceae; genus Psychroserpens. The sequence goes on along the minus strand of JAWUWM010000092.1, from coordinate 75,456 downwards.
ATTTTAAAAACTACCAAGACACAATACTTCTAGTTGATAAAGGTGAAAAGCAGGTAAGTAGTACAGTTGGTCATAATTTGATGCATAACCATCCATATGCTGAGCGACGTTTTGATCAGGCTCATGAGAACATGTCTAAATTGATTTCAATTTTCAAAACAGGAGATTTAGATACATTTATCAAAATAGTTGAAAGCGAAGCGCTAACACTGCATTCTATGATGATGACAAGTATGCCTTATTTCATTTTGATGAAACCAAATACGTTAGAAATTATTAATGCCATTTGGGGGTATAGAGTTAAAACCAATTCTAAAATCTGTTTTACTTTAGATGCAGGCGCTAATGTTCATGTTCTATATCCCGAAATCGAAAAAGAAAGTGTTATGGAATTCATTAAAGATGAACTAGTTGCCTATTGTCAAAACGGACACTACATTAGTGATCAAATCGGCTTTGGCGCCCAATTAATTTCATAGCTTTATAAAGCTATTAACAGTTGGTTATAAGTCAAATAACAGAATAATATGTATATTTGTTAAAGGAATTGCCCAAAATTTATGAAAGGACCACTTTTTTACTCAAAAATCTTACTCTTTGGTGAGTATGGAATCATCAAAGATTCTAAAGGTTTATCTATACCGTATAACTTTTATAATGGTGCTTTGAAGACCGATGAGAATCCGTCGCAAGAAGCTATGAAATCTAATGAAAGTTTAAGCCGTTTTGTCTCTTATCTAAGAGAAATAGATGCTGGATTAGTGACTTTTGAGATTGAGACTTTGGCAAGTGATGTGGAAGCAGGTATGTATTTTGATTCTTCAATTCCTCAAGGTTATGGTGTAGGAAGTAGTGGTGCTTTAGTAGCAGCTATTTATGATAAATACGCTCATGATAAAATCACAGTTTTAGAGAATTTGACGAGAGAAAAATTATTAAAATTGAAAGTTATTTTTTCTGAAATGGAATCGTTTTTCCATGGTAAATCCTCTGGATTAGATCCCTTAAATAGTTATTTAAGTATTCCAATTTTAATCAACTCACAAGATAATATAGAAACTGCCGGCATTCCTGCTCAACAAATCGATGGTAAAGGTGCTGTGTTTTTATTAGACTCTGGTATTGTTGGAGAGACTGCTCCAATGGTTCATATCTTCATGGAAAACATGAAACAAGAAGGGTTTAGAAGTATGCTAAAAGATCAATTTATCAAACACACAGATGCTTGTGTAGATGATTTCTTAAAAGGAGATGTGAAATCTTTATTTAAAAATACAAAGCAATTATCTAAAGTGGTATTAAATCATTTTAAACCTATGATTCCTCAACAGTTTCATGAGTTATGGAAAAAAGGAATTGAAACCAACGAGTACTATCTTAAACTTTGTGGCTCTGGTGGAGGCGGTTATATCTTAGGATTTACCGAGGATATTGATACTGCAAGACAATCTCTTAAGGATTATAAATTGGAGGTGGTTTATAACTTCTAATCTACTATAATCTTAAACTGTCACACTAAGCGCGGACAAAGTGCTTATTCGGGACGCATCAAATATTTTTTATGTTTAATCGAAGACAGAAACACATTCTACTTAAGTTTTTTAGTATGTTTTCTGTAGTTCGCGGTTATAATATTTTAGTCATTGTTTTAGCCCAATATTTGACATCGGTCTATATTTTAGCATATGACAAAACACTTAAAGACATTCTTTTTGATCTCAATTTATTAATGCTTGTTTTAGCATCTGCCTTCACAATTGCTGCTGGATATATCATTAATAATTTTTATGATTCTGAAAAAGATTTAATAAATCGTCCTAATAAGTCTCAATTGGATAGATTAATTAGTCAAAATACAAAACTGTCCTTTTACTTCGTGCTCAATTTCTCAGCGGTCGTTATGGCGAGTTACGTCTCGTTTGGTGCAGTGTTGTTTTTTGTCTTTTATATCTTCGGAATATGGTTCTATTCACACAAACTAAAAAGGCTTCCGTTCATTGGTAATCTAACATCTGCGATTTTAACAATATTACCATTTTTTGCGATTTTTCTCTATTACAAGAATTTTGAGTCGGTCATTTTTGTTCATGCAGTATTCCTATTCCTCATTGTTTCAATGCGTGAATTGACCAAGGATTTAGAAAACCTTAAAGGTGATTTACTGCTTAATTACAAAACAATACCAATTGTTTACGGCGAAAAGGTGTCAAAAATTATGTTGACGATTTTAGTAAGTTTAACAATTGTGCCTGTTTATTTGTTACTCACTAATTACGATGTAGGTCACATGTACTTATTTTTCTACCTCTCTTTAATTTTGTTACTTTTTTTCCTACTATTACTTTGGAAATCTAAGACCAAAGTCCATTATCTGATACTCCATAATATATTGAAATTTATCATTGTAGCAGGTGTATTTTGTATCGTATTAATTAATGTCAATGTTGTATTAAATAGAATCTAAATGAATCATAAACTTAAAGTGGCACTAGCTCAAATATCACCAGTGTGGTTGAATAAGAATGCAACACTGAAAAAAGTTGAAAAGGCTATTATTGAAGCTTCAAAAGAAGATGCAGAACTCATTGTTTTTGGTGAAGGATTAGTTCCAGGGTATCCATTTTGGTTGGCATTAACAGGAGGAGCAGAGTGGGATACTAAAGTAAATAAAGAATTACACGCACATTACGTTAGAAATTCAATAACTATTGAAAAGGGAGATTTAAATCGTGTTTGTGAATTGGTAAAACAGCATAAAATAGCTGTGTATTTAGGGATTATTGAGCGTCCAGGAGATCGCGGAGGTCATAGTGTTTATGCTTCTTTAGTTTATATTGATCAATTAGGGATTATTCAATCTGTTCACAGAAAACTACAACCAACGTATGATGAGCGTTTGACTTGGTCTCCAGGAGATGGAAATGGTTTACAAGTTCATCCGCTTAAGGATTTTACAGTTGGTGGATTAAATTGCTGGGAAAATTGGATGCCTTTGCCTAGAGCGGCTCTATACGGGCTGGGTGAAAATTTACATATTGCTGTATGGCCAGGAAGCGATCATAATACAAAAGATATCACACGGTTTATAGCAAGAGAATCAAGGTCTTATGTGATTTCGGTATCCTGTTTGATGACTGCGGAAGATTTTCCAGCATCAACACCACATGTAGATAAAATATTAGAAAAAACACCTAAAATTTTAGCAAATGGCGGAAGCTGTATTGCGGGGCCAGACGGTGAATGGCTGGTAGAGCCTGTTTTACATAAAGAAGGTCTGATTTATCACACTATAGATTTTAATCGTGTGTTAGAAGAACGTCAAAATTTTGATCCTGTTGGGCATTATTCAAGACCAGATGTTACTCAATTAAAGGTCAATAGAGAGCGTCAATCTACAATAAAATTTGTAGATTAGTTCAACTAATATATTACCTTTGCGCAAAATTTACATATCATGAGCAGACAAGGAAAGGGCGGAAAAGCAAGCAGTAAGCCTACTAATAAAAAAGGAGGTAAGAGACGCGACGAAGCGAAGAGGAAAGATCCTGTTAGTGAAAAAGCACCTATTAAGAAAAAAGTAGCTGTGGCATCAATGCCAAAAAAAATATCTAATTCTGATGAAATTAGGTTAAATAAATACATTTCAAATTCTGGTGTTTGCTCTCGTAGAGATGCAGATATGCATATAGCTGTTGGTAGTGTTACTGTGAATGGTAAGATTATTAACGAAATGGGTTATAAAGTAAAATTTGAAGACGAGGTTCGTTTTGATGGAGCTCGCATAAACCCAGAGAAAAAAACTTACGTATTATTAAACAAACCTAAAGGGTTTGCGACGACAACAAGTGACAGTAAAGGTAAAACGGTTATGGATCTTGTTGCAAATGCAACAAATGCTCGTATTAAGCCAATAGGGAGATTAGGCAGAGGTTCAACTGGATTGTTATTATTTACTAACGATGATATAATTGTAAAAAAATTCACTAATTCTAAAACAGGTGTTTCTCGATTATTTGAAATTGAACTAGATAAAGATTTGAAATATGAAGATTTCAAGAAAATCCAAGACGGTATCAAGCCTATGGGTAAATTAGTGGCAGTGGAAGAGATTAGTTATATTGATGGGGCACCAAAAACAACCATAGGACTTAAAATTAAAAATACAGGAAATTCTATCCTGCATACTATTTTTGATCATCTTAAATATGAAATTATAAGAGTTGATTGTGTGCAAATAGGTCAGCTTACTAAAAAAGATTTACCTCGTGGTCATTGGAAACATTTAACAACACAAGAAGTTAATACGCTTCAAATGATGTAATTATAGTTAAAACACTGTTTATCAATATTTTAAGATAAAACTATAGTATTTTATGTCTATATAGTTTCCGATAGACTGATATTTCGTGTATTTTATCGATATATTGTTATATATTAGGAGTCCCAACTGTACATCCTACTATGAAAACTTTACCCCATATTGTTTGTCTTCTATATTTCTTTGTGCTTACATCAATGGATGCAAAGACAGAATATGCACATGATTTTATAAATTCAAAACAACTTCCAAAAATCTCAAAAGACTCTACCCAAGTTGAATTAATAGCGCATATTGATTCAGTTTTAGTTTGGATGAAAGAAGAACATTACAAGTTTAACTTTGCATCACCTTTGATATACGGTGAAGAGGCATTGTTACTGGCTGGAAAAATTAACGATAAAACTTACTTACATAAAACAAGAAGTATATTAGGTAATATCATGTTGCGTGTTAAAGATACAGCTAATGCTAAGGGATTGTTTTTGAGTTCCTTAAAAGATGCTGAAGTCGCTAATGACAGTATTATCATATTGGCGAGTAAAGGGAACTTAGCTAACGCTTACTACTACACTGATGGTTATAACCATAAAGCTATAGCTAGCTATATTGATGGTGCAGAAATCGCAAAACGCTTAAATGATACAACTAGAGTTTTTATCATGCATCATAATGCGTCTAGAATATTTATTGAAAATGGAGATATAGAAAATAGTAAGTATCACATTGGCGAATCAGCTAAATATTTACAGTATTTAGATAACCCTTTTTTTAGATCTGGTCAACTTAGAAACGAAGGGATGTTGTATGTGCTTTTAAATCAGCCAGACAAGGCAATTGAAAGGTTTAAAGAAAATATTAAAATTGCAGAGAGTAAGGAGATGATGGACGGAATTATCGAGGGGCATCGAGGTTATATCCAGGCTTTAGAATTTAAAAAGGATTACAAAAGGATCTATGAGATTAGTAAAAAGCTTAAATTTTACACAGACAAGAAAGAGAAAGACGAAGACAATCAAACAATTGAAGCTGTGAAATCTAGAATTAATGTAGATAGGTATAAAGAACAAATCAAATCTAAAGAGCTCGAAAAAGAACTATTTGAACATCAGGCAGAGGACAGAAGTGTCGCGCTTTTTATTGTGTTGGGTGTGCTTATATTCATATCTATAATTTTTGTACAAACATATAAATCTAGCATAAAGCGTAAGATTTTAATAAAACATTTAGAGGTTAAAAACGCTCAATATTTAGAGGCTAAAATGCAAAGTGACGAACTCATAAAGTCAAAAGCCAAGTTTTTTGCAACAGTAAGCCATGAATTGAGAACGCCGTTATATGGTGTTATTGGTTTGAGTTCTATTTTGTTGGAAAATAAAGAGTTAAAGAAACATGAAAATGATTTGAAATCACTAAAATTTTCTGCTAATTATCTTTTAGCGCTTGTGAATGATTTATTACATATTAATAAAATTGATAATAACAGTTTTACAAACGAGGACATTACTTTTAATATAGAAGATTTGTCATCTACGATCATATCCTCCTTTGAGTATATAAGGGTGCAGCACGAGAATAATATTGAGATTACTATTAGTAAGGATGTCCCTTTGATACTTAAGGGGAATTCAGTTAGACTGTCTCAGATTTTGATGAACTTAGTTGGTAATGCTTGTAAGTTTACTGAAAAAGGACTAATTAGTTTAGGTATTAAAACCTTAACGCAGTCAGATGATACGGTAAAACTCCAATTTATTGTTAGAGATACAGGTCCAGGTATTGAACAGCACAGACTCAAGGAAATTTTTAATGAATTTACTCAAATTGATTCAGGATCAGGTTCAAGAATGTATCAAGGAACAGGTCTCGGCTTACCAATTGTTAAAAAACTTGTGGAACAAGGAAAAGGAACCATTACTGCTAATAGTGAAATAGGTAAGGGTACAACATTTCAATTTGAATTAGAAATGAAAGTAGCGTCTGAGTCAGAAAAGCAATATACTGCACCAATCTTAGATTTTAAGCAACTAGCTAAAAAACGCATACTCATTGTTGAGGATAATCGTATTAATCAAACGGTTACAAAACGAATTCTCGAACAAGCAGAGGTGCTTTGCGAGATAGCGCAAAATGGAGAAGAAGCTGTTGCACTATCAAAACAGTTTTTGTACGATTTGATTCTCATGGATATCAATATGCCAGTAAAAAATGGTATTGATGCAACGAGAGAGATTAGAGAATTTAATAAGTTTATACCAATAATTGCATTAACTGCAGTTGAAATAGAAGAGCAGAAGTATCAAATCTTTGAATGTGGAATGAATGACATAATTTTGAAACCTTATGATATAGACCTTTTTAAAAAGACCATTATTGCTAATCTATCGCCACAAGCAAAAGGTGAATTAAGAAAATTAGCTTAATCAATAATTAACATGATTACTATTTAACTCCAAAGGTGTACGTAGAAATTATATCATCACCAATATACAAGTGTACATCATAAAACCCATTGGATTCAAACTGATGTTCTATAACGAGTGATTGTTTATCAATAGTAACAACGTTTGGAATTATTTTTTTATTGCTGTGTCCATCGTCAACTAGAAAACTAACATTTTTTAAATCAATAGTTGTTCGAAGTTCATATTTGAATATTACTTTTTCTTTTTTATGTAATGATTGATGCATTTGTTTTGGCGCCTCATGTTCTATTAAATTAATATAAGCTTCACCATAGAGGATAGGTGCATTTAAGAACTCATCAAATGAGTGTAATTCGCTATGCAAGAGGGTCCATTTTTGATCCTTAGGGTAGTGATTAATAATAAATAACTCAGGGTTAGATAGAAAGTACCCGTCATTATAATCAAATCTAAAGATTTTGGTTTCAGTGTCAGGTATACCAGCAGCCCATGTTGGGTCACAGAGATACCATTTTGCATTTAATTTTATAGCATTCCATGAATGGTTTGGTGGATCAAGTTCATCAATAGTCGTCATACTTGTTTTACCGTAACCATGAATGATTTCACAATCTAAATTAGCGAGTTTTGAGAGTTCTTGAACAATGTAGGCGTAACCTGTACAAATCGTTCTTTCCTGTTTTAAAAGTTTACGAAAAACATCTTTTTTAAAACGATCATTCCAAGCTTTAAGCTTAATGCTGTCATTTTGATACTTGCTTCTTTTACGTTTGTTTTTAAGGTAGAGATTATAATCATTAGCTATATTATGACACACCCACATATATATAGCTCTAAAACGCTCAACGTCTGTGTCTAAACTAGAAGTGAGATTGTAAACGAGTTTAGGCATATTATCAAGCCCCTCATTTTTGCATAGCGATGCCATTTGATCTGCTTTTGAGAAATTAATGTATTCAAAATCAGATAGTTGAGCATGAGATTGAAATATAACTATGAAGAGCAATAAATACTTCATTTTACAAAATAATAAATGTGGATAAACCTTAATTTGAGCGTTTAGATTTATAAGGTTTATTGGTCGTTGGTGCTCCCATCATTTCAATAAGTTGATCTGACATTAACAAATTAATGTATGTTGTTTTGGCGTCAATTTTAATTTCTTGCTTATCATAGCCTAAGAAACTAAATACTAATATATCGCCAGAGCTCAATAACTTCGGAAATGTAAATTCTCCATTTTCGTCTGTTATAGCACCAATCTTACTGCCTTTGAGTATAATGTTTACCCCAGGTAACGGTCCTTTTTCATCAGTTACTTTTCCTTTTATTGTTAATTCTTGATCTAAAATAGAAGCAGTTGCAACATTTTTATTTTGTGCATACAAAGGATTTGAAAGAAGTGTAGTAACTAAGGCAATAGCCATAAAACTTATGGCTTTTACGATTTTTTTCGTGTTTGTTTTCATAATTATATTTGTTTTGTTTATATCAAATTTACTTATATCCCAAAGCGTTTACTAACGATATTAAGTTAACAACACCTCTGACTTTGTGAAAACCCCTTTTAAATGAGGGAATTATAAAATTAAAGATTAAATAATAAATAGACTCAGTATTATAGTTAAAAAAATAATTCAAAAAAAAACTAAAATTGTTTTGCATGTCAAAAAATAAATTAAATTTGCGTTGCTTTTTGAGAATAAGTCTTCTTTAGAGCAAAGCACATAGCTGAACAAATTGAACAATGTTTATACGTTTGGGTTTTTGAAAATTAGGAAGTCATATTCAAAAGCAGCTTACAGGTTAAGTAACCAAATTTTAGAGCTTACTTCCGCTAACTACATTTTTATGAGCCAACATCTGTTTGGATTCATTCCCACAACTCATGCTCAATTGCAGGTATGAAGTTTTTTTTTAAACAAGTTTTTTTTATATCAAAATGACCAACTGTCATTATTTTGATATAAAGTTTTTGTTGGCTTAACCCCAGGTTAACCTTCATCATTTATATTTAACTTTTTTAAAAAATCATAATGAATACAAAATATATTGACTTGGTAAATCAAACTTTTGATTTTCCACAAGAAGAATTTAAGCTCGAAAACAAAACATTAGAGTTTCACGATATTAACCTTATGAAATTGGTTGAAGAGTATGGGACACCTTTAAAATTCACCTACTTACCTCAAATTTCTAATAATATCAATCGTGCTAAAAAATGGTTTGCAAATGCTATTGATAAAAATAATTATAAAGGGAAATATAACTATTGCTATTGTACAAAAAGCTCTCATTTTAAACACGTCTTAGACGAGGCATTAACTAATGATATTCATATCGAAACATCATCAGCATTTGATATTGATATTGTAGAACGTTTAAAAGCTGAAGGTAAAATTACAGATGAGACCTTTGTTATTAGCAACGGATTTAAACGTGCGCAATACGTTACAAATATTGCGAGACTTATTAATAATGGTCACAAGAACGCGATTCCTATCATTGACAATTATGAAGAGATAGATTTATTGTCCGAAGAAATAAAAGGAAAATTCAATATTGGGATCAGAATAGCTTCAGAAGAAGAACCAAAATTTGAGTTCTATACGTCAAGATTAGGTATAGGTTATAAGAATATTGTTCCTTTTTATAAAAATCAAATTCAGAATAATAAAAAAGTAAAACTTAAAATGCTTCACTTTTTTATCAATACTGGGATTCGTGATAATGCGTATTATTGGAATGAACTGAACAAATGTTTAAAAGTATATACAAGTCTCAAAAAGATTTGTCCATCATTAGATAGTTTGAATATTGGAGGGGGATTCCCTATAAAAAACTCATTGGTTTACGATTTCGATTATGCCTATATCGTTGATGAGATTGTGAAACAAATTAAATCTGTTTGTGAAGATGAAGAGGTAGATGTGCCAAATATTTTTACAGAGTTTGGAAGCTTTACGGTAGGAGAAAGTGGAGGCGCTATTTATGAAATATTATATCAAAAGCAACAAAATGATCGTGAAAAATGGAATATGATTAATTCATCTTTTATTACGACTTTACCAGATACCTGGGCAATTAACAAGCGCTTTATTATGTTGCCAATTAACCGTTGGCACGAAAGTTATGAGCGTGTCCTTTTAGGAGGTTTAACTTGTGATAGCGACGATTATTACAACAGTGAGCAGCACATGAATGCTATTTATCTCCCTAAATACAATAAAGAAAAACCATTATATATAGGATTCTTTAATACTGGAGCGTATCAAGAAACTATTGGTGGATTTGGAGGTTTACAACATTGCTTGATTCCTTCGCCAAAGCATATTTTAATTCAGAAGGACAATGACGGAAACATCACCACAAAACTATTTAGTGAACAACAAAAAAGTGAAGACTTACTTAAAATTTTGGGTTATGATAAAGCGAGTGATGATTCTCAAGTCAAACATGAAGCATTAGAATTATCCTTAAACAATCAATAATTAAACAAATGAACAATAAAACTTACGCAGGAATTGAAGAGCAATATGCTAAACTAGATAATTCCAAAATTGTCTTAATCCCTGTGCCCTATGACGGTACAAGTACATGGCAAAAAGGAGCAGATAAAGGACCTGAGGCTTTTTTAAAGGCATCAGAAAACATGGAGCTTTACGATATTGAAACAGAAACAGAAGTGTATAAGCAAGGTATTTTTCTTGCTGATGCAATTACTGAAAGCTCTTCTCCAGATAAAATGGTTGATCAAGTTCATGAAACTGTAAAAAAGTATATCAAGCGTAATAAGTTTGTAACTATTTTTGGTGGAGAACATTCTATCTCAATTGGCACTATAAGAGCCTTCAATGAGTGTTTTGATGATCTAACTGTTTTACAAATAGATGCACATGCCGATTTGCGTCACGAGTACCAAGGAAGTAAGTGTAACCATGCGTGCGCTGTTTACGAAGCGAGCCAAACTACGAACTTAATACAAGTTGGTATTCGTAGTATGGATGTAATGGAAACGACTGTGATGGATAAGGAGAAGACCTATTTTGCTCATGACATGGCGGCAGATGATACTTGGATGGATTCTGCAATAGAACAAATGACAGATAATGTATATATTACTTTTGATTTAGATGCTTTTGATCCTTCAATTATGCCATCTACGGGAACTCCAGAACCAGGTGGATTATTATGGTATGAGACGATTGAGTTTTTACGCCAAGTATTTGAAGAAAAGAATGTCGTTGGTTTTGATATTGTTGAATTATGTCCAAATCCTAAAGAGAAATCGTCTGATTTTCTTGCAGCGAAGTTATATTACAAAATGCTTACCTATAAGTTTTTAAACGAAAACATAGACGACGATTTCGATAATACTATTAATGAGCCTAAAGGGAGTACTATTAAGATTTCTAAATTTAACAATAACGATGACAACTAATAAAGGACATATTTCACAATTTATAGAAAAGTATTACTTACACTTTAATGCAGCAGCTTTGGTAGATGCAGCAAAAGGGTATGAAGACCAGTTAAACTCTGGAGCAAAAATGCTAGTATCACTTGCAGGTGCTATGAGTACTGCAGAATTGGGGAAGATTTTTGCAGAAATGATTCGTCAGGATAAAGTACATATCATTTCTTGTACGGGTGCCAACTTGGAAGAGGATATCATGAATTTAGTAGCCCATTCACATTACAAACGTGTGCCAAATTATCGTGATTTAACACCTCAAGATGAATGGGATTTATTAGAAAAAGGTTTAAATCGTGTGACAGATACTTGTATTCCTGAAGAGGAAGCTTTTCGTAGAATTCAACAACATATTGTTAAAATTTGGATGGATGCTGAATCAAAAGGGGAACGCTACCTTCCGCATGAATATATGTACAAATTATTATTGTCAGGTGTCTTAGAAGAGTATTATGAAATCGATATTAAAGATTCTTGGATGTATGCAGCTGCCGAAAAAAACCTACCTATCGTTTGTCCAGGTTGGGAAGACAGCACCATGGGGAACATTTTTGCGAGCTATGTGCTTAAAGCTGAATTGAATGCAAGTACAGTAAAATCTGGTATTGAATACATGACATTCTTAGCAGATTGGTATACAGATAATTCACAAAAAGGAATTGGCTTCTTCCAAATTGGAGGCGGTATTGCTGGTGATTTCCCTATATGTGTAGTCCCAATGTTGTATCAAGATATGGAGCGTCCAGAAACGCCTTTCTGGAGTTATTTCTGCCAGATTAGTGATTCTACAACAAGTTATGGTTCGTACTCTGGTGCAGTGCCAAATGAGAAAATCACTTGGGGTAAATTAGATATTAACACGCCTAAATTTATAATTGAAAGTGATGCGACTATTGTAGCACCATTAATTTTTGCTTATCTATTAGGCTTATAATGGAAGATCATAAAATTGAAAATATAGAATTAAAGTTTTTAACGGTTGATGATTATGAAGAATTAAAATCAGCAACACTAGAATCTTATGGAGGTGTTTTAAACTCGTATTGGAAAAAACATCATATTGAACAACTCACTTCCATATTCCCTAAAGGTCAAGTCGTCATTAAAATTGATGGCAATATTGCTGGTTGTGCACTATCACTCGTCGTTGACTATGATAAGATTGATGACCATCACACCTATGCAGATATTATAACTGGTGATAAGTTTAAAAATCATGATCCTGATGGCGATGTCCTTTACGGAATTGATGTATTTATTAAACCCGAGTACAGAGGATTACGTCTAGGAAGACGTTTATATGATTACAGAAAAGAGATTTGTGAAGACTTAAATTTAAAAGGAATCGTATTTGGCGGTAGAATGCCAAATTTTCATAATCATAAAGAGTTGACACCAAAAGAATATATAGAAAAAGTGAAGCGGAAGGAAATTCATGATCCTGTTTTAAATTTTCAAATCTCTAATGATTTTCATCCTGTTCGTGTTTTAAAAGGCTATTTAGAAGGTGATACTGCATCTAATGAATATGCGGTTTTAATGGAGTGGGATAATATTTATTATACTAAAAAAAGTAAAAAGGTAAGCACTGTAAAGACTGTTGTAAGATTAGGTTTAATCCAATGGCAAATGCGCACTTATAATAGTTTGGAAGAACTGATGCAGCAGGTTGAGTATTTTGTAGATAGTGTGGCAGCTTATAGATCTGATTTTGCGTTATTTCCAGAGTTTTTTAATGCACCATTAATGGCGAAATACAATCACATGCATGAGCCAGATGCTATTAGAGAATTAGCAAAATACACAAAAGTGATTGTTGAGAAAATGCAACAACTATCCATTTCTTATAACATCAATATTATTACGGGTAGTATGCCAGAGCTTATTGGTGATAAGTTGTTTAACGTAGGTTACTTATGTCGTAGAGATGGGAGTTTAGAACGTTATGAGAAAATTCATGTCACTCCAGATGAAGCTAAAATATGGGGAATGCAGAGGGGACATAAGTTACAGACGTTTGAAACCGATGCAGGTAAAATAGGAATATTAATTTGTTATGATTCAGAGTTTCCAGAACTATCTAGATTATTAGCAGATGAAGGGATGGATATTTTATTTGTTCCGTTTTTAACAGATACTCAAAATGGATATTCGAGAGTGCGTTTATGCGCGCAAGCACGAGCAATTGAAAATGAATGCTATGTAGCTATTGCTGGTAGTGTTGGTAATTTGCCAAATGTGAATAACATGGATATTCAATATGCTCAGTCTGCTGTATTTACGCCTTGTGATTTTTCGTTTCCTAGTAATGGTATAAAAGCGGAAGCTACTACAAATACAGAAATGATATTAGTTGCCGATGTAGATTTGAGTTTGTTGAGAGAGCTCCACTCTTTTGGTGCGGTTAAAAATTTAAAAGATAGAAGAAAAGATGTTTATGATGTGATACGAGTAGAAAAATAAATAGTATATTTCGACTTAATTAGCTCCTATTATTACAAAAAAATGAAACGTAACGATCAAAATTTAAAAAGAGTCATTGTTGACTTTAAAAAGTTAACTCCAGAAGTCTTAGCCTTATTAGTAGAAAAATATCCTGATGGATATGATGATGATAATATCATCTCGTTTAAAAATGCGAAGAATGAACTTATAGAGGCTGTAGAAGTCGTAACAGCAGACACTAAGTATCTAGTCAAGGTGAGCTCAAAACTTGAACTTACCATGGAAAATTATGACGTAGAGGATTATGAAGAGTTTGAAGGTGACGATCCAGAGGCTGTTCAGGATCCAAATTTAGAAGCGGGTGAAGAAGATCCAGAATTTGATGAGGATTAATTAGAATTGTATTTATTTTTAGTGTAACTAATGCATTATTAATATGTTAAACTGATATTGCTTTTGATCTAAACATATAGTTACGTCGTATATATTATATTCCACGTGTAATTCATAACCTGAAATTACTAAAAGCACTCTCGGACTTGTAGTGGGTAATCTCCGAAGAAAAACTCAATTTCCAACGTTTAAATTTTTTAAGATGAAAACAAAATCATTTACAATTGTTAGTTTTTTTATTATTTGCTTTTTTACTTTAACATCAATGACTATTGCACAAGACAGACAAACTTTTGAAGGAGTTTATGACGGTCACGAAGATTATGGATTCAATTTTATAGGTATTGATGAGGATGACCTAGAATACATAATGACATTTCAAAATGTAGACGAGTCAATTTTTAAGACATTTGATCTAAATTCTGAAAAATTTGTCGGTACAAAATTTGCTATCACTTATACTTCAAAAATTGAAATAACAAAAGATGACGATGACTACGAAGATGAAACAGAAGTTTATACTGTTGTAAGCCTGAAAAAACTTTAATTTTTTATCAAATTATGATGAAGCCAGCTCAATTGAGTTGGCTTTTTTTATGCTTCGGAAATCGGCTAGAAATAAACATCTCCCAAGTAAATACAATATATACAATCGCATACTCTAATGCGATAATCCATAAGTTTTCAGACTTGTCTGCGGTATTTAGATTGATATAAGCCAAGTAGCTTAAAATGATTACAAAGCTCCAAACTAGAGGGAATTTGTAATTAGTAAACACACTCAAAATCAATAGCGTTGCAATATACCAAGGATGAACAGTTGTACTTAAAAACAAGTATATCGTAAAGGCAAAAAGCATATGTGTAATCAATGTTTTTGTTTCGATTTTTCTTCGGAAAAGTGCCAATCTCATAACAAACAGAAACACTAAAATTGGTAACACTTTTCCAATCACAGCAATTTCATTATAACCTGTAAACCAATAACCAATCTGGCGTGCTAAATAATAGATGCTTCCATTAAATTCGAAATTATTAAACCAGAGTACAACGGTTTGAGAGTAATTATTTATAAATTCCGAAGAGAAAAAAGGCGCGAATAGTAGGAGTGTGGTGATTCCAACAATACTATAAAAACCAATTAATTTTATGATGTTATTACGAGGAGCTTGCGACGTGGTAATCTCATAATTAGAAAGAGATTGCTTCGTTGTACTTGTAATGTTGGATGGTCGTTTGAAATAGAAAAACAACAAAGGTAAGAATAATAATGGTATCAACTTCACAGAAATCGATAAGGCGAAAATAATGGCAGCCCATTTCCATTTTCCACTATGTACGAGATATAAACTCCAAATTAAAAAGAAAATCATCACTCCCTCAAAATGGAGATTGCCCGTCAATTCAATAATAATAAACGGATTTAAAATATACCAAAAAATGTTCTTTTCGGGCAAGTTTAGTTTTATGAGCAGCTTCTTTCCGAAGAAAAAAGTTCCAAAATCTGCTAGGATAATTAACAAACGAAAGACCATTGCAGAACCCAATATACTGGAATTAGAAAAGAGTGCAGCTATCAAAAAACAGAGTTGATTGATTGCCGGATAATTAGTATAATGACTTCCGTTGAGATCTCCCATGCCAGCATAAAGTGTTTCAGCTTCAGCAACAGGGAAATTTCCTCCAGCGTGTATAAACGATTCTGGCGTATAGAGATAGGGGTTTAATCCTTCTAGAATCATGCGTCCATCCCATATAAAGCGATAGAAATCCTGCGACAAATTCGGGATTGCTAAAATGAAAATAGCGCGAGATAAAAATGCAATGGCAGTTAAAAACTTAATGTTGTTTTTGGCGTATTTTAGAAGTAAAAGAAACACTAACCAAACTGTACAATATAACGTTATGAGTTTAGTATACTCAGTTCTTACTAAATCATAAGCAAAAAGCCAGTAGAGAAAAAAGCTAACAAATGTGAGCAGTAAAGGAATCTTGTTAAGTTTCCAAAAGGATATCAAAACTTAGACGTTATAGATTTGAAAAACACATAGCCAAACCCAATGAAAAGCATCAAGTGAAACGGGAATAATCCAAAATCGCCTCCTTGGTCACCAACAATAAAAGCACTATATAAACCAAATGCAAAATATAGCATTAGGATGCCTTCAAGAATAACATGAGGTGATAATTTTTTCTTTAGATATTTGTTGCCTTTCCAAGAGTCTTTAAGTGTGCTAATATTAAATTTTGGTGTGCGCACAAAATCACTACGCTTACCAGCATGACCTTCTAAAACAGCAATCGAGTTATGAAGCGAAAATCCCATAGCAATTGAGAAAAAAGTAAAAAACATACCAACGTAACTAAAGAATTTTTTAAATCCGCTGCCATAAATCTCTTTATACATAAACCAATAGCATACAAAGAAAATTACGGTACTCATGACAAAGAAACTCATAAAGTAGAAGTAGAATCTCAAATGCTCATATTCATTTTTGATGTACAACATTGGGATGCTCAAAACAGCGACAAGAAATACATTTAAAAACATGGTACTGTTTAATAAATGAAGTAGTCCATGTACTTTGGTTTTAGCAGAGATAGTATCAGACTTGATAACGCGAAAGCACATTTTTCTAAAGTTCTCTGCACCACCTTTATTCCATCTAAACTGTTGTGAGCGTGCAGCACTAATAACCACAGGTAATTCGGCAGGAGTTTCTACATCTTCTAAATATTTGAATTTCCAGTTTTTTAGTTGTGCTCTATAACTCAAATCTAAATCTTCAGTTAAGGTATCACCTTCCCAGTTTCCAGCATCAATAATGCATTCTTTCCTCCAAACTCCAGCGGTGCCATTAAAATTTATAAAATGCCCTTTGCTACTTCGCCCTACCTGCTCTAAAGTAAAATGAGCGTCAAGTGCAAACGCTTGAATTTTTGTAAGTATGGAGTAATTTCTATTAATGTGTCCCCAACGTGTTTGTACAACTCCAATTTGAGGATCTTTAAAATAAAGTATGGTACGTTTTAACCAGTCATGCTGCGGAAGAAAATCGGCATCAAAAATAGCAATATACTCACCTTTAGCAATGTTAAGCCCTTCTTTAAGTGCGCCAGCTTTAAATCCACTACGATCTGTTCTGGTAATATGTTTAATGTCTAGTCCTGTGCTTTGGAGTGTTTCTATTCGCTCACGAGTCGTATTTACCGTTTCATCTGTAGAGTCATCAAGTACTTGGATTTCTAATTTGTCTCTCGGGTAATCCATAAGCGCAATATTGTCTAATAAACGCTCCATCACATACATCTCATTAAAAACTGGAAGCTGAATGGTAACTAAAGGGATTTCATCTGGATTTGTAAAGTCAAATATTTGACATTCTTTGTTCGCTTTTTTGGATGATAAATAATTAAAAAGCAAGTTGAGCTGCGCTAGAGCGTACATGAATATAAGCAGTATAGCAATCGTGTAAATAACGATTATAATCGTTTCAAGAATCATTTTTTTAAACTGTATTTAAAAATCCAACCTAAGATTTTTACGCCTGCAAATATAGCACCTTTTACCGTACCTGAAACTTTTGAGACACCTATTCTATTTCGGTAGTTTACAGGGACCTCGGTATAGCTAAATTTCTTACGCAAGGATTTGAGCTGCATTTCAACGGTCCAGCCATAAGTTTTGTCTTCCATTTTTAGGTCTAAGAGCTTATCATATTTGATGGCTCTAAATGGGCCCAAGTCTGTAAATTTTGCTCTAAATAAAATAGACATTAATGCTGTGGCTAGCCAATTCCCGAAGATTTGAGGAACCGTCATCGATCCTTTTTCTCTCAGTTCTTTTACTCGTGATCCAATCACGAAATCTAGATTATCATTTATAATTGGAGCTACTATTTTTGTTAACTCTTCTGGATAGTCACTGTAATCACCATCTAAAAAAACGACGATATCTGGTCGTTTTGTTTGATTGCTTAGCGAAGTTGAAGCGATATACTCCATGCCTTTTAAACATGCATAGCCATAACCTCGATTATTCTCAACGAGCACTGTTGCACCAGCATTTCTGGCATTCATCTCAGTATCATCACTAGAATTATTACTAACGACGATGACTTCATTTACTATTTTAGGGATATCCTTAATAACATGAGCGATAGAATCTGCTTCGTTATAGGCAGGAATGATGACTTTTATGTTGGTCATTTAAGGTCTTTTAAGCTATTTTCTTTTCTAAATGACTGGTAATCGGTCCATTCCTTTATTTTTTTTCCTTTAGAATATTTTACAGCAGATACCAATTTCTCATTTCTATACATGAGGCAATATCCGTTTTTTTGATTGTTTTTTAGCTGACATTTATGATTTATTTTTTCTTCGGAATCATAAAATAACCACCATTTATTTTTATTTCCGTTGGCATAATGACCTTCACTTTCTTTTGTTCTATTATTTCTGTAGGTTCGCCAATACTTTGTTCTTTCGTTCTTTTTATAATGACCTTCGCTTTTTAGTTGTCCGTTAGCGTGGTAGTATTTCCAATAGTTGATTTTTTGGTTATTACTAATCCAACCTTCCGAAGCTAAAGTCCCATCATCAAAATAATCGCGTTGATATTTCTTTTGTGCCGATATATTAAAACTCCACAACAGTAATATTATAATGACAATAGGTTTCATATTCAATTTTTTACTGAAAGGTTTTTTTATATCATCTGAGTAAGACTGCTTGATGAAGACTAAATACTGCATGCTGCTTTTTACTTCTGATTAATGAGATCCATTAAATCCACATCGTTACCTAGTAAGATCTCTGTCGGATTAATTCGTCCATCCTCAGGACCATTCTCTAATTTTAGAACACCTCTTGGACAAACAGCGCTACAAACACCACAACCAACACAACTAGATCGCACTATGTTTTCCCCTTTTTGAGCGTAGGCACGAACATCAATTCCCATTTCGCAATAGGTAGAACAATTGCCGCAAGAAATGCATTGTCCGCCATTAGTGGTAATTCTAAATTTTGATTTAAAACGTTGTACAAACCCTAAATAAGCGGCAAGTGGACACCCAAAACGACACCAAACACGATTTCCAAAAATAGGATAGAAACCTGTGCCAATAACTCCAGCAAATATTGAACCGATAACCAAGCTGTAAATGCTTTGTACGGTTGATGTTTTAATACCCAAAACAGTGCCTGTATCACTAAAAAAACTATACAGAGTCATCGCAGTCATAACGATTACAAAGACTAAAACGCCATGTACTAAATAACGTTCAACTTTCCATGCAAATAACGATTTGTCTGAGTGTTGCCTGTACGGGTCACCAAGTGTTTCTGCTAAACCACCACAACCACAAACCCAAGAACAATACCAGCGTTTTCCAAAGAAATAGACCATTATGGGAACAATAACTAAGGTTAGAACAATTCCCCAAACGAGAATAAAAATTCCTATTCCTCCTGTTTCTATTAACGAATCTAAATTCCATTGAAAAAAGAAATCATAATCTAAAGGAAACGCATTTTTGAAATCATAATAAGGCATTTGAAGTCTTACCATAATCTCAGGAATGATAAATGCAAATACGATTTGAAAGAATAAAACCGAAGTGGTTCTAAACACTTGATAAATGTTGTGACGGTATTTGATATACATTCTCACTGCCATTACGGTCATGACTGTGCAGTACATAAAGCCATAAACAAACCAATGTCCAGCTGGATTACCACTTAAAAATTCACTAATTGGATCGACTAAAAGCGTCCAATTGGTAGCATATTCTGAAGCAAAATAAAGGACTAAATAAAATGACACTAGAAAGATAAAAACCATCCAGCCAATCCAACCGCGATTAGTCCCGCTTTCGTGATAAATACCGTCGTTTTTTATTCCTTTTTTACCAAGTAATATGACATTTGGTAAAATGAACATTAAGGCACCAATAATGCCAAGGCCAAAGGTAAGTAGCCACATTAAGCCCTTATTATTGGCAATAAAGCCATTAGCAGATTTTTTACCAATAGAAGCTGCCATATCACTAGATTTAGAATAGATTTTTTTATCCCATTCCTTGTTTCTTGTATGCGTTTCATTCGCGTTATCTATAGCTTTAGATATTATAGGTGAGATAGATTGCATGCCATTAAAATCTTTATCAACGATATTTGTTTGTATATCATTTATAAAAATTTCACTCTTGATATTTTGGTCTGTGACGATTTTTTGAAAATTTGAGTCGTTTAAATTGAATGTGCCTAAAATAGGTAAAGCGGTGAAAATTGCTAATCCAATTAAGAAGATGACCAGTCCTATATTTTTAATTATTTTCATGAGGTTGCGTAGTTTGTTTGAATTGTAATACGTTTAATTAGGCTTTGCTGAAAATTCGTTTCCAACTCTTTTTATGTGCTGTAAGATTGGTGTTAAATGTGTCGTTGTATTGTTTTAGAATATCGTTCTCATAAGCCTTATAAAACTCAGGGTCAAAATTGGCGTCTTTTAAATAGCTCACGACGTAATCTACATCTCGTTTTTCGGTGAGCCATTTGTCAAATATTTCATGACGCATTCGTATTCCAAAGGTATTAATACCTAAAAATTCATTCGTGTCTTTATGGAAAGCAACCGTAATACAAATGTCTTCTTTGTGATGTTTCCAATGAAAATGTTTCTCATATTCTGGTCGACCACGTACTCCAAATACCCAGCCATAAGTTTGGTATTCGATGTCTAAAAATTTAGCGGAATTGAACCAGTGGCCTGGTTTGTATTCGAGACGATTTCCGCAGATAGTTTGAGCTAAAGTTTCTCCCATCATTCGTCCTGTATACCACACTGCTTCAATAGGTCTTCGGTTTCCAATAGGTTCATGTTGCTCTGCACAATCACCAATCGCATACACATCTGGAATATTAGTTTCTAGAAAACGATTGACTTTTACACCGCGACCAAGTTTAATTTTTGAAGATTTCAAGAAATCAATATTTGGTGTGACTCCTGCAGTTAATCCTACAACATTGCAAGCGAGTTCTTCGCCAGTTTCTTCAATAATAACCGATTTTACACGACCATTTTCATCACTTTTAATTTCCTTTAAATTAACACCTAGGCGTAAATCAATGTGATGATTTTTAATATGGTTGTTTAGCATTTGGCTTTCACCTTCGGGTAACACACCGTTCCAAAAACTATTTTCTCGTACGAGGAAAGTGACAGGGATTTTTCTAGAATTTAGCATTTCTGCTAGTTCAATACCAATTAATCCACCTCCAACAATAACAGCGCGATTACAAACTTTATTATTGGGCGCATACGCTTCCAAGTTATCTAAATCTCGTTTGTGATACATGCCCATAACACCATTTAAATCTTGTCCTGGCCACCCAAATTTATTAGGTTTACTTCCAGTAGCGATAATGAGTTTGTCGTAATTGAGGTGTTCGCCATCTGCGAGTTGCAATACTTTATGGTCAGTATCGACGTCTTTAACATAGGCTTTGAGTAGCTCAATTCTATTTTTTTTCCAAAACCAGTTTTCGTAAGGTTGTGTGTGCTCAAACTTCATATGTCCCATATAAACATACATGAGTGCTGTTCTTGAAAAGAAATAATCCGTTTCGGCAGATATGATTGTGATTTTTTTGTCGGAGAGTTTTCTAATATGCCTGGCCAAAGTGACACCAGAAATTCCATTTCCTATAATAACGATGTGATCCATAAAGTTTGGTTGTTGTGACGGTTCTGTCGAAACTAAAGGTAATAACTTAATCGTGTAATCTAATTTATATCAGTTTTAAATTAAAAAATTTTGTAAGGTTTTCTTTGGAAATTAGACGCTCCATTATTTTTTAAATCCATGTAAGTAAAGGATTTTTGAACGACTTAGACCTTGTAAGAATTTTAAATTAAGAATTCATTATCATGAAATAGGCATGTTGAAAATAGTATCAATTAAAATACTGATTGATAGAAAACAACATGTGACCTTCAAAAAGCACAAACATAAACACATGAAATACAAATTATTTATACTCACACTTTTTGCAGGTTTCAGTTTTGGATTTGCACAAAATACGTCAGATTTCTTTAAGGCAGCAGATGCTTTTTTTAAAGCGAATGTTTCAAACGGGAAAGTAGCATACTCAAAAATAAATGAAAACCCTGAAGCCCTTAATACACTAGTTCATTTAGCTAAAACAGTTTCAGTATCAAAAAACGATGCTAAAATGTATCAAGCTTTTTGGATTAATGCTTATAACATATTTGTCATTAAAGGTATTGTAGAGAACTACCCTATAAAATCTCCTTTAGATAAAGCAGGTTTCTTTGATAAGATCACTTATGAAATTGCGGGAGAATCTATCACACTTAATGATATAGAGAATAAAAAATTAAGAGCACAATTTGCAGATGCACGCTTTCACTTTGTACTTGTTTGTGGAGCTGCTGGTTGTCCGCCACTAATTAATACAGCATATCAACCAAATACTTTAGAAGCGCTACTGCAACAACAAACTGAACTAACGCTTAACAATCCAAACTTTATTAAAGTAAAGAAAAATAAAGTGGAGTTATCAGAAATCTTTAAATGGTACAAAGTAGATTTCGTAAAAAACGGAAGTGAGGTGGATTTTATCAACACCTTCCGAAGTGAAAAAATAGAGCCAAAATCAAAAGTCTCATACTATACGTATGATTGGACTTTGAACAAACAATAAAGACATACTAAACACCCAAAAATAAATTTTTAATGAATAAAACAATCACATTACTAGTAATTATAGCTTTCACATTTACAGGTTTTTCACAAGAAGGTGAGGACCAAGAAAAAAGTGTCATTCAAGAATATACACCCTCAAAATTATTGAATAAAGGTCAATGGGATATCAAATGGTTTAATAATCTATATACTCAAACCGAAAGCACTTTTAGTGAAGGGAGAGAGGCGAGGCAAACATTTTTCACATCTACCATAGATATATTTACAGGGGTATCTGAAGAGAGTAAGTTTAACGTAGGATTAATTTTGGAGTTCCGGTCGAATGTGATAGATGATCGATATCCATTAGAGGTGTTTAAGTTTGATGGTGAGCGGGGAACAGCGCGATCTGGATTTACATCATTTGCACCTGCAGTAAAATTTAATCCTGTTAAAGGCGTGAGTAACTTTACGATTCAAACTGCATTTCATATTCCTTTGATTGATCAAGAAACTGAAGATGGTGTATTTTTAGATCAAAAGGGATTTATTTTTCAGAATCGTTTTTTCTATGATTATACGTTTCCAAGTGGAGATTGGCAATTGTTCACAGAGTTAAATACCGAATATAACTTTGGAAAAAAAGCAGTACAAGACGCCAATTTTGATACCATAGAAGGTAGTTTTGCTAATAACAGTTTATTGTTAACTCCAGGTGTGTTTTTAAGTTATTTTCCAAGTTCTAAATTTACAGTTCTAGGATTAGTACAACATCAGCAACGTTTAGATACAGGAAATGATTTTGCTCAAGACTTCACAGCTATTGGAGCTGGTGCAAAATATCAGTTGACAAAAACGTTGAATATTGAAACCTTGTATACCAATTTTATTAGAGGAAATAATACAGGACTCGGAGAAACTTTTAATATTGGCTTAAGAGCGTTATTTTAATGAAACTCATTTTTTAAAATCAGAATGTTAATTTAAAAAGATCCCATTTCATAGTGGGATCTTTTTATCTTTAGACTATAAATTTATATAGATGTCCGTTTTTAGAATTATTTCCTTATTATTTATACTCTCTTCATGTGCTGCACAACCAATTAAAATTAATGGTGTGAGTTTTGTAGCAGCGCGAGATGTTGTCAATGATACGCACACAAAACCTGTAGTTAATGTTGGTGCAAATTATGCAGCGATAATGCCTTTTGGTTTTTTGAAAAACTTAGACCATCCAGAAATTATTCATAATACCGACAGGCAATGGTTTGGAGAAACTAGAGCGGGAGGAAAGCAATACATTGAAGCGCTCAGAAAGCAGCATATTAAAATTATGGTGAAGCCTCAAATTTGGGTTTGGAATGGAGAGTTTACAGGTCTTATTAAAATGACTAATGACGAGAATTGGAAAGCTTTAGAAGATTCTTACACTAGTTTTATTATGGAATATGCTGAATTAGCAGAAGAAACCAAAGCTGAAATTTTATGTATTGGAACAGAGTTAGAATACTTTGTGAGAGAACGACCTGAGTATTGGGATGGTTTAATCACAAAAATTAAAACTGTTTATAAAGGGAAACTAACCTACGCAGCTAATTGGGATGAGTTTAGACGCACACCATTTTGGGGTGAATTGGATTTTATAGGTATAGATGCTTATTTTCCAGTGAGTGATATCCAAACACCAAGTGTTGTAGCATGTAAAGTAGGATGGCAAAAACACAAACCAGTTATTAAATCAGTATCTGAAAAATACGACAGACCAATTTTGTTTACAGAATGGGGTTATAGAAGTGTCGACTTCACAGGTAAAGAACCATGGATAAGTGATCATACATGGACCTCATTAAATTTTGACGGACAATCAAATGCAACACAAGCCTTATTTGAAGAGTTTTGGACCGAAGATTGGTTTGCCGGCGGTTTTGTTTGGAAATGGTTTCATGCTCATGACGAGGTTGGAGGCGATAAAGACAATCAATTTACACCACAAAATAAACCTGCCGAAACTGTAATCCAATCCTTTTATAAAACCGAATAAATTTCTGCATGTTTAACGTAAGTATATGTGATGTAACCGACCAAAGAGTCTAATAACCATCACATGAAAATCCTTATTACTTTTATATTTTTATTGACAAGCTTCGCTCATGCACAACAGGCAACTGTAGTAGATTTAAAAGTCCAAGGCAATAAAAAGTTAAGATCTTCATTCGTTCAAAAAATATCGAATATTAAAGCAGGAGTTCTGTTGGATTCTACAGTGATTGAAGCAGATATAAAACTATTAAAACGCTTGCCATCCATTGCTCATGCGTATTACCAAGTGTTTCCTGCTGGCAATAACACCTATAATGTATTTTATAATATTGAAGAGAACTTTACTATAATTCCATCAGCAAATGTATATACGACCAATGATGATGAGTTTGCTTATCGTTTAGGGTTGTATGAATTTAATCTCTTCGGAAGAAATATGACTTTTGGAGGCTTTTACCAAAAGGATATCTATGATTCCTATGCCTTAAATTTTAGAGCACCATTTTTGTTTTCACGTCAATTAGGTTTGGCAATTAATTATCAAGATTTAACCACTCAAGAACCTGTTTTTTTTGATAACACCACAGCAGATTACAAGTACAATAACGTCTCGACTGAAGTTCTCGGTTTATATCAGTTAGACTTTAATAACCGCATTGAATTGGGTCTTAATTACTTCACAGAAGATTATGAATACAAATCTGGTGCAGTAAATCCAAATGTACCTCAAGAGTTACGAGTCCATAAATTGCTCTATAAATTGATTTATGAATACAATGATCTCAATTACGATTATCAATATGTAGAGGGCTTTAGAAGTATTTTTAATTTTCAATACGTGACGTCTAGAAATGAATCTCAATTACCTGCGTTTTTGATTGGATGGAACGATTTTGAATATTTTAAACGCTATGGAAATAAAGGCAATTGGGCAAGTCGATTACGACTAGGTGTCGCCACAAATAACGACACACCATTTGCGCCTTTTTCCGTAGATAATAATCTAAATATTAGAGGGGTAGGTAATATCATAGATCGAGGTACAGCAGCAATTGTTCTAAATACCGAATACCGCCACACACTCTATGAAAAAGGTTGGTTTTCATTACAAGGAAATGCGTTTATTGATGCAGGAAGCTGGAGAAATCCAGGAGGTGATTTTGGCGATTTTGGAGACTCTCAGAATATTAGAGTGTATCCTGGAGTTGGTGTGCGTTTTATTCATAAAAAAATCTTTAATGCGATTTTTAGAATTGATTATGGCGTTGGTGTAACGCCCGATTCAACCCAAGGATTTGTATTTGGGATTGGACAATATTTCTAATCCTTTTTTCGATGTGTTAAAGTATTCTTTTAGCTTTGTGAAAAAAAATTAATGAGATCATTTGCTATTGGAGATATCCACGGAGGATTAAAAGCTTTAAAACAACTCATAGAAAGACTAAAATTAACTAATGACGATCATCTCATTTTCATGGGAGATTACGTCGACGGATGGAGTGAGTCTGCTCAAGTCATTCAATATGTAATTGAGTTGTCAAAAACAAATGACTGCATATTCATAAAAGGCAATCATGACGTATGGTGTGAACAATGGTTACGTACTGGAGACATAAATGAAGTTTGGTTCATACATGGAGGTAAAGAGACCATTGAGAGTTATGAGATGATTTCCGAAGACGATAAAAAACAGCATTTATACTTTTTTGAGGATATGGATTTGTGTCATATTGATAACCAAAATAGATTATTTCTTCACGCAGGCTTTACATCAATGAATGGTGTAGAACGTGAAGTACACAAAGAGAATTTCTATTTTGACCGTACACTTTGGGAAATGGCGTTGACTATGGATAAACGTATTGAGAAACACTCTGAGTTATATCCAAACCGACTCAAACATTACCATGAAATTTATATTGGACATACACCTACCACGAACCTCAAACAAGATCAGCCCATGAATGCGATTAATGTATGGAATGTTGATACTGGAGCTGCGTTTAAAGGTAAATTATCTGCTATTGATTTAGATACTAAAGAAGTGTTTCAAAGTGATGCTGTTTACATTTTATATCCAAATGAAGTAGGACGTAATAAGCAATAATCAACCAATATACTTCTTATAATAAGCAAACAAATCATCAGCCGAAGCACCAAACCACTTCTTCACATATATTGCCCAGAAATGGTACTGTAACTTCCAAACACCATGTTTGCGATACAGTCTCGCTGAGGTTTTAATTTTTTTATTGATGATCACAAATTCGTTTCTACTATAGAGTTCGTTGATCAATATGTTATCTTCATAAATAGCGAAGCTCTCATCAAAACCCCCAATCTCGTCAAAAAGCGCTCTAGTAATAAACTGACTTTGGTCTCCACCACGACAAGCTCTCCAAGAAAACTGTGTGAGCCAACTTGCCAATTGTAACCACCAATGTTTACTGTCAAATTGCATCCTAAAACAACCAGCATTGTTCCCTTTTTTTACTTCGGAAATGATCAATGCATCAAAATGTAGCGGTGGAAAAGAATCTGCATGTAAGAAATAAAGAATATGACCTTTAGCAACTTTAGCTCCAGTATTCATCTGTTTGGCTCTCCCTTTTGGAGATGAGATGAGTTTGATTTTTAAGTCTAAATGTTTAACGATGTCTTGAGACCCATCAGTGCTTCCGCCATCAACGACTATGATTTCTGAAATGTGCTGCAATGATGAATGGTCTATTAAATGAAAAAGGAGATCTTCAATAATTTCAGCTTCGTTTAGAATAGGAATGATTATGCTTATCATATAAATCTATACAAGGAAAGTACGCGTTTAGTTTTACTCATTTAAATTCCAGTTATAATCTGTGTAGCTTTTTTTTGCTTTTGATGAAATTTCAAAATCGCTATATCGATTTAAAAAATCAATTAAATCTTCACCGTCCTTTTTAAAATCACCACCATACCATTTGAATATTTTTGATATTTTAATTGAACTTTCACTCAACTCATTTTTTGTTGTATCACTTAAAAAACCTTTGGTTAATAACTCTAAGTCAGCTTCTAGATTTTTTGCAGTAAATGCTTTGTTGTATAATTTAGGGCAAGATACAGCAGCGCAAACTAGTGTAAAATGGATTCTAGGTTCATCCATTTTACGAATGATTCTATGCTCAACATCGTTTAAAGTGTACCATTTTTCGCCTATTTTAATAAAGCGCTCATTCCAAGGTCCATCAATATCTTTAATACTTTGAGTTGGGTAATTATTTAATATGAGTTTTATGGTGTAGGCATTATAAACATTCATCCAGTAGGCAAGAGTTCTCTCTTTACTCCAAGATTCTTGAGGAGGTGTTTCAGAAACTGATTTTAAGTAATGATTAAATTTTGTGATATCTGTTTTAAAGCCTTTGTAATTGACATGGCCTTGGTCTGAGACATGTTTCTGTAATAGTTCGTTCCATTGAGAATGATCAATTACAAAATTCCCCTGCGTGATATATAAAGTGCTATCTGCTTGAATAGTAACATAATCTGTTTGTACATTATCTTTAATTTCAGAAGCCTTAATAATCGCTTCGCTAATTTCAGATTCTTCTGGTTTAGTTTCAACTTTAGTTTCAGTTTGAACTTCAATCTCAGTACGGGTTTCAATAGCAATATTATCCTCAGAAATAACAGTATTTGTTGACGAACAACTAAAAACACTGATACTCATTAATACTATTAAGAAATATTTGAAATAGGTCATGTTCATATTGTAAAGTCGTTATAACTACTTACGATAAAACTTAATTTTTGGTTTTAAGCGGATACAACTCTTGGTGTAAAAAATCTTTTGGGAACTGTTCATCACCTTCAAAACCGAGTTCTATGTCTCTTCCACTGTGTGGTACATAATCTGTTTTAAAGATGTAATCCCAAATACTTAATGTTAGTCCGTAATTAACGCCAAAACTAACATGTTTAGGTAGTTCTTTTGCATGATGCCAAATGTGCATCTTGGGATTATTAAAAATATACTTCAACTTTCCGTAGTCCCAACCCAAATTTGCATGGTTAAGATGACCAGTGGCAATCGAAAAGAAATACACAATAGCGACATCTTGAGAGCTGTAATTTGCGATGACTGCTAAAGGTATATATCTAATAGAGTTATAAACTACAGGTTCCATCCAATGGTAACGCAGGTGTGCTGCAAATCCCATTTCTTTGACGCTATGGTGTACCTTGTGAAAATTCCAAAGCCAAGGCACGCGATGTAATAGACGATGCGTATTCCATTGCACAAAATCATTGACAAGAAAGAAAATAAAGAGACCCAACCACTTTGGTAAATCTGTAGAATCGAATAACTGAAAACTAGAAAGCGAAAGTCCGATAGCACTTAAAGCGTCATTTAAAAATTCAGCAACCGTATTTGATAAGGCGATGAGTATAATTAAATTCAGAAGAAAAAAATTGAAGAACATATAAAACGTATCCAACCAAAAATCTTTTCTAAATAAACCTTGGTTTTTACGCCAAGGAAATACAGCTTCTAATGCCCAAACGATAAGTGAAATAGCAATTAATCCATAGAAATAGTTGTCCCAGTTGTGGGGTAGAAAAATCTCGTTTTTTAGATAATTCCAGTACCCCGAATACGAGTTTTTTATGAGGTCTATATACTTTTCCATGGCGACTTCCTACGAATGCAGGACTCTATTATAAATAATTTCTAATTTTTGTTTTAATCAATGAGATTTCTGTCTTAACAGTAATTAAAATGAGCCTAGCAACAGCCTCCACCATCATAATGAAAAGTAGACTCACTAAAATAAATATCATCTCTTCCTAATGCTTGTAAAGCTCCAGCGGTTTTGTCACAAATAGCTAGCGGTTGATTTTTTAATAAAATATGTCCAGCCTTATCATCAAAATAATCTTCGTCTCCATAATAGATAGCAGCTTTTCCAGTAAATATACAAGGACCATCTTCTGGCATTGGATCTTTAATTGCAGCAACTTCGATAGATTCTATATAGATTAATTCATCTGTTGGGTAATTTTTAGGATCTAAAATTCTGTATGGTTTTCTAGCTCTAATTTCAATCGTTCCAAAACCTGCATCTGTAAGTGCTTTAACATACTCTGCAATTGGTAGACTTCCACTAAGACAAAGTGCTCTAAGACGATCATCGTTTCGTAAGTTGTCATTCATAGGTTGCTCACAAGTGGGATCACTCATAACTAAACGACCATGAGGTTTTAAGATGCGATACATTTCATCAATAGCTTTCTTTAAGTCTTCTGCTTTAAAGATGTTAAATAAGCAATTTTGAGCAGCGACGTCGATACTATTATCTTCAACAGGAAGATTCATAGCATCACCCTTTTTTAGATCAATAAACTCACTTTTAAACCAATCGTTTTGCGCTTCGGCTTCTATGAAATTTTTGCGTGATGCTTCTAACATTTCATCTACCACATCTACACCAATAACGCCTCCTTTTTCACGGTTGAAATATGAGAATTGTAATAACTCCATTCCTCCACCTACACCAACATAAAGCATTTTAGGATTATTAGTTAAATCTCGAGCATGAACTGTGCTTCCACAACCATAATTCATTTCTTGCATGATTCTCGGGATTTTTAATCCTGGGAATTCCCAAATGGGATTGGTTGTACAACATAAACCAACATCAGGTATTAGTGCAGCTTCTTTATATAGGTCGTTTGTCGCATTTAAGTAACTCATAATTTTTAAGTATTCAGTTGGTAGTCGTCAGTTTGTAGTAATAGCTCGGCTGTATACTACGTACTCTAAACTTCCAATTAGTTAAAGTGTTTTTATCAATTCTGTAAATAATAGGATCATATCAGGTTCCGCTTTTTCAGCCATAGCGATAATTTCGCTAATATTTACAGGTTTGAGATTATCTGGGTCGCATTCATCTGTTAAAACTGACACTGCAGCTACTCTTAAATTCAAATGATTGGCAACGATAATTTCTGGAACGGTACTCATTCCAACTGCATCAGACCCAATAAGTTTCAGCATTCTATATTCTGCTCTAGTTTCTAATTGCGGTCCAACAACACTAGCGTAAACACCTTCGTGTAATTTTATATGATGCGCTTTTGCAATCGCTTTAAACTTCGCATTGATTTCAAGATCGTATGGTGCACTCATATCCACAAAACGTTCGCCTAATTCTCCAACACCTTTAAAGGCTAGAGGAGAACCGCCTTGAAGATTGATATGGTCATCAATCAACATTAATTCCCCTTTTTTAAAGTCTAAATTAATAGCTCCAGAGGCATTAGAAACCAATAGGGTTTTGATACCTAATTGTTTCATAACACGAACAGGATAGGTCACATCTTGCAAAGAATAGCCTTCATAAATATGAAAGCGTCCTTGCATAACAATCACTTTTTTACCAGCTAAATTTCCGTAAAGTAATTTACCCTTATGAAATTCTACTGTCGCAGTTGGAAAGTTAGGGATCTGGTTATAGCTCACTTCTGCTAAAATCTCAATTTTATCAGTAAGTTGCCCTAAGCCTGTACCTAAAATAATGCCGACTTCCGGATTATCAAAACCTTTAGATTGTAAATAGTCAGTAGTTTCTTGTATAAATTTAATCATGCTTAGTATAAAATTGTTTGAGTTGGTTGTAATGTTTCATATCGTCATAAGTGTCGATATCGTTGAGTGGTTTTAGCAAAGATACGTCCTTGTTTTTTAAATCTAAAATCGTGTCTTGTCTAACCGTTTTGGTTCCCCAAGCTTTGTTTTTAAAGATTGTTGGATGCAGTTGTTTTATCCCTAATAAATAATAACCGCCATCTTCTGCAGGACCTAAAACGACATCATGCTTGTCTAATTCTAATATTGCATTTTCAATAATAGCGGCATCTAAATCTAACAAATCACTGCCAATGATGATCACGTTTTCGTAGCCGGAATGTAATAATTCGTCAAATGCATTATGCATTCGCTCTCCTAAATCTTTACCTTTTTGAAGTTTTTTACTGAAATGTGCTACACTCCAAATATCATCTGTAATTATATCATCTGAATAAAACACATAACGATCCGCTTCAACGTCTTTTGAAACATTGGCTGTATGTTGTAGCAAGTATTTGTAAATATTTAAAGCAGATTGGTCACCTACCGTTTTTGCTAAACGCGTTTTGCATTTGCCTAATTCTGGGTTTCGGGTAAAGATGATTAATGCGGTTTTCAATTTTGAATTCAAGTTAATATTATTCTTTTTTGTCATTCAGAGTGCAACGAAGAATCTTATGTTAGTTTAAGACTCCTTGTCATTCACTTTTTGCTCCGTCGGAATGACAAAATCTCTAATTTTTTTTAAGATCTTTTGGGTAAACCTTTGTTCCTTTAGTTAGCCATTTGCTCCAAGCTTTTGAAAAGGCATGAATGCTGTCGGTTTTTTTATCTTCGGAATCATAAACTTCAAAATCATTGTTTTTCCATTCAAAAATTCCACCATACAAGTTTTTTATATTACTATATCCAGCTTTTTTAAGTCGGTTGGCAATGGTTTCAGATCTAATTCCTAATGAGCAATAGACAACAATAGCTTGATTCTTTTCTTGAAGTCTTTGCATCGTTTGTTCTAGATTGAAATGATTGTATCCAACAAAGAGTGCATCTTTAAGATGGCTTATTTCATACTCAGGTTCTTCTCTAGTATCTAAAATAACAACTTCTGTTTTTGGCATTGCCAATTCTTGAACCGATATATAAGGGACGGTATTCTTATTGTATTGCTTCAATAGTTCGTTAAGAGAGTCTTGAGAAAATCCAAAGAAAGAAAATAAAACAGATATGTAAAATAAGAATGTTCTCATATTTAGTGTCTGGTCGTAAACAGACGATTTTTTCATTTGAATTATTTTTGATGTCATTTCTATTTGCTTTTTATGAGTTGATAACTTAGTATCAATCGATTGAAAATAAATGGAAATGTCGCGAAAAGAAACAAATTTAATAGTGCTGTGTTTCCGATCAGACACTATTTAAGCAACAACGCCTTGGCAACTGCTTCCTGCGCCAGCAGTACAGCCATAACAATGCTGTGATATGACGATATGACGTCCTTCTAATAGTTCTTCGTTAAATTCTGAAATATGCCTGGATTTACTATTTACAGGTAATTCTAACATTTGATTAAAATCACAATCAAATAAATAGCCATCCCAACTAATAGATAATGTATTTGTGCACATCACATTTGCAACAGCAGCAGGATTGTAGGCATCAACAAGTTGATACATGTAATCTTCATAGTTTTCTGAAGCTATTAAATAATCCAGAAAACGTGCTATTGGTAAATTAGTAATAGCAAATAAATTATGGAATTGAATCCCAAAATCTTCCATCAATGCCTTTTTGAAATCTTTTTCCATTGCAGCCTGATCTCCTGGTAAAAACGCTCCAGATGGATTATAAACCAGATCCAACTTTAAATTGCTATTTGGCATACCATAACCAACTGCATTGAGTTCTTGTAACGCTTTTATAGATTTATCAAAAACACCATCTCCGCGTTGTTTATCTGTTTTTCCTTTTGTCCAATGTGGCATCGAACTCACGACATGAACGTTGTGTTTTTTAAAAAATTCTGGTAAATCGTAATACTTCTTGTTAGCTCTAATAATCGTTAGGTTAGAGCGTACGATAAAATCTTTAATCCCAACTTTGGCTGCTTCTTCAACAAACCATCTAAAATCTGGATTCATTTCTGGGGCACCTCCTGTTAAATCAAGAGTATGTGCACCAGAAGTTTTTATAACTTCCAAGCACTGTCTCATCGTAGTACGTGTCATGATTTCCTTTCGATCTGGGCCTGCATCAACATGGCAGTGATCACAAACTTGATTACACATGTAACCAACATTGATTTGTAGAATTTCTAACTTTTTGGCTATAAGCGGAAATTGACTCGTTTCAGAAATTTTAGTTTTGAATGTTGGTAATTCTCCATTTTTGAAAATACCATTAGATAAAATTTCGAGCTGTTTGTTACTCTGAGCTAAATCGCTTCCTTTTTTTTGTAGGGATTGGGTCTTTAATTTTGTCATTTACTATTAACCGTCTAATTTGTTTACTTTATTCATCATTTGAACACCATGAACTAAAGTAGCTCCACTTTTTATTGCAGCACCAACATGAATGGCCTCCATCATTTCTTCTTTGGTAACACCTCTTTGTAGTCCGTCTTTTGTGTAAGCATCTATGCAATAAGGACACTGCTCAGTATGCGCAACAGCTAACGCAATCAATGATTTTTCGCGAGCTGTGAGTGCGCCTTCCTCAAAAACTTTACCGTAATAATCAAAGAACTTGTTACCTAATTCTTCTCCCCATTCGGTGATTTTACTAAACTTTCTAAGGTCTGCAGGGTCGTAATATGTTTTTGACATAAGTATGAATTATAAAATTGGATGAAATTTCAAGATACTATTTTTTGTCGTAGAACATTCTTAAAGATTACACAAAAAACCAAATTTTTAGTAAGACTATTTTCTTAAAATTTATGTGATACTATTTGTGTTTTAGAAAAGCATTAAAGTTCCCTTCAACTAATCTTGGAGCATCTAGAAGATCATATTTTTTCTTAGCTTCAAAATCTTCCCAAACAGTTTTTACACCGAGTTGATCGCTCATGAGATGAGAATCATATCTAGATGTTAATAAGGCATACAGGCAGTTCTTAATAGGTGTGTCTCTGTAGAATTTTAAAACAGCACCTATGATATAAAAAAAGTTCTCGTAACAATCTTAAGTGGTGCTCTGACAGTAAAAAAACTGGATTATCGTGATTTTTGTAATTAATTAAGTCACGCGAGTCAAGTTGATTTTCATCAATGTCACGATTCTTAATTTTTAGATAAGTATCCAAAGATATTGGGAAATAAATACAGTAACCAGATTGGTCAAGGATAACCATATTTAATTCTGGTAAGAGTTTACGTGCTTCGGTTATCAAGTCTATGTTTTTACTTTTTAAAGGATTTTTCTGAAGTTCTGTAAAGCGAATGATGTTTTTAAAATGATTCTCTATTGATATCGGTTGTATACGATCGGTTTTAGAATGTATTTTAGATCCAATCCAATCCAATCCAATCCAATCCAATCTACATGGGTAAATCACTTGAAATAGCAGAGAGAGAATATTTACGTAAATCAAAATCGTAAAATGTTGGAATTTGGTTAGACATATTTAAATTTCTTATCACTTGATAAGGTCTGAACGTAATAAGTGTCATAGCTTTTTCTTTAGCGCTACTTAACAGGGATTCGTCCTTTTCTCACCGTATGACAGATCTAATGTCGACATCAAATTGTGAAGCTAATTCTGATTGTGATAGCGTATTGAAAGATCTGAAATCTATTAATAGATCTCCTAAAGTCTCATATTTTTTCATAAAAATCCAAAAGACTAAAGTAAAACAATTTTTTTGGTAGTAATAACTGAGTTAGAAATAAAAGAGAGAAGCAATTTGCTATTAATCAACAGGGATAATTATATACGTTTTCAATTTGTTGTAGCTTATCTCTTTTTAATTAGTTATCTAATTATAGGGATTATATAATTACACTACAAACTTAATTGTAATGTTTGTAGCGCGGTATGACATTGGATGTCATATTATGAATATTTAATTTATAATTAGATATTTAAGTTGTTTGGAATTCGTCTTTCCTTG
Source organism: Psychroserpens sp. (assembly GCA_034111845.1). Taxonomy (GTDB): domain Bacteria; phylum Bacteroidota; class Bacteroidia; order Flavobacteriales; family Flavobacteriaceae; genus Psychroserpens. The sequence continues at coordinate 39,927 of JAWUWM010000092.1, read as the reverse complement.
TTTATCCATTGACTTTTTAGCCTTTTATTAAGACTAGTTTTTCATAATATAGTTACGAATCATTTAAAATTTAATTTTTTTATAGCTAAAATGAAATATGGTTTGCTCTAAAAAAGGCTTATTTTTAAATTTCCCTTTTTTAATACATGAAGAACTGGATTGAACTTTTATCAGAATTTAAACAAAAACAACAACCCATTGCTCTAGTTACTGTGACGAAATGTTATGGTTCAACACCTTGTATTCTCGGGTCTCGAATGATAATTACAGAAGGCAAAGACGTATTTGGAACTATTGGAGGTGGTAAATTAGAGTTTTTAGCTATTGAGCAAGCCTCAAAAGCTTTGCATGAAAACAAAATCATTGAATCTGGATATACTCTAGGTCCAGAATTTGAACAATGCTGTGGAGGAAAAGTGGATTTTATAATAGAACCTATGAATCAATCACCAGAATTATTTTTATTTGGAGCAGGACACATTGGGCAAGAAATCGTAAAACTGCTCGTTGGTACCCCTTTTAAAGTGAGTCTTATTGACTCTAGACCGCAATGGTTTGATGAAAAAAACATTGACAAAAGTGTCAATCAATGCGAGGTGAGTGAAATAGATTTTAAAACGTTTAGAGATGTTGTGCGCTGGGGAAGAAGTTGCTACGTTTTAGTGTTGACGCATAACCATGCCATAGATTTTGATATTATATCTATGGCATTAAAAGAAGATACCAAGTTTTTAGGTCTAATAGGCAGTAAAACAAAAAAAGTACGTTTTAATAATATGCTTATTAATGAAATGAATATTGAAGAAGGAATGAGCAATGTCGTTTGTCCAATTGGCTTGACTATTGGCGGAGATACACCAAAAGAAATTGCGATAAGCGTTGTCGCTCAATTGTTACAGATACATTATAATAAATAGACACTGTCATTCAGAGCAAAGCGAAGAATCTACGTCATGAAAAACAACAAATCTATCATTGATAAATTAACTGCACTTTGGGCTTTAAACGAGTCTGGCCTTGGTGGTTTTTTACATGTTTTTAATACACCGTTTACAGGATTAATTGTTGGTGGTATTTCTATTTTACTCATTAGTTTAATCGCATATTATGCTAAAAACAAGTGGCAGGCTATCTTGAAAGCATTGCTTATTGTATTAATTATAAAAATGGCTGTAAGTCCATACTCTCCATTTGGTGCTTATGTAGCTGTGAGTTTTCAGGCGCTTTTTGGAGCATTTTTGTTTACGAAGTTTTCATGGAAAGGTGCGACTTTGATGGTTTTAGGAATGGTTACTTTTTTGGAGTCTGCAGTTCAAAAAATATTCATCTTAACAATCGTATATGGAAACGGACTTTGGGAAGCTATTGATATCTATGGTGCTTGGGTTCAGAAGAAAATGGAATTTGTTTCAGAGACCTCTACCACTTCGATTTTGATTAGCATTTATCTAGTAGTCTATGGTATTTGCGGACTTCTAGCAGGGGTATTCATCAAAAGCATGATTACTATTATTTCTAATAAAACCGAAGCTGAGTTTTATATACAACCTAATACTATAGATGCAAATAAGACCAGATCAAAAGTCTCTTTTAAAACTAAAGTGATTTGGGTTTGGTTAATTACTGTTGCGGTAATTGTTTTAGCGTTTTCATACTTTGGAGGTGATTTGTTGGGTTGGAAAAAAGGTGTTTATATTATGTTGCGTAGCTTCTTGATTTTAATGCTTTGGTATTTAATTATTGGACCCTTACTTTTAAAATTGGTTCGGAAATATCTTAATAAGAAAGAGTCGCAATACCAAGAAGATATCACAAATGCAATGGATTTGTTTCCGTATTTCAGACAGATTATTTCATTCACTTGGAAAGCCACAAAAGACTTAAAAGGTTATATGCGATTTAAATATTTTATGGCAAATAGCATTTCAAATTGTATTCATTTTAATATACCATCACAATGATTTATATACTAGCAGGGGATATTAGGACAGGGAAAACTACAGCAGTATTAAATTGGGCAAATCAAAGAGATGATGTCGATGGTTGGTTGTGTCCAGATAATGAGAATGGGAAACGTTGTTTCCTGAATGTAAAATCTAAAGTAGAATACGAACTTGAAATTGAATCTGAAGTTGAAAGTACCAAGGTGGTCTCAATAGGGCCATTTAATTTTTTGAGACCTGCATTTAAAAAGGCAAACGATTATTTAATTTCTCTTACTTCGGAAAATAAAAGGCAATACATAATTATAGACGAATTAGGGCGGTTAGAACTTAATAAAGAAGGTTTACATACTGCTGCTGAAGATCTAATCCCTAAATTTTTGGATGAGGATACCGAGCATTTAATTCTAGTCGTTCGTAATTATTTATTGGACGAGATTATTGAACATTATGATATTTCTGAATATCGAATTTTGAAGAAAGAGGATTTAAAATCACTCCTTTAAAGACTGTATTTTGTGGTTTGTCATTTCGACAGAGAGGAGAATGAACGACGAGAAATCTGTTCTATGGGATTCTTCCTTATGCTTCGTTCGGAATGACAAATTAATCTGTTACTCAACTAAACAAAGTCTCATTCATCGCATAATAAATAGCCGTCAAAGCATAAAAAAGGGCGCTTCCCAAGAATCGCCATTTTAGTTTAAAACGATTTTGAATGATATAATTTGCAACAAAAGAAATTGGGATATTGACTACAAAGGACCACATTGCAATTTCTAAAATATCAAAACAAACCGCATCAAACTGACCAAAAAATAATTTAATAAACAATAAATGTCTAGCAATCCATAACGGGTTAAAATACAAAATAGCCAAAATCGTTTTGGTAAGTGTGGCTTTCATACTTTTTAGGCGTTCTGTTTTTTTGACAATCCAATCAAAGTAATTAGGGATTTCAAAAGCATAAAATGTGGCGCCAACAAAGTCATTCCTAGCGAGCGATACCAAGAAAATTCATCTAATAAAAGTGCAGCAATAGTATCACCAGCACTATAAATTATAGCGCCTTTGAGAATATTCTGTTTTTTGTAGTGCAGTGCGATATCTTTGTTAATTTAAATCTGATTTTAATAGGCTATAAATTTCGCTATCTAAAAAACGACCATCTTAATAAAAATTTTCTCTAAAATAGGCTTCTAGTTTAAATCCGAACTTAAGTAATAATGCTTTCGAATTGTCATTTTTAATATTTACATTGGCTTCATAGCTATGAAGGTTTAAATCGTCAAAACCAAAACGAATTAATGTGTTCAGGGTTTCTGTCATATATCCTTTTCCCTAGAAATCAGGATGTAGAATATATCCAATTTCACCTCTAGAATTCTTATTATCAATACTCCATATGCCAAAATCACCTATAAGTATATTACTGTTTTTTTCTATAATTGCCCAAGTGATTCCTCTGCTTTCATTGCATGCATTATGATAGCCTTCAATTCGTTTTTCGGTATCTTCAACACGTATTGGAATAGTTGTATCCATATACTTAGAAATAGCTTTATGACTTCTCAGAGATAGTAGTGTTTCAGCATCCTCTTTTTTGTATGCTCTAAAAGTAAGTCGATCACTTTCTAACTCGGGAAAAGCATCAAAAATACATTCGTTGATCTGTGTTTTCATAATGCTTAAACTTGATTGGTTTCATATAAACTCATTAATACTTTTTCAGGAGTCATAGGTGCATGAAATTTTATATGATACTTCGGATTTAACGCTTTAATCGCATTTTGAATCGCAAAATAAGCACCAGTCCCATACATTAAAGGCGGTTCTCCAACTGCTTTAGATTTTAATATGGCCATATCATTACCATCGGTTTCTATAGGAATAACTTCCACTTCTTTAGGTACTGAAAAGATATCTGGAATTTTATAAGTGGATAACGCATTTGATAGTAGTTTCCCATCATCGTTATACGCAATTTTTCCATCGTCATCCAGCCGATACCTTGAGCTAAAGCGCCTTCTGCTTGACCTAAATCAATGCCTTCACTCATGCTTTTACCATAGTCATTAACAATCTTAACACTATCAAATTCATAAGTACCACGTGTGCAATCTACAGTCGTTGTAATAATTGCAGTTCCATAAACATGGTAAGCAAATGGATGTCCTTTTTCTTTGGTTTTATCAAAGTGGATTTCTGGAGTTGCGTAATGTGCATTTTCAGTAAGCGCAATTCGTTTCAATATAGCGTTGCTTACTAATTCTGACTAAGTCATTGTTGATTTTTCACTATTAATATAAATAGATTCATTCTTTAATGCAATAGCATTTTTTGAAGTACTTAAACTTTCCGAGGCGACAATTTTTAAGCGATCCACCAAGCTGTTACAAGCCATTAGCATTGCTTTTCCGTTTAAATCTGCGGTAGAAGGAGAGGTGATGGCAACTCTTGTGGTATTAGTAGTTTCAACCTTTATTTTTTCAATAGGAATCGAAATTACATCTGCAGCAATTTGCATCATCTTCGTATTAACGCCTTGTCCCATTTCTATAGCAGCAGTGCTAATTCCCACATTTCCGTCTAGATAAATATGAACTAAGGCTCTCGCATGGTTCATAGGTGTGTTTGTAAATGAAATCCCAAAGGTTATTGGCATCAATGCCAAGCCTTTTTTGAAACTTGAGTTTGTCTCATTGAAATCTTTGACCTCCTGTTCTAAGGTTTCAATTTTAAATATAGATTTAGCAGAATCCCAAGTGTTTTTTGCTTCTACTTTTTTAGCAATCTGTCCATAAGAGAACATGTCATTTTCATCCAGAAGATTCACTTCTTGAATGGCTCTTGCAGTGATACCAATCTCACTTGCAGCTCTCACAATAGCAGACTCGATAACAAACATGCCTTGTGGTCCACCAAAACCCCGAAATGCTGTGTTAGGAGGAAGGTTCGTTTTGCAACTAATAACCGTCGTTTTTACATTTGGTACATAATAACTATTGGTGTCATGAAATAAGGTTCACTCTGCGATGGCTGGCGATAAATCTGCTGCAGCTCCAGAGTTTTGAAGAAACTCAGCTTCATAAGCCATTATTTTTAAGTCTTTTGAGAGTCCTATTTTATAAGAGCTTTCATAAGGGTGACGCTTTCCTGTCATACGTAAATCGTCATGACGATTCAATATCAATTTCACCGATTGGTTTAAATGATATGTCGCTAAAGCAGCCATCACAGCCCAAGGGGTTGCTTGATCTTCTTTGCCTCCAAATCCACCACCAAGACGTGTCACATCCACTTCAATTTTGTGCATAGCAAGTCCTAAAACTTGCACAGTTATTTTTTGGACAGATGTTGGTCCTTACGTTGATGAGGTGATTTTTATAGTTCCGTTTTCTAAAGGTTCTGCATACGCTCCTTGAGATTCGATATAGAGATGTTCTTGTCCGTTGGAGAAGGTTTCACCTTCATAAATATACTCGCAGTTGCTGAATGCTTTTTCAGAATCACCCAAACTAAAAGAGCGTGGCACATTTATGAAATTCCCTTTTGCTTTGGCTTGTTTTGCAGTTGTGATTACTGGTAATTCTTCGATGTCAATCTCGATTAATTCTCTGGCTTTTCTTGCGGTAAATTCAGATTCTGCGACGATTAAAGCAATTGGCGTTCCCCAAAAATGGACTTCATCTTCAGCAAATAACGGTTCATCTGGTATGATACCACCAATTTGGTTTTCACCAGGAACATCTTTATATGTAAAAATGCGCTCGACACCTTCCAGAGCTTCTGCTTTAGAATAATCGATATGTTTAATTTTCCTATGTGCTTTTGGCGAGTCAAAAACAACACCATGAACTGTGCCTTGTCTAATATTAACATCATCCACGTATAAAGATTCACCGCGAACAAGTGTATAAGAATCTAAAGCACTATTTGATTTGTTTTTATACATGTTGAAGAAAGTCGTTTAATGTGAATTGCTGAGGGAATAACTCCATAAAATATGCAAAGAATAATTGTCGAGCCAATAAACGTTTGTAATAACTCGCACCACGAACATCGCTTATTGGTAAAATTTCACTTTGAAGGATATTATTGGCTTCAATTATCGTTTCCGAAGAGTGTATTTTTCCAATTATAAATTTTGAAGTCTCATGTAAATACTTCGGAATAGCGGCAACACCACCAATCGATATATGTGCTTCTGAAATCCTATTATTTTCTACGGAAATGTGAATCGCCGAGTTGACGCTTGCAATATCTAAATGGGTTCGCTTGCAAACTTTTTCGAAATTAAAAAACGATGTCATAGTCGGTAATTTGAAGCTAATAGCTTTCAAAAGTTCACCATCTTTTAAATCATAAGTTTTGTAGTCTTGATAAAAGTGTTTGAGCGCTTTTTTTCTTTTGTTTTGGTCTTGATCTAAAATGATGACATCACTATTAAGTGCTAAAAATAAAATTGTCATATCACCAATAGGAGAGGCGTTAACCAAATTGCCACCAAAGGAATCCATATTTCTAATCTGTTCAGAAGACGCTAGTTTTAGGTGTTCTTTTAGCTTTGGAAAATGACTGTTTATGACACTATGATTTCATAAATCTGATACTGTAGAATTTGTACCTATGGTGTATACATCGTTTTCAATATGAATGCCTTTTAATTAGTTTTTATCGGCAATATGATGCACCAAATTATCTACTAAATGATCGGCTTGTTGCACATATAGATTTGTTCCTCCAGAGATATATTTGCCTTTAGGTTGATTAATGTCCTTAGCTTTTAAATCCTGCAATCGTTCAGGAATTGTCGCAAAGTATTTAGGAATAAATTCGTTTTCAATTAACCAATTGAATGTGTTATCTTTCGTTTTATCTTTTAAATTAAAAACAATTTGATGTGCTGCTTTCTCAATGGCTTTGTAACCTGTGCATCTGCAAATATTTCCACCAATAGCATCTAATGCATTGCTGTAGTTTTTTTAGAATTTGAAAGTGCAAAACCAGTTAGAGAGACTACAAAACCAGGTGTGTAAAATTCGCATTGTGTCGCATAATTAGCTTTCATAGCTTCTTGCTGTGCAGTGAGCTTGCTTTGAAGATTTGTGCCTTCAACGCTAACAATGTGCTTGCCATGCGCATTTCCGAGGGGAGAAATACAAGAAGTAATACTTTGGTATTTAATTGTATCATTTTCTAAGGCGCCAACAAGAACTGTATATGCACCGCAATCACCTTCTCGGCAGCCAATTTTGGTTCCAGTGAGACGTTGCTCGTAACGCAAAAATTCCAATAAAGTCATCCCAGAATGTTGGGACGTTTTTATGATTTTGTTATTTAGGATGAAGGTTTTTAGTGGTTTTGTTGTGTTTTATAGGTTATTCAATGGTCTGATTATTAACAATAAATTCATTAAATAATATCTGTTCTCGCTGTCCTTTCTCTGATATTTCTAACAATTTTAAATCACTCATTCCGCGTGGTGAATAGAAATGTGTTTCCCAAATTGGTCTATGTTTTATAAAAACTTGGTTTTTAGCAAATTCATCATGAGAATATATATCAATCCAAAATTTCATAAGGGTTAGAATTGAAATTAATATCAATAAAATCTCAATCTTTTTATTCAATTCGAATATATTTTTTGAACATTATTTAATATTCAGTTTTATCCATTTTTTTTGTCCATTCTTGGAAAGGTTCTAATGCGATTTTACGCGCTAATTGCTCAAATGGGATGCTTCTTTCTGCATAAGGTAATGGGATTTCTTTGTAAATAAATTCATCATCAAATCCAATATTTGCGGCATCTACTTGATTACTTCCGTAATACACTTTATCAGGTCGCGCCCAATAAATAGCACCTAAACACATAGGGCAGGGTTCACAAGAGGTGTAGATTTCGCAGCCATCTAACTGAAAAGAATTTAAGTTTTTACAAGCATCTCTAATCGCTGTGACTTCTGCATGTGCTGTTGGATCATTTGTTGAAGTTACTTTGTTATTACCTCGTCCAACAATTTTTCCATCTTTTACAACAACGCAACCAAAAGGTCCGCCTTCATTGTTATTCATTCCTTTTAAAGCAGTATTTACTGCTTCTTTCATGAATTGTTCTTTATCTGTCATTTATATTTATTTGAGTTGGGTTTGTATTTAAATATAAGGTATTTAATTCAAAATTAAAACGTATTTGTTAGCGAATGAATTTTGTGAATCAAGAGACAAGAGAATTGTGCCTAATTTTTTAGAATATGAGTAATCACGTATGAGTGGTGTCCCGTTTGAGGGGGCTTTAGGGGGGCGCTTTTAGTCAAAATTTATAAAATAAAAATTCAATAAGCCTAACAATAACCATACTTAAAACGAATACCCTATAGCAAAATTAAGCACTGGCTCATCAATCTTAAAATCAAAACGGTCGCCTTCCGGTAAGGATGGATCGTGAAAAGGTGCAGCTAAATCAAATCGAATGACGAAGCCTTGTACATCAATACGTAAACCAAATCCTGCTCCCATACCTAGTTCATTAATGAAATTTGAGGTGAATGTATCATCGCCATTAAAAACGGGGTTAGCTACAGAATTCCAAACATTTCCGGCGTCTACAAAAAATGCGCCTTTAAAGAAGGAATACATTGGAAAGCGATATTCTATGTTAGCTTCTAGTCTGATGTTTCCGGTTTGATCAACAAATGATCCATCATCACTGGTCTCAGAATCATCGTTATATGTTCCTGGCCCTAAAGAGCGAATTCTAAAAGCTCTTACGCTATAAGGTCCACCAGAAAAATATTGTTTTACAAATGGAATGACTTCAGAATTTCCATACGCTAAACCGTAACCAGCAAATAGGCGAGTAGCTAAGGTGTGTTCTCTGTTTTTTCCGAAGTTTAAATGAAACCTAGCATCAATATCTGCTTTTGCGTATTGTGCGTATTCTAAGCCTAAAAAGGTTTCGGGTTGGTTTGTAGATTGTTCTTTCCCAAAAAGACTAATTGAATTCCCTGCGACATCAAAAGTCGTATTTATGAAAAATTGATTTGGGTCAGTTCGATTTGTCATTTCATTATAGGTAAATGAAAAGGTAAGACCCGAAATAAATTGTTGTTCAAAACTGCGTCGTAAAAACAGGTTATCATCTAAAATATCTTCAAACTCGTCACTAGTTTCGATTAATCTTGTATAATTTATAGAAATTGGATTAACTTCATAAGAGATGAATTTATTCGCATTCCATACATATCCAAAAAGAGCACTTCCGCTGAATAAGGTGTAGAGTTGGCTTCGTTTTAAGTAGGTTACGCCTAAACTGGTTTTTGTCTTCGGAATAGAATATTTAGAAAAGTCATCATTGATGTTAAATGGTGAAATAACTCTTGGGAAAATCAATTCCCCTTTTAAGCCATATTCCAAACTGCTTAAACCTGCGTTTTCGCCACTTGCAAATTGTGTTTCGTAACCAATATTCGCACTGAGATTAAAAGTTTCTCCACCGTTGAAAAGGTTTCTGTTGCTATAGGTCAATGCTATATTTGGACCTGTAAAATTGTTTGATTTCGTGAGCGCTTGTAACTCTGCCCGAAAAGCACGTTTTGTCAATGGTGAAAGAAAAATATTGGCTTCTAACACACCCAAACTATCAGTTAATAAAGAATCAATTTCTTTATATTGAATGTTTATAAATTTGTATGCTCCAATGCTCGATAAGCGTCTGGATGTGTTTTTTGAGGTTGTCGGATTGTAATAATCACCTTCTTCTATGGTGATAAATTTGTCTAAATGCTTCGGTTTAAAAAATAAGGAATCTTGAAAATAGTTTTTAGAATTGAAACGTTCAACGTTTGTGGCAGTCGAATCCTGTAAATCATAATCTGGATAGATGTTAACATTTTTTACGAGGTAAGGAACCGTTGATTTTTTAGGAACTTGAGCCTTAAGTTTTAGGTATAAATCAAAACGTTTATTTCTGTATTGATTCGTGTCTGTCTCAAAAATGAAAAAATCTGCATTGAGGTTATAGTACCCTTTGTTTTTTAATTCTTCATGTATGCGTTGGCGTTCTAGTTTAAGATTAGATAAGTCAAAACGCATATCTTTTGACAATGGAGACTCGGCTTTGGCTCGTTTTACATCTTCATAAAGTGGCGAAGGCATAGAGTCTAATTTGAAACCCATCATTTTATATGGAGAAAGAACGTTTATCGTATAAGTGACTGAGGTTTCTAAGTCTTTTTCTTCAAAAGATGATTCTGCTGTGCTGTAGAAAAAACCATTATTTTCCAGTCTATTACGCAAAATATCTTCGACTTCAATCGTTTTTATATCTGATTGATACACCGGTTTTTCACCCATTTGCTTAAATAGCCATCGATTTACAAATCCAGGATGTTCCTTTTGATTTTTATAGTAGCAGTATAACCCTAGACGCATTCCTAAAAATTCAGAATTAGGCGTAGGTCTTAAAACTGTTTCTAATTCGGTTTTTAAATCATCAACATTCTGAACAGATGAGTCTGCTTTAATTTCAATTTTTGCTCCTATATAAAGTCGTTCACCTTCTGGTATGTATTTTGTGATACTGCACGAGTGCAGGATAATTCCGAAGAAAAAAAGATAGATAATATGTTTTATAGTTTTTTTCAAGGTTTATACCAGTTTAACTTTTTAATGTCGTATCAATAATTTAAATTATTTTTTGTTTATATGAAATTGAAAATCAAAGCATAGCTTTAGTTACGGTTTTATTTTATATTGAAATATGAGCTAAAAAGAAACTAATTATATGCGTTATTAAGTGGTTAAATTGGTATTAGTTCTTTTTCTCTTCTATACTTTTATTGGTATCTTAATCTTTGGCTTTTAATTGCGCTTCTGCAGCTTTTTTATCGGCTTCTAATTTGGCTTTCTTTTCACTTTGTGATTTGAAAATAGCATCCCAAAGTTCGTCAAACTGATTGAATTCTTGTGTAAAAATTAAAGCAATTCCACTTACAATAGTTTGACCGTCAATAACATTTTCAAATTGACTTTTTCTGAATCCTTTAATTCGGTACCTTCCATCTTTTGAAACGATATATTCTAAACTTACATTACCTATTAATGGTGTTGATTCTCCAGTAGAACTGCTGCCTTCAATATCGACTTCGCTTCCCGCTCGAACTATTAATCGATCATCAAATAATTTCTTTTGTACTGCGACATCTAATTGGGTTCTGTCTATAGCGCTCTCACCTTGATAGTCTGTATAGCTATTGATCCCGAAATCAAGTTCAATCCCAGAATTACCTAATAATTTATCTGAGAACGCATTAAGTTGCCCAGAAACAGCATCGTTTAGATTGTCTCGTGCTAGGGTGGCAAAACCTCCAGAACTTCCATCACTGCCAGAATCTGGATAAAATCGATTGAGTACTAGGAGTGAAAAAACTTGTCTATTAAGTTCGCCTTCTTGAGCATTGACTTGTTGCACACGACCGTAAACTTGGCCGCCAATGGCACCTTGTTCTTCTTCAGGCATATCTAGCGCAAAAGAGATTTCGGGCGCTAATAATTCACCATCAATATTAAGATAAACATTAAAAGGCAATACTTGTTGGTATTTATTTTTTACTGAAGAATCAGCTCCAGAAATTTGGGATGCCATCAATGCAGAGGCGGAAGTCTCTATATTATAAATAGCGCGAACATCCAGTTTTGCATCAAAAGGATCTCCAGACCATGTGACGCGACTACCTGGAGCTATTAAGAATTTTCTGTTAACTAAATTATAGAGGTTGAGTTCATAGTGTCCATCAGAAATTTCATAAGACCCTGAAAGCGTAATAAGACCATTTGGAGTCATTGTGAACATCAATTCTCCTTGACCAGATGCTCTAAAATTATCTCCTGTATCTTCATCAATAATTAGCGTTACAGCTGCGTCTTTTCCAACTTTAATACGTGTTGAAATATCTAGACCTTTGATAGTGGCTGTTTGTTTTTCGTTTTGAGAGAGGATCGCATCAGGGTTTTTACGGTTAACAAAAACAACAACACCATCACGTTCTTCGATATTGGCTAATGAGGAGGGCATCACATAAGTCACATCAGTATCTGATCCTAAAGTTAACTCAGCGTCTAATTTAGGGATTAGTAAATCTCCTGTAAGTTTGGCGTTTGCATTAAAGGTTATTTTACCATATAAATCCTGGTTGTCTTCTGGCGAGGCATTGAGAACTTGAAAATCATTAGCCTTTAAATCAAGGTTAAATGTTGGATTGATAAAGCTTTTAGTTCCTATCTCACCAGAAACTACAAGGGCATTATTATTCTCATCTAAAATGGTGAATTGGGACATTGAAAATCCGTCGTTGTTTACATTGAGCGTTTCATTTTGCATGGTAAATTTTGTGTTCAGTTTAGATACATTGACACGCGCTCCATTAAAGTTTAAGATTCCATTATAATTTAGATCTTTAGTTGTGCCTGTGACTTTAAACTCGCCATTAAAGCTACCACTACCTTCTTTGATTTCACCGAAACTTAATGTGTTAAGCGCTTTCATTTTAAAGGTATTGATATTGAGGTTAAGATCGAGATTAGCAGCTGTATTGGTTACCGTATAATCTCCTACGAGATCAAAATCAATATCACCTCCTTTTAATCCAGCGTTAAATGTATAGTTGTTATCTGAAAGTGAATTTCCATTAATGCTTAAAACTCCTAAATTTGTATCTAAAACGTTTAGTTTTTCAACGCTCAAATCTGCAATAAGCCCAGTCCTTGCAAACGGTTCTTCTAAAATAAATTTACCATTGAGTTCACCAGTCGCTAACTCAATATTGGGATTTAAATAATTAAAGACTTCACTAATTTTGAGGTTGCTAAAATCTAGAGCTATATGTGATTTTTTAATATTAGGTAATTGATCTGTAATCTCTATGGATTGGTCCCCTTTTGAGATTTTAAAATCATGAAATTCTAATTTCTTATCCGTAAAAATAATCTCATTTGCCACAGGGATTACCCAATTGCTCTTATTCAATATCAAACTGTCTGGATTTACTGTAAATCTTAAACGCTCACTATTACCTGTGATTGTAGTGTTGATATTCATGATTTTTTCATCATTATGAAACCCAAAGACGTCTAATGATAGTTCATTATTGGTTTGATTGCCTGTAATAATCGTTTTTGGCACATCTAGAGGTCCAGCAGTAATGTTTTTGAAACCTAAATTAAAGTTGAAATTTTCTTTATCAGTAGTCATCGAAAAGGCTAGGCTATCCACTTTATTTCCACTGTAGTTAATATGTGGCGCAGTTATATTCGCTTTGAGTTGGCGTTCTTTTTCATTGAAATCAAAAGCGATATCTATAGTCTCTAAATCTTCAATACTAATTAAAAATACATCGTTGAGTAAAGGAGATTCAGAAATTTTACCATTTATCTTTAAATTGACAAAATTAGTAGTAGAATCTAGGGCTATTTCATCCCTAAAGAAATAACTTGACACGTGCCTTTTTATCGCTTTACTAAAGGTTATCGGATCGGTATTAGACTTCAAATTAAGATCTAATATTTTGTTTTTTATTGAAACTGACGTTGTGTCTTTATCTACAAAAGCCAAGGCAGTTAAGTCTCCTAATAAATAGGTTCTATTATTATAAACAAAAACACCTTTGTCTATGATAGCGCTAACATCATAACTTTCGTTATTGCCTTTAAAATCTGCATAGATATTCATTGCTGTTTTTACATTGCGCTCTGTCAATCCAAGAGATTGTAAATCAGCACCAATAACATCTAATTCTAGGGTGGCTTCTGGAGCTATGGAGTCTAATACAACTAAAGCGGCGAGATTGATGTTGAGGTTTTTGTCTTTGTATGTCGAGCGTATTTTTCCTTCTCCGTTTTTTATATCTCCATTAAGATTGAGGTCGTTTATAGCGTAATCATTTAGTTGGAATTTTGAAACCATTACATCTAAAGTCGCGTCTAATGTATTGATGGTTCTACCGCGTCCTTGCGATTTTAAATGTAGACTTAAAACACCAAGTTGTGGATCATTTAGCAATTCGTTTATTTTGTAGTCTTCTATAGTAATAGAAGCATCGTAAATAATGGTATTTGTGTTTTTAAAACGACCATCGAGTGTCGCCACACCTTGTGTGCTTGTTAATGTCGCTTTCGCGGAAATATCTTTTGGATTTCCACTAAATCGCCCAACAAGTTCAACGTCTTTAGGTAAACTCACGCCTAAATCTTCTTCATTTATGAATTTTATAATATCTGAACGTTTGGTTTCTGCGGAAAACTGCGGAATATCAAATTGAAGCGTCTCAGGATTTGTCACATTTTGAAGTGTTCCGCTGGCTGAAATTTGAGTGGAATGTCCCCAATTGAGTGTTGCGTCTGTAAGATTAATCAAAGCTAAAGTTCCTGAAGTATTGATGTTTCCAGTGAGTTGTTTTTCACTCAATGTTAAGAGGTATGAATTCTTTTTGAGTTCTGGTTCGAACTTAAAAAATTCATTTAATGATACATTGAAGGATGGTAAGTTGGCTTCGATTTGAGTTGTTTCTGGTGTTTCTAAAAATTGCGAAAGGGAACTGTATTGCAATTGCGCATAACCTGTAACAGAATTACTATTCAGTTTAAAATCTAAGTCTTTTAATTGTATATTTTGGTCAGTCACTTTAAAATTAACTACAAGTCTTTTTAAATTGAGGCCAGAAATTTCGTTGAAACGGAATTGGTTTAAATTGAGTGCTGCTTTTTGGTCTTTTAAAAGTATATCGTTGGCTTTGAGTGTTAAGTTTTGTAAAGCAATAGCATTAGGGTTGAAAACACCTTGTTGTGGTTTTGCGTTACCTACACGATAATCGATTTCGTTATTCTCAAGGTCTATTTCAGCGATATTAATTTTAATTATAGGCCATTTAAAAGCTTGAATATCTGTTTTGGCTTCGTTTTTAGTGTTTTCTGTTTTTTGTACTATTCCATTAATTTGAGCTTCAGTAGTGAGGCTAATTTTTGAATCTTTGAGTGTGATCTTTTCAAGGTTGAAATCATTATCTGTTACATTGATGATTGTACCTTCAGTAGAGAATTCCGTAATGTCAACATCTGCGATAATTTGGTCTGGTTGAGATTCATAATACGCTATCACATTATTGAGTTTTACACTTTCAGAAGAGAATTTAGGCAATGGGATATCTGAAGTTGCAGTGTCAATAGCAACTATTTTTTGAAGGTATTTAATTTTGGAGTTGCTCAGTTCAATTTGAGAAGCATCAAAGTTCATGTTTTCAAGATCTGTAGTTTCCATATTAGCTTTAAGTGTGCCAATTTGAAACCGACTGTCAATACCAGCAACTGCATCATTAAAAATAATATCAACAGCTGTGAGTTTAAGGTTTCCAATAACCAAGTTAAGTGGATTACTAATTGTATCTGTTACATCTTCTGTCGTTTTGGTAGAAGCAAAAGCATCAATTAAAAATTGAAAATTATATCCTGAAATGGAGTCTTTTCTTGTAATATTAGCACGTAAACCGTCCCAATTTAAGACGTCAGCGCCAACAGCTTCGCCTTGTATTATTTTCCAAAGCGGAATGTTAGCTTCTAATGATTTTGAATAGATTAAGGTGTCGCCTTTTTTG
Organism: Psychroserpens sp.; assembly: GCA_034111845.1. Lineage (GTDB taxonomy): Bacteria > Bacteroidota > Bacteroidia > Flavobacteriales > Flavobacteriaceae > Psychroserpens. The sequence continues at coordinate 24,335 of JAWUWM010000092.1, read as the reverse complement.
TCCTCTAAAAAGAGACCGTTGAGTTGTAAATTGCCATCAAAAGTTATAAACAATTTTTCGATTTCAACTTTCGTATTCGTTTTGTTGGAAACATAGTTTGTGGCTTTGTTGACAATAATATGTTGTCCCCATGGACTCCTCACAAAAAACACCAGTAGCACCAAGAAAAGTAAGATACCTACTAGCACTCGCAAGGTTCTGCGAAACCAGCGATGCTCTCTTTTCTTTGGAGCTGTAGTCTCTATGTTTTCAGGATTTTCCAATCTTCAAATATAAGATTTCAAATGTATTCTAATTGGCACGAATGCTATTAATATTCTTACTTTAGAACTTTAACGCATTAAAAGACGTTTTAGTTGAAATTCTGTTTTAAGAATGAATTTGTATTTATAAATAAGACGCGATTACTATGTGGTACGTGAACATAACATCATCAATAACTTGAGCAAAATTATCAAGCTGTTTGCAATAGCCATCATTTAAATCTTGAAAACAACTTTCGTGCTTTCTACGATAGTCTATTCGTTTCTGGCTAATACCTGTTATTAGAATCACGAGTAAATCTAGTAGAAATTTTACATCTAGTATTTTTTTGATAAAAAACATGTTCTTTTAAAAGTGTTTTTTTTTTTTTAGTAAATGATCCTTTAGGAAGTATGAAAATCATTAGTTTAGGCCTTTCAAGTCCATACAGTTTACTTATGCTATACCTTATTGTTTTTATTTCCCTTTTCGCTTTTGTTATTTTTGTATTTTATAAAATGTACTATAAAACGACCAAACAATTCCCTGTGCACTGGCATTCTGTTTTACTCATAGAGGTGGGATTCTATAAGCGTCTGGTTGCGAGTGAGCAAAAACGTTTTCAAAATAGAATGATGCAGTTTTTAGGAGAAGTGTATATCGATACTGTAGGTTTTGAAATTGAAGAGTTAGATACAATTTTTATAGCATCAAGTGCTGTAATACCTGTATTCGGATTTAAGGATTGGCATTATCCAACTGTGACAGGTATTATTATTTATCCTGATAATTTCAATGAAGATTTTGAGTTTTCTGATAAGAGTGGGCCGAGACGTATTGCGGGTGCTATTGGTACAGGGCGATTGGAAAAGAAAATGATTTTGTCTAGAAAGGCTTTGCATCACGGATTCAAAAACTCAAACGATAAACGTAATACAGCGATTCACGAATTTGTTCATCTCATTGATAAAATGGATGACAATGTCGACGGGGTCCCAGAGGTCTTGATGCAAAATATGAATGCGATTCCATGGTTGAAATTGGTACACGATAAAATGGAAGCTATCAATAAAGATAAATCAGATATTAGAGCTTATGGAGGTACAAAACAAGCAGAGTTTTTTGCTGTGGCTTCAGAGTATTTTTTCGAAAACCCCAAACTCATGAAACGCAAACATCCTGAATTGTACAAGATGATGGCTGAGTGTTTTAGAGTGAAATTCTAAATCAGGAATGAGGTATTTTGAACTTCGTTTTCTTCGGAAATTTTAAACCTTCAAGCCGCCATCAAATTTAATTAAAGATTTTGCAAACGGTTGTTTGGTTAGTATTTGACCCGTTGCAGCTTTTATAGCATTAGCCAAGGCGCCTCCGGCTGGAGGTAATCCTGGTTCACCTAATCCTGTTGGTGATAAATCGTTCTCCACAAAAAAGGTGTTCACGATAGGTGTCTCTTTCATTCTAATTAAGCGATAGGTATTGAAGTTGACATCTTGAGGTGTTCCATTTTTAAAAGAGAAATCACCATACATCGCATGGCCAATGCCATCAATAACACCACCTTCAATTTGATTTTTTGCTCCTGTTGGGTTGACTACAATTCCGCAATCTACAGCAACAGTGACTTTTTCAACCATTGGTAATCCGTTTTTTAATGTAATATCAACTACTTCGGCAACATGTGTGTTATGACTGTAGTACGCAGAAAAACCTTGGTGAACGCCTTCTTCAGTGTTTCCCCAATTACTTTTCTCAACAGCTAATTTTATGGTATCTGTCATTCGCTTTGCAGAATATTGAATGTTAGGATCTTCGCCATCGGTAACATTTATAAGCAAGTCTAATCGTAGTTGTACAGGGTCTTTCTCGCATGCTTCCGCTATTTCATCAAAAAAGCTTTGTTCAGCAAAGGCTAAAAAGTTGGTGTAAGGTGCTCGCCAAGCTCCTGTTGTGATATTGCTTTTAAAATTCCCAGATTCTACTTTGTAGTTTTTTATCGCTCCAGCCGGAAAGAAATGTGGTATCAGGCCATACATGTTGGAGTTAATAGCGGCCTCTTTTAAATGATACCCTGTGACTTTCTTGTCTTTTATTGAGGCAGCAATTCTATATTTTATAGCAGGTCGATAAACGCCTAATGACATGTCATCTTCTCTGGTAGAAATCAATTTAACAGGTTTCTTAATTTTATCAGAAATTTCTGCTACTTCATAAGCAAAATCACCATAAAGACGCCTTCCAAAACCACCACCCATACGTGTCATGTTCACATGAACATCTTCAAGGTTACGATTTAATAAGGAAGCCACGATCTTCGCTGCTGCTTCTGGAGTTTGTATAGGTCCTACTAACTGCACGCTTTCATTGGTGACATCAGCGAAAAAATTCATTGGTTCCATGCAGTTGTGAGGCAAGAAAGGGGATTCGTAAGTGCGTTCTAAAACTATGTCAGCTTCTGCAAATGCTTTATTGATATTACCATCTTCACGCCTTGTATCAAGATTCTTACCATCTAGAATTTTAACGAGTTCGTATTCATGCATCTCAGTACTCTCAGTTACAGAGTTATCTTTCCATACAGCTTTTAAGGCTTTTTTGCCTTTTATAACATCCCAAGTGGTTTTTCCAATCACTACGACTTTATCTGTTTTGCTTAAACGTACACTCCAATGCGCAGAGGGGTCAAAATCATCTTGATTTAAATAGTTTCTTGCTTTTTCTCCAATAGTAATGACATCAATTACACCAGGTAATGCTTTGGCTTCAGAACTATCATATGATTCTAAAATTTGCCCAAAAGCAGGTGGACGCAGTACAGAAGCATACAGCATTCCATCAACTTTATAATCTAAACCAAATAAGGATTCACCAGTGATTATTTTTTCGATATCAACATTAATAGCGTCTTTTCCTATAATTTTATAGTCTTTACTTTCTTTTAATGTCACATCTTCTGGGACTTCAAGATGCGCAGCTTCATTAACAACATCGCCATAACCTAGTGTATCGCCATTAACGTTTGTTATTACGCCTTGAGAAGCTGAACAAGATGTTGCATCAACATTCCATTTTATAGCAGCTGCATTAATTAGCATTTGTTTAGCGGTTGCTCCAGTTTGACGAAGTGCATCCCAACCAAAACGAATGGACTGACTTCCGCCAGCCACTTGCCTGCTGAAATTATTAGTATCTAAGGCGCCTTGTGTAACAGTGACATGCTTCCAGGGGACGTCTAATTCTTCAGCAATTAGCATTGGCATTGCTGTTTTGACGCCTTGACCAATTTCAGGATTAGGTGAGAATATAGTGACATAGCCATTTTCAGCAATCTTTATAAAGGCATTAAAATCTTTAAAATTTAATTTTGAAATATCAACAGGAGGAACGACAGCTTCTTTACAAGATGTCAAAAAATTGAATCCAATTAATAATCCGCCAGAGGCAAGGGCAGAAGTGCGAAGGAAATTACGTCTGCTAAAAGTGATTTTGTTTTTATTTTTCATGTGTTTGTATTTAATGTTTTTCAACGGTCACATGCTGTTCGCTATTAATCATTGCTATGGGTAATCAAATTTTGAACATGCTCGTTTCATGTGTTTGTATTTATTGTTTTTCAGTGGTCACATGCTGTTCGCTATTAATCATTGTTATGGGTAATCAAATTTTGAACATGCTCGTTTCATGATTTCTTAGCTTAAGACATTTTTTTTGCAGCTAGAGCGACTGCTTTTTCTATTCTATTGTAACTAGCGCATCTGCAGAGATTACCATTCATGGCGTTTCTTATTTCTTGGGTATTAGGGTTGGGGTTTTGTTTTAAAAACGAGGTTGCTGTCATTATTTGGCCCGCTTGACAATAACCGCATTGAGGCACGTCTAACTCTTTCCAAGCCTCTTGTACTGGGTGTAGTTTATCATTGGCGAGGCCCTCTATAGTTGTGATATTGGCACCTCCTAAACTAGCTACAGGGATTGAGCAACTCCTCACAGCAGTGCCATCGAGATGTACCGTGCAGGCACCACATTGTGCAATTCCACATCCAAATTTGGTGCCTACTAAATTAAGTTCGTCACGAAGTACCCACAATAAAGGCGTGTCTTCATCTACGGTTACAGAAACTGATTTTCCGTTAATCTTTAAATTATAACCTGCCATAGCCAATATATATTGAGCTAAAGTTAACCAATATTTGCCTTAAATGTGTTGCCTATCAGATTTTTAAAGTGATTTCAAGAAATTGCGATACTCTTCCTGAGTGTCTATATCCATTAATTTTTCGCTCTTTATAGATATGACGTTTGCTTTATGAACGTTTAGAAAGTCTTTTGCGCCTTTGTCACCTTTTAATAATTGAAGTTGTTTGAAATAGCTCGTCGGAAAAACAGCTGGCACACCACTATGTTTTGAATATTCTGAAGCTGTGATTTTAGTCGGATTATCTTCAAAAGAACGCATTAAGATATTGAGATACTTTGAATCTACTTTAGGTTGATCACCTAGTATAATTAAAGCAGCATCAAAATTTTTGTCTTCGATGTGATTTATGCCTTCAACAATACTTGAGCTTAATCCTTCTTGATGATTCTTATTTGTTATAATATCTATATCAAATTTAGATATGGATTTTTTTATTAATTCAACATTTGCACCCAATACACAGATAACCTTGTTTGCATTAGCTTCTAAAGCATTAGTGATACTTAATCCTAAAAGTGTTGTGTCTCCAATTGGTAGTAACTGTTTAGCTGTTCCCATTCGGTTAGAGCTTCCTGCGCTGAGAATTACTAGGGCTACATTCATATAGTTATGAACTGTAGTTTTTTAAATATTTTGTTCTAATGATCTCGCCAACTGGTTTGTTTTCGACCTTGCTCTCTAGCCAAGAAATAATATCTAAATATAAAAACGCCCGTCTTTCAAAAGGGTGATCCTCGAATTGCTTGAGTCTTGCATGTAATTCTTTAAACGCTTTTTTAAGCTCGTGAGGGTAAATGTCTTGTAGGCCTTTAATGAATTTTATCATCTCTTTTTGTACTTCGTGAAGATCGTTCATTTTAATTAAAAACTTATAAGTACTTCTAAGTAAGGTATCTAAATGATAATCTAAACCCGCTTCGTAATGTGCGACAAGATTTAAAACTCTTGAAAAACACAATAAGTCTTCGCGCATTGATAACGACCTATTAGAAATAATTTTATCTAAGTATTTTATGCATTCTTTGTTGTTTCCAGCTCCAAAATGTAAACTCGCAAACTTATAATAGAACACCATTTTGTGATGGTCATCAATTTTGTTTTCGAATTGGATTAAGTTTTTTTCTATCTTCGGAATTAACTCCAAACCGTCTTCAAAACTCCCATCAATAAAATGTTTATTAATATCGTGAAAGTTGAAATACAAAAAAGTTAGTGTTTGAACATTTTCATCCTTTGGAAAAGATTTATCTTCAACTTTTAGTTTCAGATTCGAAAGAATTTCAACGAACTTTGGTTTGTTTCTTATAAAGAAAATAGACTCCAATAAATAATTATTCCCTTTCAAGAAAAAAACTGGATTCAACTGGATCATGTTTGGGTATTCTTTAAATAAATCAACCCATTTTGAAGCATATTTATAACAATTTTTAAAATCTTGAAGGAGAAAACTATACCATAAATAGGCGTTATACAACCATAATTTTTCTCTAAAACCGAGATTATTAATCTTGTATTTAGGTAATCTTGCTTTAAAATAGGTAGTAACTTCTTTACTTTCTTCTTCGCTTTTGACGTAACCAGTCTTTAAAATAAAACTATATAATTGCAGAGAGAGATTGGATAATTTACTAGCGATAACATTTAGTGCACTCAGTTCTTTTGCTTGGATTGTTAATTCATCTGCTCTTGTATTAATACTGCGGGTGATGTATTGTGCTTCAATAATTTTTTCGAGTTCTACAATTTCAAAACCTAGATTTTTTTCTTCATTTTGAATGGCAATATCTTTCGCTTTATCTAAAATTTTTAAACTTTGTTTGTATAATCCTTTATGATATAAAATTGAAGCAAAGTCGAGTTGCTCTCTAATTTGAGAACGTATGTTTTGGTGAGACGGATTTAGTTTTAAGCTAATTAAAATTTGTTTGTATAAGTGTGCTTTTACATTAGCTAATTGTTGTTTTTTAACAATACCACTTTTTAAAATTACTAATTCATCATACTCTTGAGCCTTATCCAATACATTGAAAAGGTTTAAGAATTTGGAGTCAGAATTGACATCAAGACGTCCAACGTACAACTTGAATTGTCGTTTTTCAGATTTAGTCAAGGACTTTACTAATAGAAATAAATTATCTTTTTGACCCTTCGTCATCAATAGGTTTTTAGTTTAAATATCTGATTATCAGTGTTTAAATAAGTGTTTGATGTTTTGAACATCGTAAAATGCATTTATTGCGCTTATGAATTTACAACATGAAAATATACATTCGTTAGACAATACGAAAATATATTTTGATAAATGTCAGATAATAATATACAAATCTTCGATACTACATTGCGTGACGGAGAGCAAGTTCCAGGATGTAAACTAAATACAGAACAAAAAGTAGTCATCGCAGAACAGCTTGATAAGTTAGGTGTAGACGTTATAGAAGCAGGTTTTCCTGTATCTAGTCCAGGTGATTTTAAATCGGTTCAGGCTATTTCTAAGATTATAAAAAATGCAACAGTTTGTGGATTGACGAGAGCTGTAGAAAACGATATAAAAGTAGCTGCAGAAGCTTTGAGATATGCTGTAATGCCCAGAATTCATACAGGAATAGGAACATCAGACTCTCATATTATTCACAAATTTAAAAGTGATAGAGAAACAATTATTCAGCGTGCGTATGAGGCAGTAAAATATGCAAAATCATTTGTTGAGGATGTAGAGTTCTATGCAGAAGATGCTGGTAGAACAGAAAATGAATATCTAGCAAGAGTGTGTGAAGCTGCAATTAAAGCAGGAGCAACCGTGCTAAATATACCCGATACTACAGGTTATTGCTTGCCGAGTGAATATGGTGCGAAAATAAAGTATTTAAGAGAAAATGTAAAAGGCATAGAGAAAGCTATTTTATCATGTCATTGTCATAATGATTTAGGACTGGCAACAGCAAATTCTATCGAGGGTGTTATTAATGGCGCAAGACAAATAGAGTGTACAATTAACGGAATAGGAGAGCGTGCAGGTAACACTGCTTTAGAAGAAGTGGTGATGGTGTTAAAGCAACATCCATATCTTAATTTAGATACTAATATTAAAACCGAAATGCTTTACGGGATGAGTCAATTGGTCTCTGATAGTATGGGGATTTATACGCAGCCCAATAAAGCTATAGTTGGCGCAAATGCATTTGCGCATAGTTCTGGGATTCATCAAGATGGAATGATTAAAGATCGTGGAACCTACGAAATAATTAATCCTAAAGATGTAGGTGTTACAGAGTCGGCAATTGTATTGACTGCAAGAAGTGGTAGAGCTGCTTTGGCTTATAGAGCTAAGAATGTTGGTTATGAATTAACCAAACTTCAACTAGATGATGTGTATGCAAACTTTTTAAGTTTTGCAGATAGAAAGAAAGAAATCAATGATGGTGATATTCATCAAATCATAGAAACGAGTAATGTATATAGACAAATAATTTCAGCATAGAAAAATGGGGATAACATTATTTGATAAAGTCTGGGATTCACATGTGGTCAATACTATTGAAAATGGTCCACAGATTCTATATATAGATAGTCACTTGATACATGAGGTTACAAGTCCGCAAGCTTTTAATGAATTAGAAGAGCGTGGGGTTCCGGTTTTAAGACCAAATCAAATTGTAGCAACTGCAGATCATAATACGCCAACTCAAAATCAAGATCAGCCTATAACCGATGAATTGTCAAGAAAACAGTTGGAGCAACTTTCAGGAAATTGTAAAAAAAATAATATTACATTATATGAGTTAGGTCATAAGTATAATGGAATAGTCCATGTAATGGCTCCAGAGTTAGGTATTACACAGCCAGGTATAACGATGGTTTGTGGAGATAGTCATACCTCAACACATGGTGCATTCGGAGCCATTGCATTTGGGATAGGAACAAGTCAAGTAGCACAAGTTTTTGCTAGTCAGTGCTTATTACTTACCAAACCAAAGAGTTTAAGAGTTACGGTTAATGGTAAATTGAAGAATGGTGTCTTACCAAAAGATGTTATTCTTTATATTATTGCAAAACTTGGTACTAATTCGGGAACAGGATATTTCTGCGAATATGCAGGTAATGTGTTTGAAGAGATGAGTATGGAAGGTCGTATGACCGTATGTAATATGAGTATCGAAATGGGAGCAAGAGGTGGGATGATCGCGCCAGATCAAACTACTTTTGATTATGTCGAAGGACGCGAATTTGCTCCAATAGGAGAAGAGCTCAATAAGAAAGTAGCGTATTGGAAAACTTTACCAACAGATACAGATGCTCAATTTGATAAAGAATATTATTTTGATGCAGAGGACATTGAGCCTATGGTTACCTACGGAACAAATCCAGGAATGGGTATTAAGATTTCAGAATTTATTCCAGAAGTTAGTGACGCCTCTTTTGAAAAATCTCTTAAGTATATGAATTTCAAAAAAGGAGAATCTCTAATAGATAAACCTATCAATTTTGTGTTTATAGGAAGTTGTACCAATTCTAGAATTGAAGATTTTAGAGTTGCAGCAAATTATATAAAAGGGAAGCAAAAAGCAGATAATGTTACCGCTTGGTTAGTTCCAGGTAGTAAGCAAGTAGAAGCCCAAATTATAGAAGAAGGTCTGAAAACTGTTTTTGAAGACGCTGGTTTTGAATTACGTCAACCTGGTTGTAGCGCATGTTTGGCTATGAATGATGATAAAATTCCACAAGGCGAATATTGTGTGTCAACATCTAATAGGAATTTTGAAGGACGACAAGGTCAAGGCTCTAGAACGATTTTGGCAAGTCCTTTAGTTGCAGCAGCAACAGCAATTGAAGGTAAAATAATTGATATCACTAAACAATTAAACTAATGGAAAAGTTTACAACATTACAATCTAGAGCCATTCCATTGCACATTGAGAATGTAGATACAGATCAAATTATACCAGCACGTTTTTTAAAAGCTACGGATCGCAAGGGTTTTGGTGATAATGTGTTTAGAGACTGGAGATATCATAAAGATGGTTCAGCAAATTCAGATTTCGTGCTTAATAATTCAAAATATACAGGAAGCATATTAGTTGCCGGAGATAATTTTGGATGTGGATCAAGTAGAGAGCATGCAGCATGGGCTATTACAGATTTCGGTTTTAAAGTTGTTGTTTCTAGTTTTTTTGCAGATATTTTTAAAGGAAATGCTTTAAATAATGGGTTGTTGCCAGTTCAGGTTTCAGAAACGTTTTTGAAAGCGTTATTAACTCAGGTTGAAAAGCATCCTGAAACTATTCTTGAGGTTAATCTAGACAATCAAACTATTTTGGCGAACGATTTGGGTTTATCGGCACATTTCGATATTGATCCTTATAAGAAAACATGCATGATTAATGGTTATGATGATATTGATTATCTGATAAATAATATAAAATTAATTGAAGCTTTCGAAGCTCGAAAAACATACTAATAATTTAAAGAGATTTCCGTTTTCACGGAAACGAAAAAAAATTCGATGAAATTACAAATTGCAGTATTACCAGGGGATGGTATTGGTCCAGAAGTGACAGATCAAGCCATAAAGGTTTTAAAAGCTATAGCTTTAGAATTTAATCATACGTTTAGATTTAAAACAGCAGATGTTGGCGCAATTGCCATAGATAATCATAATAGTCCTTTGCCAGATGCTACATTGAAATTATGTAAATCTAGCGATGCTATTTTATTTGGTGCCATTGGTCATCCCAAATACGATAACAATCCGTCTGCGAAAGTGCGCCCAGAACAAGGGTTGCTCAAATTGCGAAAAGAACTTGGATTGTTTGCTAACATAAGACCAGTTAAAGCATATGATTCGCTTCTGGATAAGTCACCTTTAAAAAGGCATATTATTGAAGGTGTTGATATTAGTATTTATCGGGAATTGACTGGTGGTATTTACTTCGGAAAAAAGGAACTTAGTGAAGATGGTAACGTCGCGTCAGATTTATGTGAATATTCACGAGAAGAGATAGAACGTATTGCACATTTAGCCTTTGAAGCAGCTCAAAACAGGCGACATAAATTAACACTTGTTGATAAAGCCAATGTTTTGGAAACTTCACGACTATGGCGAAAAGTGGTAACTGAGATTGCGAAACAATACAACGATGTGGAATTAGATTTCTTATTTGTTGATAATGCAGCTATGCAAATGATTTTAAACCCAAAACAGTTTGATGTTATTTTGACTGAGAATTTGTTTGGAGACATTATTAGTGACGAAGCTAGTGTTATTGGCGGTTCAATAGGTTTGTTGGCATCAGCTTCTGTAGGAAAAAAATATGCAATGTTTGAACCTATTCATGGGTCATTTCCGCAGGCCACAAACAAAGGTATTGCTAATCCAATTGCTTCTATTTTATCTGCAGCACTATTATTAGAGCATTTTGAATTGTTCAGTGAAGCACAAATGATAAGAATAGCGGTTGACAAATCTTTAAAACTTCACATTTCAACACCAGATATTAATTCAAATTATGATAACATATCTACAAGTAAAGTAGGTGATTTTATTGAAGATTTTATTAATAATCCTGGAGATACTAATATGAATTTTAATAATATTCATTTAGGTCAATCAACAATAATATAATAGGATGCCAACACAACCAAAGCTTACCCGATTTAATCAAAATGTTTTGTCAAAATACCAGATTTATAACAGTATTTTTATGACATTACCGTTTGATACGATTACTAAGACTGGAGCATTATTGCCATTATTTCATGAGACTTGTAAGAAAGGTTTTGAAGCTGGAGAAAATCCAACAACTATTGTAAATGACTTTTTTAAGAAATATCAAGCAAGACGATCAGACAAAAGTCAGATTGATTTGTTGTTTCGTTTTATACAATATATCGAGCGCCAAGTGGTCTTGTTTGATGCTATTGAGGATGCAGCTTTCTCTGAAGTAAATAATATGGATGGGATTGGAACTTTGCGTAGTTTGAAAGAATCTGCTTCTGCCGAAAATAAATTGGAAACACTTCAAAAGTACCTTGAGAAATTTAAAGTGCGTATTGTACTCACGGCGCATCCAACCCAATTTTATCCAGGATCAGTTTTGGGTATTATTACAGATTTAACAAAAGCAGTTAAAGAAAACGATTTATTGGTTATCAATGACTTGTTGGCTCAGTTAGGGAAGACGCCATTTTTTAAACATAAAAAGCCAACACCTTATGATGAAGCGGTAAGCTTAATTTGGTATTTAGAAAATGTGTTTTATAAATCCTTCGGAACGATTTACGATTACATTCAACAAAATATTTTCGACGGAAAACATATTGATAACGACATCATTAATATCGGCTTTTGGCCAGGAGGTGATAGAGATGGAAACCCTTTTGTGACTCCAGAAATCACTCTAAAAGTTGCTGATCGATTACGAGAAACCATAATAAAAAACTATTATAGAGATGCTCGACGATTGAGGCGAAAGTTGACTTTTGAGGGTGTTGAGGATAGGATTGTTGTTTTAGAAACCGAGTTATATAGAATGATCACTCACGAGGAATCATCCTTGACCTTAGCTTTTTTAACTTCAGAATTAAAAGCAATAAAACAACTTATAATTGATAAGCATCAATCGTTATATGTTGATGAGGTTAATAGTCTTTTAAATAAAATTCATCTATTCGGTTTTCATTTTGCTAACCTCGATATTCGTCAAGATAGTAGAAAGCATGCTCAGTTTTTTAATGATATGGTTAATGTATCGATTAAAAGTGGGAGTAAGATGTTTCCGAAGAATTACCACGAATTATCCGAAAAAGAACAGATACAAATTCTGTCAAAAGTTGAAGGTGAAGTTGATTTATCCTTAATTAAGGATGAAGAGACTTTAAAGGCTTTAAAAACAATGAAAGCCATAAAAACTATTCAAACCACAAACGGTGAAGTCGCTGCAAATCGATATATAATTAGTAACAATCAAACGACATTGCACGTTATGCAATTATTTGCAATGTTAAAACTTGTAGCGTTTCAAGATAAATTAACGGTTGATATTGGGCCTTTATTTGAGACGATTACCGATTTAGAAAATGCACCAGCAGTAATGGAGGAGTTGTACACTAATCCTGAATATACAGCCCATTTAAAATCTAGAGGAAACAAGCAAACTATTATGCTTGGGTTTAGTGATGGTACTAAAGACGGTGGTTACTTAATGGCTAATTGGGCTATTTATAAAGCTAAAGAGAATTTAACAATGGTTTCTAGGCAATATGGAATTACTGTTATTTTCTTTGATGGTAGAGGAGGTCCTCCAGCTCGTGGAGGGGGGAAAACACACAATTTTTATGCCTCGTTAGGGCCTACAATAGAAGATGATGAAGTGCAATTGACAATTCAAGGTCAGACCATTTCATCAAATTTTGGAACTTTAGATTCGTCGCAATATAACTTAGAGCAATTAATTAGTTCTGGGATTTATAATAGTTTAAGCGATAAGGATTTAAGAATGGATCCAGATAATAGATTGGTCATGGATGACTTGTCTAGATTAAGTTATGAAGCTTACAAAAGTTTTAAAGCGCATCCTAAATTTATTCCATATTTGGAACATATGAGTACTTTGAAGTACTATGCTAAAACGAATATTGGAAGTCGTCCCTCAAAAAGAGGAAAGGCAGAAGGTTTGGTTTTTGAAGATTTAAGAGCTATTCCATTTGTAGGGTCTTGGAGTCAATTAAAACAAAATGTTCCAGGATTTTTTGGCGTTGGTACTGCGCTCAAACATTACGAGGATACAAATCAATTTGAAAAGGCGCAACTGTTGTTTCAGACATCAGATTTCTTTAAGACACTTATTGAAAATAGCATGATGTCCTTGTCTAAATCATTTTTTGATTTAACGAAGTATATGAGTGAAGACCCTGAGTATGGTGAGTTTTGGAATGTTATATATACTGAATATCAAACCTCAAAACGATTGCTTTTAAAGCTTACAGGGTATAAAGAGCTCATGGAAGAAGAGCCAGCAGGAAAGGCGTCTGTTGCAGTTAGAGAATCTATTGTTTTACCGTTGTTGACGATACAACAATATGCCTTAAAAAAGATACAGGAGCTCGAGAAAGAAGGGGTTACTTCTGGAGAAGAAATAGAGGTTTACCGAAAAATGGTAACGCGTTCTCTCTTCGGAAATATTAATGCGAGTAGAAATTCTGCTTAATACTATTTGTCATTGCGAGGAGTTTGCTAATTTGGTGCTGAGCAAAGTTGAAGTATGGCAATCTTTGTAATTTAAATATAAAGTCTATTAAAAACCCCGAAGCGAGTTTCTTCGGGGTTTTTTATGAGCTGAATTCTTTTGAGTTTTCCAATTTCAGTATAATTCTAATTTATGCGCCTTTATGTGTTTAATTTGGTGTCTGACATAACAAACCCTCAAAAAAATATTTTTGAGGGCTTATTCCCTAACTAATTAAATAAAATAACAATCCTAATGCATGAGAGCATCAAGGTCTTTAATATCGTCTTTATCGTAAAGTAATTGTTCCTTGTTCTTTTGTTCTAATTTTGTAAACCTCATCTATTTTTGTGACAAATAGTCTTCCATCACCAACTTCGCCTGTAAACGCAGATTGAAGAATTGCTTTAATAGTGACGTCCTCAAAATCGTCATTAACTAGTATTGATAAATAACATTTTATATCATGTGGCGGGTTAGAGTTAGCTTTGGCTAAATTATCACTATCATTTTCTACTTCTGTAACGTTCCAAAAAGAGAAAAAATTAACACCAACATCATGTAGCGCTTTTTTGACATCTTGAAATTTAGACGTTCTAATAATGGCTTCTACTTTTTTCATTAGTTATTAAACTTTACAAGCTTTAAAATAATTACTAATAGTCCCAGAGATTTAATCTCTAGGACTATTAGGTGTTTATTGTTTTTTTTTTGTTAACCTCTTTCACGTTTTCCTGGGAAAGCAATTTCACCATGTTCAGAAAGATCGAGACCAATAGTTTCTTCTTCTTCAGTAACACGAAGACCTATTGTAGATTTTAATAGTTTAAGAATTATATAGGATAGTATAACAGACCAAGCTGCATAAGCTAGTACGCCAATGGCTTGCGTTCCAAGTTGGCCAGCTCCACCACCATTAAAAAGACCTATTCCTGCTTCACCATCAATTCCCCAAAGACCTATTACTAAAGTTCCCCAAGCCCCTGCAACTCCATGAACTGAAGCTGCACCAATAGCGTCATCAATTTTAAGTTTCTTTTCTATAAACTCTATTGAAAACACAACTATAATACCGCCAATTAGTCCTGCGAAAACTGCTCCAACTGGAGACATATTGCCACAGCCTGCAGTAATACTTACGAGTCCTGCTAATGCACCATTTAAAGTTTGAGGCAAATTAGGTTTCCCATACCAAATCCAAGTTGTTATTAATGCTCCTAATCCGCCAGCTGCAGCAGCTAAATTTGTGATTAATACAACTTTAGAGGCTCCGATAGCATCAGCGCCTCCCCAAGCAAGCTGAGATCCACCATTAAAGCCAAACCAACCTAACCATAGGATAAATACACCTAATGTTGCAAGTATTTGATTGTGTCCTGGAATAGAAAATACTTTACCATCCACATACTTGCCAATTCTAGGTCCTACCATAAAAGCAGCGACTAATGCAGCCCATCCACCAACTGAATGCACAATAGAAGAACCTGCAAAATCAATAAATCCAAGCTCAGTTAGCCATCCAGAACCTTGCCATTGCCATCCACCAGCAATTGGGTAGATTAATGCAGTCATTACTATAGAAAATATAGCGTATGTAGAATATTTAGTTCGACCAGCTATTGCTCCAGATACTATGGTTGCAGCAGTTGCAGCGAACATTGTTTGAAAGAATAAATCGGCACCTTCTCCTTGCATTAAGCCACTCCAGAAAAACCATCCATTGGACGTTTCTCCATACATTAGAGAGTAACCAACTAACCAGTAGGTTAGTGAACCAACACAAATATCAAGCAAATTTTTCATTGCTATGTTTGCTGCGTTTTTTGAACGCGTCATTCCTGTTTCTACGAGTGTGAAACCAGCTTGCATAAAGAATACTAATATACCCGAAAGTAGCATCCAGAGCATTCCCATATCGCCATTTATTGCGCTTACCGCGTTTTCAACGTCTTTTGTTGTCGCTGCTACAACATCTTGTGTTAAGATTAGATTAGGAAATAGTGTTAAAAAATTATATGTCATAATATTATTATTGATTAGTATTTACTTAAAACGTGTAGATAGCGCCAACTACAAAAGAGGCTAGACTTTTAGTGTTCATAAGATCTGTATCGATGAAAATATCTTCAGATCCACTGTCTAATCTTAATTCAGGTTTAATTGTTAAATCCTCTATAGTATAACTTCCGGTTAAGGTTAGTCCAATTACACTAAGATCATCTTCTATAAATTCACTCATGGTTTGGAAATACTCACCTCTTAAGCCCAGAGAGAAAGACTTGTTTAAACTATATTGTGGGTAAAGATCTACACCATAAAACCCCTCGCCATCATTGTCGGCATAGGCTGCATTTACGCCTATAAAGAAGTCGTCTGTAGCATCGAATCCACCAGTATAGTCAATTTCAAATCCTAGACCTGCTTTGTCATATAGTAGGTTTAAATATTGTCCGCTATACCCTAATTGGGCTCCTATTGCATAGCTTCCATCAGGATTAAATTCGGTAACGTCTGTTTGGTTAAAGACACCTAGCATTAAACTAAAATCTTCAGATAATGTGAAATCTGCTTTAATACCTGTATGAGAAAACGGTCCATTAGAAAATAAGTACGATGTTGAGTAGTTAAAGTTTCCTGCAGGAGCAATAACTTCATACCCTAGAAAGGTGTTGAATTTTCCAAAAGTAAGTTTTGTGTTTTCACTTATATTGTAGAACACAAATAATTGATTGAGTACAGTTGCACTAGCAGCTTCTCCACGAGGACCAAATACTAAATCTGCGACTCCTCCAACTTTACCTTTTTCATAAGAGGCAATTATATTGGCCATACCTAAAGAGAAACCTGCTGTATCAGCAAAGGATGTTTCTGGTGCTATTTGGTCTTGGTCATTTGGAGCTGTTAAATTTGTTCTGTAGTAAGCGTCTACACTTCCTTCAAAAGAGAATTTTTTCTTGGTAGTCTCTTCCGTTGTTTCTTGAGCTGTTAATAGTATTGAAGTACATACTAAAATTAAAGTAAATAAATGTTTCATAAAATTATTAGTTATAGTTTATTTGAGTCAAATCTATATAAAAAGACATTATACTATAAAAAAAATAGGGATCATTTGGTTATTTTTATGAATTTGTAGTTTTAATCCCCTAAAATTTAGGGGTTAAAATATTTTAACTTATATTTTTGTTAAATTGATAATTGATATTTTTCAAAAATTAGTAAGTAAATGTAAATTGTTTGAATAATGTTTAATAATGAGTAATTTGCGCAAACGTTTTCGCAAAAAAGGGTCATTTTTATTGATTTCTTTTCATTGTTGATTTAACAGTGAGGTGATATATTCATTATGTATATAGTAATTAAATAGAGTCATTTTGTGAATTATTGAAAAGTGTTTCTATCTTTTTTTTAATCAAATTATAGCATCTATATTACATTGATAATAAGGTGTGAATCACCTTTAAATTTTCTGAATTATGCTGAAGAAACAAGGACTTTATTTACCAGAATTTGAACATGATAATTGTGGTGCTGGATTTATATGTAGTTTAACTGGAAAACGGTCTAATGATATTATTCATAAAGCGCTAGAAATATTAGTAAAATTAGAGCATCGAGGTGCTGTAAGTTCAGATGGTGTTACAGGTGATGGTGCAGGTATTTTAATTGATATTCCGCATAAATTTTTTAAAATATTTTGTGAATTTGATTTGCCTGAAACGGGAGAGTATGCAGTAAGTAATGTGTTCCTTCCAAAAAAGGAAAATCAGCGCCAATATTGTATGGACGTTTTTGAAACTGAAATTGCAATACAAGGTCTTAATTTAATTGGCTGGAGAGATGTTCCTGTAAATAGTAAAGTGCTAGGTAAAGTTGCTAAAGTAACAGAGCCTTTTGTGAAGCAAATTTTTATAGGAAAGACTAATGAAAATCAAACAGACAGAGATTTCAACTTAAAATTATTCGCAGCTCGTAAAATTGCAGAACATACTATATACGATTCAAAATTATCTGAAGCACAATTTTTCTACCTTCCAAGTCTATCAACTAAAATTATAATTTTTAAAGGCTTATTAAAGCCAGAACATATTAATGAGTATTATTTAGATTTATTTAACTCAGCTTTAGATACAAGGTTGGCTTTGGTGCATCAGCGTTTTTCTACCAATACATTTCCAACTTGGGATTTAGCACAACCGTTTAGATATATCTGCCATAATGGAGAGATTAATACGTTACGTGGTAATGTGTCTCGAATGTTTTCTCGTGAGGAAATCATGGAAAGCCCTTTGTTTGGAGATGATATTAAAAAAATAATCCCAACTATTTTAAAAGGGAAATCAGATTCTGCAACCTTAGATATGGTGGTCGAATTATTATTAATGACAGGTCGTTCACTTCCAGAAGCTATGATGATGCTTGTGCCAGAAGCTTGGGAGAAAAACTTAAATATGTCTGATGCTAAAAAGGCGTTTTACGAATATAATTCGTGCTTAATGGAGCCTTGGGATGGTCCAGCTTCAATTCCTTTTACAGACGGTAATTTTATAGGTGCAGTTTTAGATAGAAATGGTTTGCGACCGTCGCGTTACACAGTTACTAAATTAGGTAATGTTATTATGTCTTCGGAAACAGGCGTTGTTGACATTGCTCCAGAAAATGTTGAATATCACGGTCGTTTAGAGCCCGGAAAAATGTTTCTGGTAGATATGAATGAAGGAAGGATAGTAAATGATGAAGAGATAAAAGAAGAAATCGCATCAAGACATCCTTACCGAAAGTGGTTAGATGAAAATTTAGTACACCTAAAAGATCTAAAAGCTAAAAAAGGACCCATTAAATATGATGAAATTGAATTAAAAAAGCGTGAAGTCATTTTTGGATACACGCAAGAAGATTTGAATACTATTATTCGTCCGATGGCACAACTAGGTAAAGAGCCTATTGGATCAATGGGAAGCGATACGCCAATTGCGATTTTATCTGAGCGTCCACAATTAATTTACAACTACTTCAAACAATTATTCGCACAAGTTACAAATCCGCCTTTAGATGGAATTCGCGAAGAATTAATTACAGATATCAGTTTAACCTTAGGAAGCGATGTTAACTTATTTGATGTTAATGCAGACCATTGTAAAAAACTGAAAATACAAAACCCAGTTATATCAAAACACGATTTAGATAAGATTAGAGATTACGATACGAATCCAGATTTTAAAATCGAATCTATCTCCATGTTATATGAAGTAAATCGAGGTTTAAATGAATTGGAAGTTGCCCTAGAGAATTTAGTAACGAAAGCATCAAAAGCTATTGATAATGGTGCAAATATTATTATACTTTCAGATCGTTATGTTGATGAAAATCATGCGCCAATTCCAGCATTATTAGCATGTTCCTATTTAAACCATGCGCTACATAAATTAGAAAAACGTTCAAGAATTAGCTTAATCATAGAGTCTGCAGAGCCTCGAGAGGTGCACCATTTTGCTTTATTATTTGGTTTTGGTGCGAGTGCGGTAAATCCTTATATCGTAAACGAAATTGTTCAGGAACAGATTAATAATTCAGATGTTACAGATTTAGAATATTTAGCTGCCATTAAAAATTACAATAAAGCAGTGGGGAAAGGCATCTTAAAAGTGATGAACAAAATCGGAATTTCAACATTAAATTCTTATCGTGGTTCACAACTATTTGAATGTATTGGAATCAATACCAAAACAGTTGAAAAATACTTTCCCAATACACCAACTCGTATTCAAGGTATTGGCTTAAGAGAGATTGAGCAAGAAATAGCAAAACGTCATAAAAAAGCATTTCAATCTAATGATACCAATGTGGATATAGAAATTGGAGGAGAATACAGGTGGAGACGTGGTCAAGAAAAGCACATGTTCAATCCGTTAACCGTTGCTAAACTTCAAGAATCTGTTCGCACAAATAAAGCATCTACTTTCAAGGAGTATTCAGATTTAGTTAATAATCAATCTGAACGCTTAATGACGATTAGAGGTTTATTTGAATTCGATCAATTTGATCCAATTCCTATAGATGAAGTAGAGCCCTGGACAGAGATCGTAAAACGCTTTAAAACTGGAGCCATGTCTTATGGTTCAATTAGTAAAGAAGCGCACGAAAATTTAGCAGTTGCCATGAATAGAATTGGAGGTAAATCTAATTCTGGTGAAGGTGGAGAAGACCAAGAGCGTTTTTATAAAAGTTCGCAAGGGGATTGGAAAAATTCGGCAATTAAGCAAGTGGCTTCAGGTCGTTTTGGTGTGACTTCAAATTACTTAACAAGTGCGAGCGAGATTCAGATAAAAATTGCCCAAGGTGCAAAACCTGGTGAAGGCGGACAATTGCCTGGGTCAAAAGTGAATCCTGAAATTGCAAAAACAAGAAATTCAACACCTTATGTAGGACTGATTTCGCCACCACCACATCATGATATTTATTCAATTGAAGATTTATCTCAATTAATTTATGATCTAAAATCGGCAAACAGAGCAGCGCGAATAAACGTAAAATTAGTGTCAGAAATTGGAGTAGGAACTGTAGCTGCAGGTGTCGCCAAAGCAAAAGCCGATGTGATTTTAGTAGCTGGTTTTGATGGCGGAACAGGAGCAACACCTTTGACTTCTCAAAAACATTGTGGTTTACCGTGGGAATTAGGAATTGCTGAGGCGCAGCAGACTTTAGTTATGAACGATTTAAGAAATAGAATCGTTTTGGAATGTGACGGACAATTAAAAACAGGTAGAGATGTTGCAATTGCCTGTTTGTTAGGAGCAGAAGAGTTTGGTTTTGCCACAGCACCTCTAGTAGCTTCAGGGTGTATAATGATGCGTGCTTGTCATTTAAATACCTGCCCTGTTGGCATCGCAACTCAGAATCCTGATTTGCGTAAAAAGTTTAAAGGGAAACCAGAGCACGTTGTTAACTACATGTATTTTGTAGCGCAAGAGGTGCGTGAAATAATGGCTAAACTTGGATTTAGAACTATTAATGAAATGGTGGGTCAATCTCAGAAATTAAATAGGAATAAAGCAATTGATCATTATAAATCCTCAGGCATCGACTTAGCACCAATTTTACATAAAGTAGAGGTTGCTGATGATGTGAAATTATATAATACCTACTGCCAAGACCATAATTTGAATGTGCATTTAGATTTCAAGATTATTAAACAAGCACATCAGGCTTTATTCCGAAGACAAAAAACACATCTAGAAATGCCTATCACAAATATTGATAGAGCAGTTGGTGCTGTTGTAAGTAATGAGATTTCAAAAATTTATGGCGCTGAAGGTTTGCCAGATGACACTATAAATATTGATTTTAATGGTTCTGCTGGGCAAAGTTTTGGAGCATTTGCAACCAAAGGATTAACATTTACAGTGCATGGGAATACCAATGATTACCTCGGAAAAGGGTTGTCTGGCGCAAAATTAATAATCAAAGTGCCTGAAAAGTGTACTATTATTCCAGAAGATAATATCATCACAGGAAACGTCACCCTATATGGTGCGACAGCAGGTGAGGTATATATAAACGGAAAAGCTGGTGAGCGTTTTTGTGTTAGAAACTCTGGAGCAAAAGCAGTAGTAGAGGGTATTGGAGATCATGGTTGTGAATATATGACTGGAGGAGTTGCGGTAATTTTGGGTGAAGTAGGACGTAATTTTGGAGCAGGAATGAGTGGCGGAATTTCTTATGTACTAGATCAAGACGGAACGTTCAAACAAAACTGTAATTCAGAAGATTTAAACATAGATCCAATAAGCAATGGTGATGATGAATTGCAATTAGAGCAACTTATAGAGAATCATTTTCAGGCTACTGCTAGTCCATTGGCAAGACGCATTTTAGATGACTGGGAAGTTTATCTTCCAAAATTTAAAAAAGTATTGCCAGAAGAGTATAGAAAGGCCTTAGTGAGGTTACAACAAGAAGAATTAGAATTAGCGTAGATTATGGGAAAGATAACAGGGTTTTTAGAATATAAGCGTCAAGACGAAAGTTATATAGCGCCAGAAAAACGTATCGGTAATTATAAGGAATTTACGATTCCGTTGGAAGAAGAAAAGCTAAAAGATCAAGGTGCGCGTTGCATGGATTGCGGTATTCCGTTTTGCCATAGTGGTTGTCCGCTGGGGAATTTTATTCCAGATTTTAATGATAAAGTCTATAAGGGTAAATGGAAAGAAGCTGCCGAAATTTTACATAAAACAAATAATTTTCCAGAATTTACAGGTCGTTTATGTCCTGCGCCTTGTGAAGAAGCTTGTGTGTTAGGTATTAATGAAGATCCTGTAACAATTGAGAATATTGAAAAAAATATAGTTGAAACTGCTTTTAATGAGGGTTGGATTGTTGCTAATCCGCCAAAAGTAAGAACAGAAAAAACGATAGCTGTTATTGGTTCTGGTCCATCTGGTTTGGCAGCAGCACAACAATTAAATCGAGCAGGACATACAGTAACTGTGTTTGAACGTGATGAAAAAGTTGGTGGTTTACTACGTTACGGAATTCCAGATTTTAAAATGGAGAAAAACGTCATCGATAGACGGGTTAAAGTTCTAGAAGAAGAGGGTATTCTATTTAAAACTAATGCTCATGTAGGGGATAATGTGGATGCGAATGCATTAAAAGAGGATTTCGATGCCATTGTTTTATGTGGCGGAGCAACAGTAAGGCGCAGCATTCCAATTCCTGGAGCAGATTTAAAAGGCGTAACGCAAGCTATGGATTTTTTAAAACTGAATAATCAATATGTTGACGGTTTAATTGATTTTGGAGCAGTGATTTCTGCAGAAAACAAAAACGTTATTGTCATTGGAGGAGGAGATACAGGAAGTGATTGTATTGGGACTTCTAATCGTCATGGTGCAAAATCGGTATCTAATTTTGAAATTTTAAATAAACCTTCTGAGGGTCGGCCAGCTCATCAGCCTTGGCCATATTGGCCTATGAAGTTGAAAACAACGTCGTCTCATAAGGAAGGGGTTGAGCGTTTCTTTAGTGTGTCTACTAAAGCGTTTATTGGTGATTCTAAAGGGAATCTTATAGGTTTAAAAACTGTTGAAGTCGAATGGATTTTTAATGAAGGAGAACGACCTCAATTAATAGAGGTTAAAGGCACAGAAAAGGAATGGGAATGTGATTTAGCTTTGTTAGCTCTTGGTTTTACGGGTGCTGAAAAAACACTTGCTGATCAATTTGGTCTAGATATGGATTTTAGAACCAATATAGAGGCGACAACTAAAGATTATAAAACTAATGTTCCTGGTGTTTTTGCTGCTGGAGATATACGTCGTGGACAGTCATTAATTGTCTGGGCAATATCTGAAGGTCGTCAAGCTGCACATCATGTAGATGTTTACTTGATGGGGGAGTCTCATTTACCGTTGAAGGATGATAGTGATTTGCCTAGAGCATGATTCTTGTGCTGGCTGAGGTTTTTTAATAGAGAAAACTATAGATAGGATTAAGAAAATACATCTGCTTTTTTGTTAATAACGGTTCGTCTTGGTCGGTTTCGTTTAAACCTTACGGTTGGTGTTAAGTGATTCTTTTTGGAAAATAAAAAGCGCACTATTTCTAGTGCACTTCTCGTAATTACCGAACGAACGTGTCGTTCTGCTATTAATCAATTTAGGGTATTGATTAATTCTGTAGGTGTTCAAAATGAATTTGAAGCAAAAATTAAATAGTTCTTATTTTACTTCGACATTAGTTTTTATAGATTCTATAAAAACTTTAGCAGGTTTAAACGATGGAGTGTTGTGAGCTGGAATTATAATAGTTGTATTTTTTGAAATATTTCTTCCTGTTTTTTCTGCTCTGGTTTTGACAATAAAACTGCCAAACCCTCTCAAGTATACATTGTCACCGCTTTGTAATGAGTGTTTAACTTCTTCCATTAATGTCTCTACGGTGGCTTGTACGTTGCTTTTTTCCATTCCTAATTTATTAGAAATATTGGTTACAAGATCAGCTTTAGTCATTGTTGTTATTTTTTAATTGTTAGTTAGCCTTCCTATTAGGGGGGGTGGGCTTCGTTGATTATCAACAACATACGTTAGGCAATTAAAGTGCCAAACCTTGATTATAACAAATAATTAATTTTATGTATCTAGAGATCAGTAGTTTATGTTTAGGTGATTGATAATATGGCTGATTTTTTTTATAAATAAACTCCGATATTTAGTATAAATACGAAATATCGGAGTTTATTTAGGTGTTTTCTATTTCATTTTCAGCGTTTTATGTTTCTTTTTTTCATTCGGGATTCTAAAGTTGTAGGTGGTATTCCTAATATTTGTGCAGCTCCATTCTTACCGCGTATTTTCCAATTGGTGGTCTCTAATACTTTAATAATGTAATCACGTTCTAGAGCTTCCAATGTTCTTAGATCACCGGAGTCTATAGGATCAATACTGCTATCCATAAACCATTGACCCAATCGCAATTGCCCTCCTTGATTCATTATAAGAGCGCGTTCGATGACATGCTCTAGTTCCCTTATGTTTCCAGGCCAATTGTAATGCATTAATCGTTCGAGGGTTTTTTGATTGACTGTTTTTATTTTATTACTTACTTTAGGGTTGTATTTATGTATAAAATGATGAACCAGACTCGGTATATCATCAACCCTATCTCTTAATGGT
>JAWUWM010000091.1:0-18305 GCA_034111845.1 Psychroserpens sp. | reverse complement strand
TTGATCTACGAGATGAACTTCAAATCCTGCTTCACTGAATTTGTTTCCTAAGGTCTTCCAATTATCACTCATACCAAGGAATCCATGGAGGATGATGAACGGTTTACCTTGTCCTATTATTTTTGAGTGTAGTTTCATATTTTGTGTTTTAAGCACTTCGACTGCGCTCAGTGTTACATATTGATTGATATCAACAATATTGAAAATTAAATAATTCAGTTAAAAAACCCCAGTGAAAACTGAGACTGCGTCTGTAAACTATTTTCTACTTCAACCTCTGCAAATACATCTGTACCACATTTTCAATACCCAAATACAGACTTTCAGCAATCAAGGCATGACCAATAGACACCTCTAATAATCCAGGGATATTCTCTTTGAAAAACTTGATGTTATCTAATGACAAATCATGACCAGCATTAACACCCAACCCTATCTCGTTTGATAATTCTGCTGCTTTAGTGAAAGGTTCAATAGCATTTGAATTGCCCAGACTGTATTGGTATGCAAAACTTTCGGTATACAGCTCAATACG
The DNA here is from genome assembly GCA_034111845.1 of Psychroserpens sp. GTDB lineage: Bacteria > Bacteroidota > Bacteroidia > Flavobacteriales > Flavobacteriaceae > Psychroserpens. The sequence goes on along the minus strand of JAWUWM010000091.1, from coordinate 17,770 downwards.
ATCGGCTCCTGTGATTTTAGCTCCTTCTATCATTTCTAATACAGGATCTACGAATATAGAGGTACGTATTCCGTGGGAATTAAATTCATGTATCACTTCAGTCAAGAACTCTTTATGTTTTATCGTATCCCAACCCGCATTTGAAGTTAAAGCATCAACAGCATCCGGCACCAACGTTACTTGTGTTGGCTTTACCTCTAATACCAAATCCATAAATGATTGTATAGGGTTTCCCTCTACATTAAACTCTGTATATACTTCTAACTTTAAATCTCGCGTATCTTGATAACGAATATGACGCTCATCTGGTCTAGGATGAACCGTGACACCTTGCGCTCCAAAACGCTGTACATCTTTTGCAAACTGCACCACGTTTGGCGTATCACCACCTCTAGAATTTCTTAACGTAGCAATCTTATTAATATTCACACTTAGCTTAGTCATATATTCATTATTTACAGATACAAAAATACAGAACTGATCTTGACTTTTTGTTCTAAACCGAAAAGTTTTGATTTTGTATTATAACAAAGCAGTTTTAATAAGAAAAGTATCGCTAAGTTTATTTAAAAAAGTAAAATGAGATTGTAGAATCAGAATTTTCCAGGTCAAAGAAAATGTCGATACAAGTTCTCATACATCTTGATGCTTATTGTGGTTATTTTTAATTAATTTGCAATAGAATTAAACACTGATATGTCATTACAAGAATACATAATAAACGATATAAAACCGCTCAACGTAAATGAAAAAGTGAGTGATGCTCAACTTCTATTTAATGAATTGACATATTCTCATATCCCGGTGGAAAGAGATGGTGTTTATCAAGGCTGTATTTCAGAAAATGATGCCCATTGTTTTGAGTCTCAAAAAATTATTTCAGATTGCAATTATTCGATAGAAGGATTTTTTGTAAGGCCAGAAACTAATTGGCTAGACGTTCTTGAAACCTTTGCTCAAAACTCATGCAATATTATGCCTGTTCTTGATAAAAAAAACAACTATTTGGGTTATTACGAGCTTGGCGATATTATAGGATTGTTTAATGAAACACCATTTTTTGCTGAACCTGGCAGTATATTAATTGTTGAAAAAGGCATACATGATTATTCATTTAGCGAGATTAGCCAAATTGTAGAATCTAATGACGCCAAAGTCTTAGGTGCTTTTGTTTCTAAAATGGATAATGACTTAATACAAATCACTATTAAAATTGGCAACTCAAGTATTAACGACGTTGCACAGACTTTTAGGCGATATAGCTATAATATTATTTCGGATCATGGAGAAGACACCTATATAGAAAATTTAAAAGAACGATCTGAGTATCTCAAAAAATATTTAGACCTATAATTATGAAGGTAGCAGTTTATAGCTTGTATTATCCTGAAAAATCATCAAAAGCTTTTGATGAACTTATTGGTGTTCTTCAGAAAAATAACGTTGACATCCATATTGAAGCAAAATTTTACGAACAGCTCATTTCCGAAGTAAAAAAAATAGATACCATTAAGACATTTTCTGAATTGAACGAAAGTTTTGATCTTTTAATAAGCGTTGGTGGTGACGGTACCATTTTAAGAGCAATTACATTTGTAAGGGATTTTTCTATCCCAGTTGTTGGCATCAATACTGGACGATTAGGTTTTTTAGCAACCATTCAAACTAATGAAATTGAAACTGCTATTGAAGACATTTTACATGGTAATTATAAAACCTCTGAACGCACCTTATTAAGTGTTGAGACGACCCCTAAAAATGAAGGTTTAGCAGAAACTAATTTTGCACTTAATGAGATTGCGGTAAGCAGAAAGAATACCACCTCAATGATTACTGTAGAAACACATCTCAACGATGAATATTTAACCTCTTACTGGGCTGACGGATTAATAGTATCGACTCCTACAGGATCTACAGGCTACTCCTTGAGTTGTGGTGGACCAGTCATAACTCCAGATGCAACCAGCTTCGTGCTTACACCTATTGCGCCTCATAACTTAAACGCAAGACCATTGGTTATCCCAGACGATACGACCGTACAACTAAGAGTAGATGGTCGAGAAGACCAACACTTGATGTCTTTAGATTCTAGAATAGTGACCTTATCTAACGCAACAGTAATAACAATAAAAAAAGCGAACTTTAAAATAAAAATGGTTGAGCTTCTTGATGAGCGCTTTATCGATACCTTGAGGCGAAAAATGCTTTGGGGTGAAGACAAACGAAATTAATAAATAAGCAATAAAACCTTATAAATTCTGTTTTTAGGGAGACTATTTGCCCCAAATCACCAAAGGCAATTCAGAATTATTATATTTGCAAACTTTTAAAAATGTATGAGGTATTTAATCTTATTTTTACTAGGTCAATTTTTCACACAGACCATCCACTCCCAAATCTATGAGGTTGGTGTGTTTGGTGGTGGAAGTAATTTTATTGGTGACGTTGGCTCTACAGACTACATATCGCCTGATACTCCTGTGTTAGGAGTCTTATTCAAATGGAACCGAAGCGCAAGACATTCTTGGAGGGTATCTTTGATTTATGCAGACTTGACAGGAAAAGATAGTGAGTCTGATGACCCTAGACGACAAGCAAGAAATTATAGTTTTGATAGTAATTTACTAGAAATTTCAGCAGGAATGGAATATACATTTTGGGATTTCGATTTACATACCAGTGGACTAAAAGCAGTACCATATATGTACTCTGGAATTGCTTTTGCTAACCATTCTAATACTTATTTTAATAATGCTGGACAAAATATTGATGAAGGAACAAATAGTTGGGCGATTGGAATCCCAATGGTTTTGGGGATAAAATCGAATATCACAAATCATTTAATTTTAGGATTTGAGATAGGCGCACGATATACGTTTTCAGACGAATTAGACGGAAGCGTACCCGATGCTGAAGAACTAGCTTTCCTTTCATTTGGGAACACAAATAGTAATGACTGGTACGTATTTACTGGTTTTACATTAACTTATACATTTGGTCAACGACCTTGTTATTGCAATTTTTAAATGGACTTGAAAGACCAAATACAACTCGACAAATTACCAAAACATGTTGCGATCATAATGGATGGTAATGGCCGTTGGGCAAAACAACAGGGGTTACTCAGAGTTATTGGTCATGAAAGTGGCACAAAATCTGTTAGAGATATTGTTGAAGCTAGTGCCGAAATTGGTATTAAAAACCTGACACTTTATGCATTTTCTACAGAGAATTGGAAACGTCCAAAACTAGAAGTTCAAACACTCATGAAACTTTTAGTTAAATCACTCAAAAAAGAAATTAAAACGCTACAAGATAATAACATAAAATTATCTGCTATTGGTAATCTTAATGACTTACCTAAAAAAGCTCACAGAGAACTATTAGAGGTTATTGAAAAAACTAAAGACAACAAACACATGACCTTAACCCTAGCCTTAAGTTATGGCTCAAGAGAAGAGATTGTTAATGTTATCAAAGAATTAACTAATAAAGTTAAAAATAATATAATTTCTATCGAAAGTATTGACGAATCAATTATAAATAAGCATCTTTACACGCAAAATTTACCAGACGTTGATTTGTTAATTCGAACCAGTGGTGAACAAAGGATAAGCAACTTTTTGCTGTGGCAAATTGCTTATGCTGAATTATATTTTACAGACATTCTTTGGCCTGATTTTAAGAAAAAGGACCTTTATGACGCTTTGATTAATTACCAAAATAGAGAACGACGATTTGGAAAAACAAGTGAACAACTTACCTAACAACTTACTTTTGAAAACATATATTAAGTCACTACTTACCGTATTAATTTTTATTACATCTTTCGTAGTAACTGCACAACAATCAGATTTCAACCAAGGCAAAGAATACATCCTAGAAGACATACAGGTAACGGGTAGTACAAATTTTAACCCTTCTACAGTTATTGCTTTTTCAAGATTACAAATTGGAGAGAAAATTGTTATTCCTGGAGAACAAATTAGTAATGCTATTAAAAAACTTTGGGACTCCAATTTATTTAGTAGCATTGATTTCTATTTAGCAAAAACAGATGGCGATAAGGCCTATTTAGAAATTAATCTTATCGATTTACCAGAATTAAATGAGGTTACCATTAAAGGTATCAAGAAAGGTAAAATAGACGGTTTAATTATTGAAAATGATCTTACTAAGGGTACTAAAGTAACAGAAAACTTAGTAACTACGACACGTAACTATATTTCTAATAAATATAAAAAGCTAGGTTACTTAAATGCTAAAACTACGGTAACTACTAAAGATCTTAGTACTGACTCTATCGAAAAAGCACGCGTAGATATGCTTGTTTTTATTGATAGAGGACAAAAAGTGAAAATTGATAATATTACCTTCAATGGTAATGAAAAGATTTCTGACAAAAGACTCAGAAAATCTATGAAGAACACCAAACAAAAAAACCCAATACGTGTTCTTAAACGTTCAAAATATATCAAAGAGGATTATAAAGACGATTTAGTAAGCCTAATTGACACCTATAAAGAGAGTGGTTATCGTGATGCTAGAATTCTTGGAGATTCTATAGTATACAAAAATGATAAAACCATAAGCTTGTATATCGACGTAGAAGAAGGTGAACAATATAAATTTGGTAAAATAAAGTTTGTAGGAAATGCTGTATTCACTGACCAACAATTACAATCGATTTTAAAAATTGAAGAAGGTTCTACCTATAATGGTGTTGAATTACGCAAACGTATCGCTGACGACACTAAACCTGATGCTGTAGATCTTACCAACTTATATCAAGATAATGGATATTTATTTTCTACAATAAACCCAGTAGAAACAAGTGCAGAAGGAAATGTTATTGACATGGAGATTAGAATTTCTGAAGGAAAACCAGCCTATTTTAATAATGTGAGCGTTAGTGGGAATGACAAAACTAATGATCACGTTGTTTATAGAGAGCTTAGAACAAAACCAGGAACATTATATCGTAAAAGTGATGTTATTAGAACTATTAGAGAGTTAGGTCAGTTAGGATTTTTTGATGCACAACAATTAACGCCTAACATGAAAAACTTCAATACGCAAGATGGCACTGTTGATATTGACTACGAAGTTGTAGAACGTGGATCTAGCCAGATTGAATTACAAGGTGGTTATGGCGGAGGTGGTTTCATTGGAACTCTAGGATTATCATTTAACAACTTTTCCATAAGAAACCTTTTTAATAAAGAAGCTTATAAGCCTATTCCTTCTGGAGATGGTCAAAGTTTAGCGTTACGTTTACAAGCATCTCAATTTTTTCAAACCTATAGTTTTTCATTCTCTGAGCCTTGGCTTGGAGGAAAACGTCCTGTTCAATTATCAACGTCTATTTCTCATACTAAACAGTTTTTGTTTGACCCTCAAACAAGACAAGCTGATAAAGACAGACGATTTAATATTACAGGAATATCCGTAGGTATTGCTAAGCGTTTGAAAGAACCTGATGATTTTTTTACACTATCTCAAGCTGTAGCATTTCAACATTATGATTTAAAAAATTATAATACTGGTCTTTTCACATTTGGAGATGGATATTCTAATAATTTATCTTATACGATTGGTTTATCAAGAAATAACTTATCAGTAGATCCAATTTATCCAACAGGTGGATCTAGTTTTGCTATTACTGGTAAATTATCATTACCCTATTCATTGTTCAATGGGGTTGATTATGAAGCTCTGCGTATTGAACGAGATGAACTTGACCAGACAAATCCTCTAGATTTACCTAGAATAGCAGAAATTGATCAAGAACGTTTTAGTTGGTTAGAATTTTATAAAGTGAAATTAAAAGGAGATTGGTATACTAAAATCTGGGATAATCTAGTAATAAAATCTGGTTTAGAGTTTGGTTTCCTTGGAGCCTACAACCAAGACAGAGGTGTGATTCCCTTTGAGCGTTTCTTTGTTGGAGGTGATGGTTTAGGAAACTTTGCATTAGATGGAAGAGAAATTGTTCAATTACGTGGCTATCCAAACCAAGCGTTATCTTCTCCAGATGGTGGTACCATCTACAATAAGTTCTCCATGGAGTTACGTTATCCTATTACGTTAGGAGCACAGGCAAAAATTTATGGTTTAGCTTTCGCAGAAGCAGGTGCTTCGTTTGATAATTTTAGAGATTTTGATCCTTTCAATCTTAATCGATCTGCAGGTTTTGGCCTTAGAATATTTATGCCAGCATTTGGTTTATTAGGTATTGACTTTGGGTATGGATTTGATGCGTTACCAGGACAAACTGAACCAAATGGTCAAGAAATTCACTTCATTATTGGACAGCAATTTTAATCTTGGCACGATATTTTCAATACAGCATAATAATAACAATATGACGATTTAATGTGTGTGTTAAAATTTTTCTAAATATATTTCGTTAATTTGAAAAACTAAATACATGGCAGAATCGTAAATAAGTCTGTCGTTTTAAAGTTTATAGTAAATAGATAACTAATAAAATTATACAGATGAAAAGTAAAGTTCTTTTTTTAGTGGCCATGATAAGTCTAGTGAGCTTTGTTTCCAATGCACAACGCGGTGTTAGAATAGGTTATATAGATACTGAATATATTTTAGAGAATGTTCCAGAATATCAAGAAGCGAACTCTCAGTTAGAAAACAAAGTTCAACAATGGAAAACAGAAATTGAACAACGTCTTTCTGTAATTGATTCTAAAAAGAAACAATTAAATAGCGAAAGCGTATTATTAACAAAAGAATTATACGAAGAGCGTTTAGAAGATATATCATTTGAGGAAATAGAAGTTTTAGATTATCAACAAAAGCGATTTGGACCAAATGGAGATTTGATGATTCAAAAGAAACAGTTGATTCAACCAATCCAGGATCAAATTTTTTCTGCAGTACAGGAAATTGCAGGTGGTAAAAAATATGATTTCATTTTTGATAAATCTGCAGATGTAGTAATGTTGTATTCAGCTGAGCGTTTTGACCTAAGTGAACTTGTTATTAGAAGTATTACCAGATCATCTAAACGTAACCAAGCAAATTCAAGAGCTGAACGTAAGAAAGCTGAACAAGAAGCTATTGTCCCTGTGGTAAACGCAGCGCTGGATGAACGTCAACAAGCAATTGAAGACAAAAAGACAGCTCGAGAAACAGCTATAGCAACGCGTCAAGAAGCACAAATCAAGCGAAGAGATTCACTTAAGGCTGCTGCAGCCACAAAACGTCAGAAAATACTAGACGATAGAGCCAAAGCAAAATCAGAACGAGATAGCATCAGTGGTAGTAAAACACCACCAACAACATCAGAAAAAGATAAGAACACTAGAAAAAAAGACACTACAGAAGCTAAAGTAACTGCAGGAGCAAAAACACCAGCACAGTTAGCCGAAGAGAAGAAACAACAAAAATTAAAAGATCGTGAAGCGCGAAAAAAAGCCTTAGAGGAGCGAAAAAAGAAAATAATAGACGACAGAAAAAAAGCAAAAGAAGAACGAGAGGCTAAAGCGAAAGAAAATGACTCTGTTCCCAACGATAACTAACAATAATAATTATAACACGTAACAAATTAAAAAAAATGAAACATTTAAAAACCCTTTTATTAGCAACTATACTATTTGTTGGAACGACAAGCCTTGCAACAGCGCAAGATAAAATTGCTCATATTAACACGACTGCATTAGTTCAATCTATGCCTGATATGAAAAAAGCGCAAGCAGAAATTGAGCAAATTTCTAAAACTTATGATGCACAGTATAAAGAGATGGTTACTGAACTTCAAAACAAAGTAACACAGTATAGATCTGAGGTGGCAACTAAGACTGAAGAGGAAAACAACAAACGTGCTAAAGAAGTTCAAGAAATGGAACAAAGCATTCGTGAGTACCAAGCAGGCGCTCAAGAAGATCTTGGCAAAAAAGAAGCAGCATTGTTAAAACCAATTTTTGAGAAAGCTAAAGTTGCTATTCAAACTGTGGCTAAAGCTCAAGGTTTCCAATATGTATTAGATTCTACTGAAGGTGGTGGCGTTTTAGTTGCAGATGGAAAAGACATTCTTGCAGATGTAAAGAAGCAATTAGGATTCTAAATTCCTAACCCAGAATTGTTTTCACAATTCTAACCTTTCCAAACGAAAGGTAGAGATTGAGATATTCGACATAAATCGATAATCAATTTTAAAATAAATAATGAAGAAGCCACTTTAAATGAGTGGCTTTTTTACATTTGTGTTATGAGTAAGCAATCTATTGGTATTTTTGATTCTGGAATTGGAGGGACATCCATTTTCAAAGAAATCAATGCCCTCTTACCTCATGAAAACACAATCTACTTAGCAGATAGCAAAAATGCGCCTTATGGTAACAAATCAAAGGATGAGATTATTGCTCTAAGTATTAAAAACACAGAGTTACTCTTAGAAAAAAACTGTAAGCTCATTGTTGTGGCTTGCAATACTGCAACAACCAATGCCATAAAAATACTCAGGGAAACTTACAATGTTCCGTTTATTGGTATTGAGCCCGCTATTAAAACTGCTGCGCTTAATACCCAAACAAAGGCTATTGGTATTCTTGCAACAAAGGGCACTTTGAGTAGCGAACTATTCCATAATACCACAGATCTCTACACCAATGGTATTACCGTGTTTGAACAGATTGGTGAAGGTATTGTCCCATTAATTGAAGAAGGAAAAACCAATAGTGCCGAAATGAAATCACTGTTAAAGCTATATCTAGAGCCTATGCTTAATGCAGATATTGACTATCTCGTTCTAGGTTGTACGCACTATCCCTATTTGATTCCCTTGTTACTAGAGCTGCTTCCTAAGCATGTCAAAATTATCGATTCTGGTTTAGCGGTTGCGAAACAAACTAAAGCTGTTTTAAGGCAACATGAGTTTCTAAATATTAGGACTCAAAATACGAAAAATATCTTTTATTCCAACGGAAATGTAACTGTCCTGAAAACGATCTTAGAGCATAAATTCACTGTGAAAGCGTTAGATTTTTGAGTTATAATATTTCCGAAGATAGTATTAAAAGAATCAGTGTCACTCAGCCCGTAAGCGAAGAATCTCTTAGTATACAAGAGTCTTCAGTCCTTCCTCTTTCTGAATGACATTTTCAACTATTCCTTAAACCAACTAGAATACTCAACATAATTATCTGCAATACGATTGATCTCACCAGAAATTAATTCCTTGCTAATATCTTTAACTTTCTTGGCTGGAATACCTGCATAAATACTTCCTGACGCTACAATAGTATTTTTAGTAACTACTGCGCCTGCTGCGATAATACTGTTGCTTTCTATGATGCAATCATCCATAATAATACTTCCCATACCAATAAGTACATTATCCTGTATGGTGCAACCGTGAACTATAGCATTGTGACCAATAGACACATTATCACCAATGGTTGTAGGCGATTTTTGATAGGTCGCATGAATCACTGCGCCATCTTGGATATTGACCTTATTTCCTATTTTAATATAATGCACATCACCACGTATGACGGCATTAAACCAAATACTACATTGTTTTCCTATAGTGACTTCACCTACTATAGTTGCATTTTCTGCGATATAACAATCGTCTGAGATTTGTGGATGCTTTCCTTTTACTGGTTTTATTATTGGCATACTACTCCTTTTTGATTAGACTGTGTTTTAGTTTTTCGATTATGAGATTCCTTTTTTCAAAGGGATTTATTACTTAAAATAAGACAGCAAATCTGACTTTTTTGAAGCTGATACCGTTATTTCTTTTCCGTTGCTTAAAACAACGCTACCTCCTTTTCCTTTGATGTACTTGGTAACTTCATTAACATTGACCAAGTAACTCTTATGCACTCTTGCAAAACCACTTTCGGTAAGTGCGTCTTCAAAATATTTTAAAGTTTTACTTACAAGCTTCTTTTTATTATTACTAAGATAGATTTCTGTGTAATTATCATCTGCCTTGCAATACATAATTTCTGAAGTTTGCAAGACTTCAAATCCAGATTGTTGTGGGATGGTAATTTTACCATGTACAGTATTAATTTTTGGGACCAAAACTTGATCTTGTAGCGCGTCTTCTTTGGTTCTAATTTCGGTCACATAATCTACGGCTTTAATCAATTCGTCAATAGAAATAGGTTTCATCAAATAATAAGAGGCATGTGCATTTAGAGCATCAATTGCATAATGATTATAAGCAGTTACAAATACCGTTTCAAAATTAACATCCCCAACTTTGTCTAATAAATCAAAAGCGTTACCATAAGGCATTTCTACGTCTAAGAATACTAAATCTAATTCTGTATTACGAATTAAAACTAATGCTTCTTCTACATTTGCAGCTTCTCCCAAAACTTCAACATTTGGGCAATATTTATTAAGGTAGTTTCTTAGGATCTTCCTACTTGTTTCTTCGTCTTCTACGATTATTGACTTTAGTTTCATAGTAAATTTTCTTTTGTTCATAAATTTCTCTCGCAAAGGCGCAGAGACACAAAGTTACTCATACGCACTACTGAGACTGAGGATGAAAACTGGTTTAATCTAAAAATTTAATTTTTCTTTTAATTCTTGAAATGTATTCATCGTTCTTTCATATTCTATTTCTGAGTTTTCTACTTTAGATTTCACAAAATCTATTAAAGCAAGCTCTTTTTTTATCGATTCAAATTCTTCGCTACTCATTAAATCAAGATGCTTTTTAAAAGAAACGACTTCGGTTTCAGAGTTGAAATATTTAATATTATGAAATGACGAACAACATTTTTGACCTTCTCTTTTTAAGCCTTTATTTAGATATGGACTCAAACCAGTGAATATTGTCGCTATTACTTTATCATTTTTTACGTAGTAAACAATTTTTAAAGGAAAGACATCTTCAAAACTTGATTCACCTTCAATTTTATAAATACCATTAGAATTCTTTTTAAAAATTGAAAATTCTATTTCTTGATTATCTTCACTTATTATTTTAGAATAATCTAATACAGCACTGTTATCGTAATCAGATAGAATTTTACCCATTTGTTGTTCCCAATCCATTGCTCTTGAGTTTTCCTCATTTTGACATGAAAACGCCAAACTCGTAACGACCAATACTAAAACTATATTCCTCATATTCTAATCTTTTTTTAATGTTACTACCACTTTAGTTCCTGCATCTTCAGCATGTTGATAATCATCAATAAACACATCCACCTTATCTTTATACATGTCGTTAAGAATAGCGACACGTTTTTTAATGTTACCCATGCCTTTTGACTTCTGTTTCAGTTGGTTTTCGGTTTTCAAATCTTTAGAGCGGGTTCGTCCAATACCATCATCTGCTACTGTGATTGTTATTTCGTTAGTACTCTTTTTAGCTACGGTAATTTGTAGATGGCCTTTTTCGGTCTTATAACGTAAACCATGCCATACCGCATTTTCTATATATGGTTGCAATAACTTTGGCGGAATTTGATACTCACTAACAACCACGTCCTCGTCAACAGTAATATCATAATCAAACTTATCCTGAAATCTAAAGTGCTCTAATTTGGTATACAAATCCAATAATTCAATTTCCTTTTGCAACGGAATAAAATCCTCCTCACTATTCTCTAATACTGCGCGCATTAAATATGAAAAATCTGATAAATATTTATTTGCAGTCCGTTCATCATTACTTGCTATAAAGCTATTAACAGAGTTTAATGCATTAAAAATAAAATGCGGATTCATTTGACTTCGCAAAGATCGTAAAGCCAGTAAATTATTAGCATAGCGTTGCTGTTTGATATATTTGTACATAAAAAACGCAGTAATAATCAACAACACTAAACCCACAATCAATGAATAAATAATTAATTCTTGATTTTTACTACGCTCACTTGCCAGACTAGAATTAAGCTGACGATCACTTTCTAAACTTGTGATTCTATTTTGTTGCAACACAATATTACGTCTAAAACGATCTGCTTGAGAGAGCTCTTGCTCACGCTGTATATATAACTCATCAACAACTAGTTTATACGCTTCAAAAGTTAATTGTGCATTTTTAAAATCACCAGCATCAACATACACATCAGAGAGTTTACGGGTCGCATCTTTCTTGACTACCAAATCGCCTTTGACATCTGCCTCTTTAATACTTTTTTCTAAATAAGGAATAGCATTTTCATAGTCATTCTGCAAGGAATATGCATTTCCAATTTTATAATTCTGCTTTTGAAGGGTGAGCGCACTTTCATTCTCTATAATAGAATCGCGTTCTACATCTTGTACATCCTCTACAATTTCTTTTCTAAGTTGAATTTCTTCGGAATAATTACGATTGCGGTTATTAAACTCTGCAACCGTTTCTTTTTCTTCTAAAGCTCTTTTTTTAGTCCCTTTTTCAGCGAGATTAAGAGAATTACTAAAAAACTGTCCTGCCTGCTCAAAACGACCATTATTATTATACGCTTGGGCTATTTTCGAGTTGAGATCAATAACTTTAGGTTTTATTACATGGGTATTCGCAATTGCTAGTCCGTCTTTATAAGCTTGTATAGACGCTTCGAAATTTTTTATTCTAAAATAAGTATCTCCTAAACCTTCATATAATGTCACTAGTTGATAAGGACTCAATTGCTTTTTATTTATAGCTTTATACGTATCTATACTTTCTTGATAGTTTTTGTTTTGCTCATAAGCCTTGGCTAATCCCAACTTTGCCTCATTAGATTCTTGATTCTGGAGGCTTACTCTATAGTTTGTGACTGCCAAATCGTATTGTTTCCAATGCATATACACTTCGGCTAAAATCATATATGCCTCTGCATTCTGTTGTTGTGATCCACTTTGAGACAAGGCTTCTCCTGCAAACTCTAAACTTTTACTAACATCTAATTTTTTATATTTTGCTATAGAGTCTACTAGAGCATTAAATGTCTTAATATTAACTTTTAACTTAGGACTAGATGACTTTTGTTGTGTTACTGGCTCTACTTCTACTGTAATACGGTCATTATCTATAATAGTATGGTAAACAGTTTCAAAATCTTTATGTCGTATGACTAATTCGTCCCCTTTTCTAGCTCTTATAATAAAAGCACCATCAATACTAGTCATCGTATAAGCACCACCATTAACCTCGATATTTACTTTTGGAATTGGTTTATAAGTATCACTTTCTCTAACGGATCCTCTAATTGTAAATAGTGGAGATTCCTTTTTTTTGATGAGCATATCATCTTGTTGTGCTTTCATATTTCCGAAGGAAAATAAAAGCAGTATCAACATACTATATGTGAGTAATTGTTTCATAACATGCTCATGCAAATGAGTATCTAATTTTTATTGAACGGAATAAAATTACATACTTTAATTGATTAAATAAAATGGTAGAACTCTCAAAAAAGCTATTTAATACTTCATATATACGGGTTCACTCATTTACCAATCGATTTCCCTAAGTCAAACCACCGGCTTACTCATTCTCGTTTTTATTCAAATTAAGAAGCCTCTAGTTTTACATCGTAATCAAAAAACGAAAGCAAGAATGAAAAACAATCTCTTAAATCTGTTAGTGCTTCTAATTTTCTTCGGAAATGTAACCGCTCAACACGAAGGGAATTATGATCAAATCTCTAGACAAAATGTGTTACACTCTGGTAATTCCACCGTCTACAATCCCACGGTACAGCAACAAATCACCAAAACACTAAGTCCAAGTAACCACGTTTTTATTGATGTTAAAGCCCTACAAAATGTAAAAGCTACAACGTACACTGCTATATTTAATATCTCACAAATTGGACCTACAGCAGATAGCACTAACCTACTAATCAATCAAAGAATTGATACCATTAGAAGGCAATTAAAAACGATTGGAATCACAAATGATGATTTTGCAATTGATGTTATTTCGTTTGTTCCTAACTACGAAATTGAAGTACAAAAAAAGCTATTTAGTAAAACCTATACTGAAGTTCCTAATGGATTTGAATTACAACAAAATTTACACATTCAGTTTACAAAAACCAATCAGTTTGAAACCATATTAACTGCTTGTGCCCAAAGTGAAATCTATAATTTAGTAAAAGTGGATTACTACATTGAGAATATTGCTGAAATCTATAAAAACCTACAAATAAAACTTTTAAAGGTTATTGAAGAAAAGAAAGCCTACTATAAAATTTTAGGATTTGATTTAGCAGACTATAACGTCGGCATAGCAGATGACCAATATTGCTATTTTCCAAAAGATTTTTACCAAAGCTACCAGGCATTTAACAGCGTTTCTTTTGAAGCTATCAAAAAGAAAAAAGGAGTAACCACAGCAAGAAAACAAAGGTCATATTATTATCAGCCATTGTCTTATGAAAATTATAATGTGGTTATAAATCCTTCAATTTTGGAGCCTGTTGTTCAAATAGGTATGAATATTAGGTTGCAATACTCGCCAAAACCTAAGGAAGCCAAAGCAGCACCCGTTGTTAAAACAGAAATCAAACACAAATATTATGTGGTCTCTCCAAACGGGACATTAGACATTAAGGCATTGCAAACCGATTAAAGAAACACTACAAATAACGACATGAAAACAACAGTAATATTAACGTTAATGACACTATTAGTGTGTTCTACTTCGGAAATTGAACAACTAGACTACCCGAAAGTTAAAGTAAGTAATAGCAACTTTGAAACTGTAATGACCGAGGCAAAAGCTCACAGACAAAACAGGCTCATTAGCTTTGAAGAATTTTCAGAAAAAAGTAAAGATACCAAAGTGAATATTTTAGACACGCGCTCTAAAGCACTGCATAACAAGAGGCATATTAAAGGGGCCCTACACCTAAATTTTTTAGACTTTTCTCAAAGTAATCTGGCGAAGATCATTCCAGATACCGACACGACTATTTTAATTTATTGTAATCCTAATTTTGATAGTGACAAAGCATACTTTATGAGCAAAACTTTGGTGTTTCCACCTTCCGAAGAGGAAAAAAAGCGCACCTTATCATCAGCCTTAAATATCCCAACCGATATCAATTTATATGGTTATGGCTATAAAAACGTTTATGAATTAGATGAACTCATCTCCCTTTTCGATCAAAGAATCAACTATGAAAGCACTTTATTTAATCAAACAACAACAGATAATAATAATAATAATACTCAATAACAAACAGATGAAACATCCTATCTCGAATTATAATCAAAAAGCAAAGTCAATGTGGATGTTCCCTGTGACCATAAAAAAACACTAAATAACGAACACATGAAAACAAAATTTAAAACACTCATTGTCTTATTATGTATGGCTGGATTTATGTCCTGTAATGCTAATGAGAAAAAAGAAAAAGTGCAAATAGCACTTTTAAAAACCGAAACTCCTCTCACCAACAAACAAGCTATCAAAGTAGCTTTGTTACTCGACACTAGCAATAGTATGGATGGTCTAATTGACCAAGCCAAGGCTCAACTTTGGGATATCGTTAATGAGCTCTCTTATGCAAAATGTGGTGATGAACAACCAAATCTTAATATTGCACTTTACGAATATGGAAATGACAACCTAAATGGAGAAGAAGGCTTTATTAGACAAGTCCTTGCTTTTAGCGATGATTTAGATGAGATCTCAAAACAATTATTCTCACTCACTACAAATGGCGGAAATGAATACTGTGGCCACGTCATTCAAACATCGTTAAACCAATTAAAATGGGGTGCAAATGAGGACGATTTAAAACTCATTTTTATTGCAGGTAACGAACCTTTTTCTCAAGGCAAAATCAATTATCAAGATGCAGCAAAGCAAGCGCATAAAAATGGAGTTAGCATTAATACTATTTTTTGTGGTGACTATAATCAAGGTATTTCTACTTATTGGAAAGACGGTGCAGATTTAGCTCATGGTGATTATATGGCCATTAATCATAATCACGAAACAACATATGTTGCGACACCTTATGACAATAAAATTTTGAAATTAAATCAAAAACTAAATGGCACTTACGTTGCTTATGGTAATAACGGACGTAAAAAAATGGCACTCCAAGCAGAGCAAGACGACAATGCTCAAGGGTACAGCGAAGAAAATGCGGTAAGTAGAACAGTGAGTAAAAGTTCTCATCTCTATAAAAACTCGTCTTGGGATTTAGTGGATGCTGACAAAGAAAAAGATTTCAAATACAGCGAATTAAAAAAGGACGAATTACCAGCAGAATTAAAAAACAAAAGCACTAAAGAAATCAAATCTTATGTCCTAAAAAAACGAAATGAACGTGAAAGTATCCAAACAGAAATTCAAAACTTAAATGAAAAACGCAGACTGTTTATAAAAACGCAACAAAAACAAGATGATAATGGTTTAGAAAATGCAATGATAAAGGCTATTAAAACGCAAGCAAAAGCAAAAAAGTACACTTGGTAATTTAAGCATTACCGGCTTTAAATTATTACTAGTTTAAAGCATCGGGCTCTCGGTAGTCGCTATTATAGCTAAGCTCCCAAAGAAGCACCATGCTTAATGCTTAATGCTTAATGCTTAATGCTTAATGCTTAATGCTTAATGCAAAAAGTCTCGATAAATTATCGAGACTTTTTATATATTATGTATTTTATATACTGTGGGATAATTAATTAATTGCAGGACAATTACACTCATACTTCTCTCTTCTACAATTAAAGTTATACCCTAAAGTTAATTGATGAAAACCTCCATTATTAAACACTACAGAATTTGCTTGATAAGAATACGTATAAGCAAAAACAAAGTTGTTGTAATCTACACCTAAAAAGGGCGTAAAATATTGTAGTTTTTGACTATTTATTCCGGAACCATTATTATTTTGAAACTCTGCGCCATCTAGACTTCTTCTGTAAGACATTCCTCCCCATACTTTACCAAAATCCATAGTTTTATAGGCTTTGGCGTTAATATCAAAAGAAGCTTCTTCAGTAGCATCTCTGTACATAAACATAACAGAAGGTTCAAAACTCCAATCACTATTATATTTACTAAAGGTATTCCCAGCAGAGAATATATAAGTTCTTAAGTTTTCATAGCTCAAGCCCTGTTCGTTAAAATTAATACCTTCATTACTTAAAAGGTTTTTAACCGTAGCATGCGCATAGAAATCAATGAGGTGATATGAGAACCCTAAATCAACATTAAAATTAGTTGCACTTTGCTCCACACCAGCAATAATTGGATCAAAACCGTCTGCTAAAAATTCTGTTTCATCCAACTGATATTGAATAAATCCAGCACTTAAACCAAATGACAACATGTTTAAATCAATCTCATTACGAGAAAACATTAAATGGTGCGCATACGTAAAGTAAGCACCTGTTTGTGAATGATATCCATTCTTGTCATTATAAACAATCGCACCAATTGCAGAAGGAGAATCTCCAATTCTACCATTAATACTTAATGTTTGAAGGTTGGGCGCTTCATCTTGCCCAAACCATTGCGCTCTCGCAGTTAATCTTACTTTAGCACAATTTGCTACACCAGCCATAGATGGATGTATCAAATAATAATTATCAGTCAAATAATCTGAATAAATGGGTAATCCCTCTTGGGCTGTTCCAATTTGTGTGAACAGAGCTAAACTTGCTATTAAACAAAACTTTTTTAGATTCATATCAATTATCGTTTCAGGGTAAAATGGGCTTTAAATTCTTTTCGGTCACCTGTATTAGGCTCGTTGTACTCTATCACAAACCAGTAGTCACTTGTTGGAAGTTGGTTACCGTTGTAGGTACCATTCCAGCCTGCTCCTGTTGGACTGAGTTG
>JAWUWM010000090.1:0-53685 GCA_034111845.1 Psychroserpens sp. | reverse complement strand
TTTTATGTATGTATGACGTGTAACGTCCTTTTTTCAATATGTTTTTATATACGGTTAAGTAGATATATTATTTACATACACCGAAAGATTTAAGGTGATTATTGCGATGGGGCTCACCTCTTACCATTCCGAACAGAGAAGATAAGCCCATTTGCGCCGATGGTACTGCATTTGTGGGAGAGTAGGTCGTCGCCTTTTTTGAATCCTCAACATTTATTTGTTGGGGATTTTTTATGTTTTATACTCAATTAGAAATATGCCAGCTTTTTTATTAAAGTTGGCCTTTTTGGTGGGACGTCTACGGTTATTATGATGATGATTATTATTATATGGGAATGTAATAAGTCGATTTTTAACTAGTTTCTTTAAAGGTGCTATTTATTCAAAATATAATCATCTTTTTTGGACTTATATTGGAGGAATTTGTCAGCGTTGATTACTTCACATTGCGTACTCGTTATTTGGAGCTCCTTTTATAATAAAAAAATTGTTATCCAATTGTTGCTATAAATGATTTATAATGTGTTTTCGATTCCCAAAAAGGTAATTGTTTAGTAGTTTGATATTGTAATTAATTGGTGTACAAAGAAATAAGATATCCCGTTGTTGAACTAAACTTAAATTTATAGAGGTAATATTAATTTATGCTGTGAATAGTTATTTATTGAACATACTGTCCATTATTGTTTTCAATCCTTTAAAAGCAAAATATATTGCTAGGATACAAATGATTGTTGCTGCAATCAAAATTGGGATGTATAAAGGTTTGTTTGGATTACTAAGTCCCACGTAGATAAGAGTAGGTCCTGCGAACATTAATACTAAGGCAATGCCCATAGTTTGTATCCCTTTTACTAATACATCTTTATTTGTTCGTTTAGTTTCAGGTTCCATGGTTATAATTTTGAATTGCTGTTCTAACGTTTTTATGTTTTTCTAATAAAGGCTTTGCTTCTTCGAAGCTAATGCCTAATTCTTTAGAAAGCATTTTAATTCCTCTATCCACCAATTTATGATTACTTAGTTGCATATTTACCATTTTATTCCCTTTGATCTTATTAAGCTTAATCATGGTAGCCGTCGAAATCATATTCAATACTAGTTTTTGAGCTGTTCCGGCTTTCATTCTAGAACTTCCCGTAACAAATTCTGGTCCGACTACGACTTCAATAGGGTATTTAGACACATTTGATAGTGGACTATTTTTATTACAGGTAATACAACCTGTAATGATCTGTTCTTTATTGCATTGTTCGATTGCTGCTATAACATAAGGTGTTGTTCCTGAAGCAGCAATACCGACTACGACATCGTTTTTTGAAATATTAAATTCTTGTAAATCTTTCCAGCCTTGATTAGTTGAATCTTCAGCGAATTCTACCGCATTTCTTATTGCTGTATCGCCTCCCGCTATGAGCCCGATTACGACATCATCGGAAACTCCAAATGTTGGAGGACATTCAGAAGCATCTAAAATACCTAATCGTCCACTAGTACCAGCTCCAATGTAAAATAATCTCCCACCTGTTTTTAGTTTTATGACTACTTGTTCTATTACATTTTCAATTTGAGAAATGGCTTTTTCTACAGCTAATGGCACAGTTTTATCTTCACTGTTTATGTTTGTCAATAATTCAGTTATCGTCATTTTTTCTAAATGATTATAATTTGAATCTTGCTCAGTAGTTTTGGTAAATGTCATATTGTAAAAATAACCAAAATTTTCTTTTGCGTTAGTGGTAGAAGTGACATCCTTTTTGTTTTTACAAAAAGATATAACGGATGACACGACGATTTAATGTTTTTACTTTAAATGGTAACGCCCAAAATATTTTACTGAACTGTGTATATTAATTCTGTTGCCTCGGATACCCTAAAATACCCAAGAGGAAAATTATCAGGATTGCTTGTGTTAATACAATTTCCTCTAACAGTGGCAGGTTGTGTTTGAAATGGACCTCCACCATCGGTTGAGTTTTGCTGTAATAGAATAAACATAAATTCATAAAAACGTTCTGAAACTCCGTAGTTTCTAATGGTAACTAAATCACCTGTTTCTAATTCTTCTTCTGTAAAGAAGCCGAATATTTGGTTTCCGTTAGTGAACTGATCATCATAAATTTCTAAACTTGGTACTTCAGGAATATCATTCAAAAATTCAAAGAAGTAATAATTTTCTTCATCTGCTGGGTCTGTATAAAAGGCTTTTAACTCTGTTTCATCTCCGGAGAATCCTCCTTCATCATTTTGTTCTACAAAATCTATGTCAACTACAGATTTAAGTGTTTCTGTAGCGTTATATATTTCACTTTGATATATAATTTCTAAATTATAGGTTTCGTTAATTTGAGGTACAAACGTATTATTTTTATAAATTCCTGTATTACTTTCTTCTGTAAATACAAATAAGTCATCCCCTGTATTAGATACTGTTACTTGTGCTCCGGTAGCTGGTGGAATTTCGTTATCAAAATAAGGAGCTGTTAATGTCAGTTTTATTTCCTGATCATTACCAGTTGTGTTTTTAAACCAATTTAGAGATGCGTCAACCACCAATTTAGGTTCTATGGTATTCAAATCTACGTCAATAACGTCCTCACATGAGTACATTAATAACACAACTATTATATATAAATACTTTTTCATGATTTAAAATTTAAAATTATATGTAACGGACGGAATTATGCCAAAAATTGCAAGTCTAGTCGCTTCATTTTGACCTGTCATTCTATTTTGACCAAAATTAATTGATGCTGCATTTCGTCTGTTATACATATTATATATTCCGAATACCCATTCACCTTTCCATTCTTTTGTTGAATCAGGACTTGGGTTATAGGTTGCTGAGAGATCTAATCTATGATATGTTGGTAATCTACTGGAGTTTCTAGATTCATAATTTGGAATATTGATCCCATTAAACTCATATTGTCCGTTTGGAAATGTAACAGGTCTTCCCGTTTGAAACAGGAAATTACTACCAAATGTCCATTTATTATTTAGTTTATAACTTGCAGTTATTGAAATGTCGTGTGTTCTATCAAAAGCAGTATTATACCATTCACCGTCGTTTATTCCTGTTTCTGTTGTATTTCTGCCAGGTGTTTGCTGCTCAGATTTTGATAATGTATACGCTAGCCAACCTTTAAACTTTCCTTCATTTTTTCGAAATAAAACCTCTAGACCATATGCCCGTGCTCTACCGTTTAAAATAACTTGCTCTATTGCATTGTTTGCGATTAAGTCTGCACCGTCAATATAATCAATTCTGTTTTGTATTTTTTTATAAAAACTTTCTACCTCTAATGAATATAAATTGTCTTTGAATGTTCTAAAATATCCAATAGCAACTTGGTCTAATAATTGTGGTTTTGCATATTTCCCACTTGGTGTCCAAATATCTAGTGGTGTTGGAGATGTTGTGTTTGATAGTAAATGTAAATATTGAGTCATTCTATTATAACTAGCTTTTATTGATGATTTCTCGTTTAATTGATATGCTAGGGAAAATCTCGGTTCAAAATTTAGAAAAGATTTTATGACATTACTTCTGTCAAAACTCTCTGATCCAATTGGATTTGCTTTTTCGTATATTTGAAGTTCGTCATTAAAGTTTAGTGGATTATCATTTTCGTAAACGTTAAGTTCATCTTGCCCTAATCTCAAAAATGAACTCACTCTGAATCCATAGGATAATGCTAATTTATCTGAAACTATGTGTTCTGCATCAATATAGATTGCATTTTCAAAGGCGTACTTGTTTGTTAATTTAAATGAGTTAATTCCTGAGGATTCATCAGAAGGTTCGATATCACCGGGGTTGAATTTGTAATAAATACTATTTAAACCATATTCTAGCTTTAAATCATTAGTAAGGTAATGTTTGAAATCATATTTGAAGTTGAAATTCTGAATTCCCGAATTCCAGTCAAAACCTACAAAGTTTAAATTTAATCCATAGTAGTAATCTGAATATATCGCAGACATATTAGAGAATAATTTATCTGAGAATAAATGATTCCATCTAAAGTTAACTACTGTGTTACCATAAGTGTTTTCAAAACTATCTGAAATATTAAAAACATCTCTTCCAAAATAACCAGAAAGAAAAACGCTATTTTTAGCATTAAGACGATAGCTCAATTTCGCATTTAAATCATAGAAGTAAGCAACATTATCTAAATCAAATAAGGGTAGAAATAGGTGAGCATAACTACTTCTTCCTGCAACAAGGAAAGAGCCTTTCTCTTTTTTAATTGGTCCCTCTACGAGTAATCTACTGGATACAATTCCAATTCCACCATTCATGTGAAACTCATTACTATTACCATCCTTTTGATAAATATCTAATACTGATGATACGCGTCCACCATATTTAGCAGGAATACCGCCTTTATATAATTTAATATCTTTTATAGCGTCAGGATTGAACACAGAAAAGAATCCAAATAAATGTGAAGAGTTAAAGATTATAGCTTCGTCGAGTAAAATAAGATTTTGATCTGCAGCGCCACCTCTTACATTAAATCCAGAAGATCCTTCTCCAGCATTGGTTACACCAGGTAGAAGTGTAATTGATTTTATTATATCTACTTCTCCTAATACTACGGGTATTTGTTTTATAGTGTTAATAGATAGTTTATTAACACTCATTTGGGGTTTCTTAATATTTAACCTTTCAATATCTTGTTCAATGATTATTTCATTTAGACTTTCTGTGCTTTCTATTAGTTTATAGTTGATTGTTTTATCTTCGGAAAATGTTAGGGTTTCAGTCATTATAGAATAACCTAAATAACTTATCTGCATTTTATAAGTCCCTTCGGGAAGGGAGATAGAGTAAAAACCGTACTCGTTTGTATTGGTTCCAGTTTGTAAATCTGGAAAAATAACATTTACTCCTATTAATGTTTCGTTACTACCTGCATCAGTAATAGTTCCACTTAAAGTGAATTTATCTTGAGCTAAAGCACAATTAAAAATTAAGAGAAATGAAATTAAGATGCTTTTATTAAATGATATCATATATCAAAAATAAGAAAGAATTTTCTGATAATTAATACTTTTAAGATTAATTAAATATTAAAAGGTAAGTTATTTACATCTACGTTTCCACCGGAAATAATAACACCAATTTTTTTGTTTTTGAAGGCGCTTTTCTCTTTTAAAACTGCAGCAAAAGTTACTGCGCTTGAGGGTTCTATAATAATTTTCATACGTTCCCATATAAAGCGCATGGCATTAATGATTTCGTCTTCTGAAACTCTTACGATTTGTTTTACATGCTTTTGAATTATAGGGAAGTTGTGTTGGCCTAACTGAGTTCGTAAACCATCGGCAATGGTATTTGTTTTTTCATTTGTTTCTATTTTTCCAGATATTAATGAACGATAGGCATCATCAGCTTCAAAAGGTTCGCCACCAAAAACTTGACAATTATTTCCAAAATAGTTTGCGGCTAAAGCAGATCCCGCAATGAGGCCACCACCTCCAACAGGACAAAAAACAGCCTTTAAATTTGGTTGTTCATATAGTAATTCTAAACATGCTGTACCTTGGCCTAAAATAACATCTAGATCGTTAGAAGGATGGATAAATGTTGCACCTTTTTCTTTTACAATACTATCTGCTGTATTTTGACGCGCTTTGATAGTTGGTTCACATTCAATAATATATCCACCATATTCTACCACAGCACTTTTCTTCACTTTAGGAGAGTTTGATGGCATTATTATCGTCGCTTTAACTCCTAAGCTTTGAGCTGCGAATGACAGGGCTTGGGCAAAATTACCAGATGAATGTGTTACTACACCTTTCTCTTTTTGCTCACTAGTAAGTTGCATAATTGCATTTGTTGCACCACGTATTTTATAGGCCCCAGTCTTTTGAAAATTTTCGCATTTAAAATAAACTTCTGCATTAACGAGATTATTTACCAGACTTGAAGATAAGATAGGTGTATTATGTATGAAGGGTTTAATTCTATTGTGACAGGCTACTAAGTTCTCTTTAGTCATACTATAAAAATAGTATAACTTTTTTAGACTAAAAATGAATGCTGAAGATGTTTTAAAATTTTTATCCTTTTGTAAATTAATTTATAATCGATTATTCTATTTATGAATTTAGACACTTTTTAAGAATAAAAAAAGACCGTCTATTAAGACGGTCTTTAGAGTTATACATGGATATAAATAGTTTTATCCTATAACCTTGTTCAATGTGTTACTTGGTCTCATAGCTTTAGCCGTTATAGCTTCATTTGGCTCATAATATCCTTGAATGTCTATTGCTTCTCCTTGAACTGAGTTTAATTCTTCAACAATTTTTGCTTCATGAGCTTGTAATTCTTTGAACTTTGCAGTGAATTCATGTTTTAAATCTTCGTCTTCAGTTTGATTAGCTAAAGCTTCTGCCCAAAATAATGATAAATAGAAGTGACTTCCTCTGTTATCTAATTCGTTTACTTTTCTAGATGGAGATTTTCCGTTTGCTAATAATTTCTCTGTCGCCTTATCTAAAGTTTCAGATAAAATAACTGCTTTTTTGTTGTTATTTACATTTCCGAAGTGCTCTAAAGAAACAGCAAGCGCTAAAAACTCACCGAGAGAATCCCAACGTAAATGGTTTTCTTGAGTAAATTGTTGCACATGCTTAGGAGCAGATCCTCCAGCACCAGTTTCAAACAAACCACCGCCATTCATTAAAGGAACAATTGATAACATTTTTGCACTAGTTCCTAATTCTAGAATAGGAAATAAGTCGGTCAAATAATCACGTAACACATTTCCAGAAACAGAAATTGTATCCTTTCCATCTTTGATTCTTTCTAGTGTGAATTCTGTCGCCTTAATAGGAGAGAGGATCCTAATATCTAAACCTGATGTATCGTGGTCTAGTAAATAGGTCTCTACTTTCTTAATTAATTCTGCATCATGAGCTCTCTTTTTATCTAACCAGAAAACTGCTGGAGTTTGTGAAGCTCTTGCGCGCGTCACTGCTAATTTTACCCAATCCTGAATTGGTGCATCCTTAACTTGACACATTCTCCAAATATCACCAGTATCAACTTTGTGAGAGGTTAAAACGTTACCAGAAGCATCGATAACTTCAACTTTACCTTTTGAGGCTATCTCAAATGTTTTATCGTGAGAACCATACTCTTCTGCTTTTTGAGCCATTAACCCAACATTAGGAACCGTTCCCATAGTTGTAGGGTCAAAAGCACCATGTTTTTTACAGAAATTTATGGTTGCGGTGTAAATACCAGCATAGCTACTATCTGGAATAACCGCTTTTGTATCTTGTAATTTACCGTCAGGATTCCACATTTGACCAGATGTACGAATCATCGCTGGCATTGAAGCATCGATAATAACATCACTAGGTACGTGTAAATTTGTAGTACCACGATCACTATTTACCATCGCCAAATCTGGACCATGATTTAAAGCATATCTAATGTCGTCTCTAATTTCATCACGTTTATCTTCTGAAAGTTGACTTAGTTTTCCTAACAGATTTCCGAAACCATTATTAACATCTACCCCAATTTTTTGAAAGGTTTTATCATGTTTCTTAAATAAATCTTTAAAGTAAACGCGAACTGCATGACCAAAAATAATTGGATCAGAAACTTTCATCATGGTTGCTTTCATATGTATTGAAAACAAAACACTTTTATCTAAAGCGTCTTCTACTTGTTCTTCTAAAAACTCAAGTAGTGCTTTTTTGCTCATGATTGTAGAATCAATGATTTCATCTTTAAGTATGGATAAACCGTCTTTTAAAACTGTAGTCGTACCTGACTTATCCGTATGAACAATTTTAACTGTAGTTGCCTCTGCTAAAGTAACAGAAACCTCATTGTGAGCAAAATCTCCATGTGTCATTGTTGATACATGTGTTTTAGAATCTTTAGACCATGCGCCCATAGAGTGTGGATTCATTTTTGCAAAATTCTTAACTGCTTTTGGTGCGCGTCTATCAGAGTTTCCTTCTCGTAAAACAGGATTCACAGCACTACCTTTAATTTTATCGTAACGTATTTTTAATTCTTTTTCGTCATCATTTGTTGGCTCATCCGGATACTCTGGTAATTTGTAACCTTTGGCCTTAAGTTCTGAAATTGCAGCTTTTAGTTGTGGTACTGAAGCACTAATATTAGGCAGTTTAATGATATTTGCTTCTGGACTTTTTGCTAACTCTCCCAGTTCTGTTAATGCATCAGGAACACGTTGTTCCGCTGTTAAAAAATCTGGAAAGTTGGCCAGAATTCTCGCAGCAAGTGATATATCTCGACTTTCTATATTGATATTAGATGACTTAGTAAACGCTTTTATTATAGGTAGTAACGAGTGTGTTGCTAGAGCAGGAGCCTCATCTGTTTTTGTATAAATAATTGTAGGAGTATTTTCCATATGGTATTTAGAGTTTAATGTGTTAAAAGTGCTTAGGATTTAAGCTGGGCGAATATACGAAAATTGAATGATTTTATAAACGAGGTTTAGGATAGGTTTAAGGGTTTTTTATTATTTCTAGTTTCGTCTAAATTTCATAGGGACTAACGGGTTTTTAATCTTTTGATGTACTATTTATTAATAGTTTATTTTAACGTATTACAGAATACCATTTTAGGAGTTAGAAATGCTCTATAATGGTCTGTTTAATATCTAGAATTAATTTATGTTTTTCTATTGCGTTATTTGTTAAAAGCAGGTGTTATAAGGTTTGCTATTAATCCTTGATTTTCGTAAGCTCGGGTTCTAAAAGAATAGGAGTCTTAGACGTCACTTCGATAAGATCGAGACAAAATATTGGGATAAGTCCGATTAATCATTTTAAGTAGCCTTGGTCGGTCGATGTTCAAGACGGAATCTAATTAAAAAACAAAAGCCATATCACTGTAGCTGACTACGTTGATATGGCTTTTTTGAGATAGCTAAACATGATCTATTTAACATTACTGCTAAAGTTTAGACAACTAAACTAATGTTCTTGTGTCTTTTTCGATTCAAGTATTACTAAATCAATGAAACGGTTCATAACTTTCAAAATGCATTGACTTGTTATTACTAGGCTTCGGTTTAGATTGTTTTTCTTGATGTGTATCTTTTTTATCAGTCACTTTCGTATTTGATTTTTGAATACACATTGCTTTTCCTTTTCACATTCACTTTCGATTCTGCTACTTTTTCTGAGCTTTCCGTTTAAAACTATATTACCTGTTTGCACATGCTATTTATTTTAAACTTCATGATTTTATAGTTACATGCTTACACCTGTTTTTTCTAAAATCTCAAAAAACTTTATCTAATATAAAGAACGTTTCTTTATTACAATTTAACATTAATTTAAAAGTAAATTTAAAAACAAACTACGTTTGTTGTTAATTGTTTAGTAAAAATATGTTTTTACTAAAGGATTACCAATTTATAGGTGGTTTAGATATTCACATCTTATGAACCGTACTTATTAACTTTTGTTGATAACGTTAAGATATAAAAAAGCCTTGACAATTAAATGTCAAGGCTTTATAATATGTATGACGTAGAAAATTATTTTCTTCTAACTTCTTTAATTCTAGCTTTCTTACCAGTAAGACCTCTAAAGTAAAAGATTCTTGCTCTTCTAACTTTACCTCTCTTGTTAACTTCAATTTTTTGAAGTGCAGGTAAATTGATTGGGAAGATACGCTCTACACCAACTGTCCCAGACATTTTTCTAATTGTGAATGTTTGAGAAGAACCAGCTCCTTTAACTTGTAATACTACACCTTTAAAAAATTGTGTACGTACTTTTTCACCTTCTCTAATTTCGTAATACACTGTTAACGTATCACCAGCTCCAAATTCTGGAAAATCTTTTTTTGTTACAAATTCGTCTTGTACAAATTTTACTAAAGAACTCATTTTATTCTATTTATAATGGTTGTTTCAAATCAACATTCGCGATTCTCGCCAGAGGTTAATCCAAAAGTGGCTGCAAATATAGTTAAAAAGTTATAAGTAAAAAGTAAAAAGTTTTTATCTCGTAGTTTGTGTGTTTCATTATCCGGTTTTTGGGCTTCATAGGTTAGGTTTTTCGCTTTGTCTTTTTAGTGTTCTCGTTATAATGCTATTTATTACTCGAAATGGCCTAAAAGGATGTCGCTTCAATTGCTAGGCAATAATGAGAGCCCAATTAATATTATAATTATACACGAATAATTCTTAAAATAGATAGTTCAGTTTTTAGAGTTCAATTCTTTTTAAATCACTAGTCGCGAAAATGAATAAGCCTAAACAAAACAATCCATAAGAAATACTAGATAATATCGCGACACTTCTTCTAACGTTCATCATAGTTTCAAATTCATTATCAAATGAGTATAGATTTACGCTAACACTTACTATTATTGTTATGATGGATACAATAGCTCCTATCAGAATTATAGTTGTTCCCAAAGTTCTTTTTCTGTAAAAATTGAAACACTTGCAATAGTTACTAACGCTAATGCTAGATAGTGAAGGATTGAACTAATAGTAAATAAGTATTCAGAAGATTCTAGCATATTATTCCTGTTTAAGAGCTTAATCATCTAATAAATCTGGCCGAATTCTCTTAGTTCTCTCATAGGCCTGATCTTCTCGCCATTTTTCAATTTTAGGAAAATTTCCGCTAAATAAAATTTCAGGAACTTTCATACCATCATATTCTCTGGGCTTCGTATATATAGGAGGCGCTAGCAAGCCATCTTGAAAAGAATCTGTCAGCGCAGAAGTCTCATTACCTAAAACACCAGGTATTAATCTTATTATGGCATCACATAAAACTGCAGCTCCTAATTCGCCACCAGATAATACATAATCACCAATTGAAATTTCTCTAGTTATAAATCGATCACGAACTCTTTGGTCTACACCTTTATAATGACCGCAGAGAATGATAATATTTTCTTTGAGTGATACTTGATTTGCGATACCTTGATTAAGACGTTCACCATCAGGTGTCATATAAATAATCTCATCGTAATCACGTTCACTTTGTAATTTTGTTATGCACTTATCTATAGGTTCTACCATCATCACCATACCAGCGCCTCCGCCAAACTGTGTATCATCAATAGCTTTGTATCCACCTGTAGCAAAATCTCTCAGGTTGTGAAAATGTACACTAACCAAATTAGCTTCAATAGCGCGTTTTAAAATGGAGGCTTCAAACGGGCTCTTTAGTAATTCGGGTAATACAGTTATGATGTCTATACGCATGAGTAGTTATTTATGGGATGCAAAGATAAGTTAATTATAAATTGAACTAAAAACGAAATATGATATTACCTAGTTAAACTCTCTTTTGAGTTGTTAAATTAAATCTAAGCTTTCTAATTTTATTTTCTCCAATCGATTAGCCCTCATATACAAAAACAAAGGAAAGCTAAATGCAATAGCTACTAAAAAGGTCAGCGGAATTGCAATCCACCAAAATCGTATTTTCAGTTTTAGAGACTCGTAAACCATCCAGACTAAGAATGTAATAAGGACGACTGTGATATCGGCAATTATAGATTGCGCTGGAAGTGTCGTTTTAGTCAGAGCTATAAAATTTGTTATAGACGTATCCGATTCCGTTAGGTAAAACTGAATATTGAAATACCATGTGTAAATCAATCCTAATATGGCAAGTAGGAGGTAAATGTGTTTAAACTTCATAGCTGTTATTTTATATGTTACTCCAAAGAAATTGTAAATCGGTATCCTCTATAAAGCCTAATCGCTCATATAAGTGCTGCGCAGGATTATCAAAAGCAGTTTGAATGGCGAGACCTTTATTGTTTTCTGATTTGCATAATTGTTTAGCACGATTAATTAAAGCTTCACCAACGCCTTGTCCGCGATATGTCGAACTCACAAATAGATCATTAAGTATATACATGGGTTTCATAGAAACTGATGAAAATAAGGGATACAATTGCGTAAACCCGATAGCTTCATCATTATCATAAGCTATATAAATGATGGAGTCATCCTTAACCATACGCTGTTTTAAAAAACGTTTGGCAGCTTCAATGTTGGAGTCTTGTTTGTAAAATGTGCGATAGTCATCAAATAATACTGCTAAATAGTTTAAATCTTGGAGTTTTGCGTGTGTTATAGTCATAAAAAAAATCTGTAATTAAAATTACAGATTTTTATTGATATTATGAGGTTCCTTCGTTTTTAAAAATTCCTCGGAATGACATCTAAAAAAGAACAGTTATTTAACTAAGCCTTTTTCTGCTCGTTAATCATGTCCTGTAATTGACGTCTCACTTTTTGCTCACGCTCTAAAGCATTACGTCTGTGCTCTTCAAATTCTTCTTCTATCTCAGATAAACTTGTATTGGCCTGTTTTGTAATAGAGTTACTACTTTTAAATTTATATATAAAGAACAGTAATAATACAGATAGTACACCAACGATACTCCATAGTGTTAAGCTGTAATTTGGTTTTGACATTGGCATTCCAAATAACTCCATACTGTCTTTTTCGGCGATAGTATTATCTAAACTCGTTTTAGTATTTAATAGATTAGATTTTAAACCTTCAATTTCTTTGGCTTGCGTTTCTACAATATCTTGCGTATCATTTAGGTCTTTATGAACCGCTTTAAGAGAATCTATAGTATGTGCTTTAAGCGCATATAACCATGTTTTTTTTACGGTTTTATAATCTTGCCAACTATTAGAGCGTCTAATGACATATTCAAATTGATTGTCTATAGTGCCGCTGTTTAAGGATAGTTTTTCATCATCATTGACGTTTTGAGCATTTGATGTAGAAAATAATAAAAATGTTAATACTGTGAATAAAAGCGTTTTAAAAAAGTTCATTTTGGTTTGGTTGAAAATTAATAGCTAATTAATAATTGGCAATATAATAATTTATAGCAACAATAGTATATTAATTAGCCTCACAAAATGTGAGGCTAATTAATATACATTATATACGAATGAAATGAATTATTAGATGTTAATCGTACTTAACTCTTCTGTATTTTGAATATTGTTAGTATTGAGACTGTATTGGTAAAGTCCGTCGGCTCCAATTAAAATGAGGGTATTATTATTATTATTATTATTTATAATAACATCAAAAGCATCTCTACTTATAGAATGTACAAGCGTCGTGTTTTCTATATCTGAAATGTCAAAGATCTTAACGTCATCATCACAAACGATTAAATAATCACCATATAGACCTAAATCAATAGGTTTTGTTAGATTTCTTCTAGAAATAAAAACATCATTAACGTCATATATTTCTAGTACGTTAATATTTGTTCTACAACCAATGTCAGTATGCAACGTAACAAAGGCATGCGTGAAATTTGCGACGACAGGGTCACAAGCTGTGAAGTGCTGCACCTCAGATAGATATTGAGGCTCCTCAGGGGTTTTTACACTGTAAATAAATATTCCGTTTTGTGAACCTATGTATAGAAACTCTTTATAATTAAATAAGGTTTCAATATTAAATCCAATGACGATCTCATTGACTTTTACTGGGTTTTCTCTATCAGTAATACTAAAGACATTAAGTTTTGAATTATCAACGGTATAAAGGTAATCGTTATAGGTGGTGAAACGAGCTAAAGAGCCTGATTGGCCTACTTCGTTAGCGTTTTGGGAAAGCCCTGAGTCTGAATCTGAAACACAACTAAAAGTGATAACCGCTAAAAGTATAAGTATATATGTTTTCATTTTATTATTATAAAGTTGAGATGGTATTAGTTATTATTACCTTTGAAAATCCAGTCTACAACGACTTCGTTCTCATTAGCACCATAGTACACATTTCCAAATGGTGATGTTAACTGCGGAAAAGCATTAGGTACACGTTTGGTAATCTCCATAGTGCCCGCTTGTGCATCTAATGTTAGCGCTAATAAATCGGTCGCATTATTCACGTATACAGAATTTCCTTTAATCGTCAAATCTGAAGACCCCAGAACATTAAGAAACGCGATATTTTGCGGATTTGTAGGATCTGTATTATCAATAATATGAAACCCTTTATTACGCTCATTAATAAATATGAAATTATCTTTCACATAAATTTTCCCTGAATTCACAATCACTTCTGCAGTAGTTTGTAACGTGGTAGTAGTGTCAAATTCTGATCTTACCATCGTCACAGGTTCATAGTAATCCTGAATTTGTGGAGGAAAATCATCTGCCGTATCAGAGAGCCAGCATGATTGAAATGATAGACTGCAACCTAAAAGTAGTGTTGCAATGGGTTTTAATTTCATGTCATTGAGTTTTTCTTATATTGTATAGATGCAACAATTGCGAAAAGGTTGCTTCAAAACATAAAAAAATCCCATTTTTATCAAATGGGATTTTAAAAATAAATTTATACTTAAGATTAGTAATACGCAAAACGTCTCACCTTAGCAATATACTTTGCTAATCTAATCACTTGATGGCTGTAGCCATACTCATTATCATACCAAATATAAAGAATCGCATTTTTTCCATCTTTACGAACAATTGTCGCTTTACTATCATAAATAGCAGGAGCAGAGCAACCCACAATATCGCTAGAAACTAACTCGTCATTCATTTCATATTTAATTTGCTCTACAAGATTTCCTTCAAGAGCATATTTTTTCATGATGGTATTAATACTTTCTACAGAAGTCTCTTTCTCCAACTCCAAATTAAGTATTGCTAAAGATCCGTTAGGAACAGGGACTCTAATGGCATTAGACGTAAGTTTACCTTCAAATGAAGGTAGTGCTTTGGTAACAGCTTGACCTGCACCTGTTTCTGTAATAACCATGTTGAGTGCAGCAGCTCTACCACGACGATATTTATTGTGAAAATTATCTACTAAATTTTGATCGTTCGTGTAAGCATGAATCGTTTCTAAATGACCACTAATGACACCAAACGTATCTTCCATCGCTTTTAAAACTGGCGTTATAGCATTTGTTGTGCATGATGCAGCAGAAAATATATGGACTTTATCAGGATTATGTTCTAGGTGGTTAACACCATGAACAATATTAGGTACGCCTTTTCCAGGAGCAGTTAATAATACTTTATCGACACCTTTAGATTTTAAATGTCTTTTCAAAGCTTTATCATCTCTAAAAGCACCAGTATTGTCAATGACTAGAGCATTGTTAATTCCGTATTTTGTATAGTCAATGTCTTCTGGAGCATTTGCAGAAATAATATTAACAGTTGTCCCATTAATAATAAGGGCATTATTTTTAACATCTGCAGTTACAGTTCCAGAGAAATCGCCATGAACAGAATCATTACGCAATAAAGACGCTCGTTTTTCTAAAACGGTTTCATCAATAGAACCACGAGTAACAATAGCTCTTAATCTTAACTGGCTACCTTTACCCATTCTCGTCATTAATTCTCTAGCAACTAAACGTCCAATTCTACCAAAACCATAAAGAACAACGTCTTTTGGTTCTATAGCCTTATTTTTCTTTGCATCTTTTAGTTTAACAGCTACAAAAGCAGTAGCATTACTATACGTTTCATCTTCTAAATGAAACTCATAAGTTAGCTTTCCAATATCCAATTTTGCTGGAGGCATGTCTAAAGCTAAAATAGCTTGAGCAATTTCTACAGAATCAAAAATAGAGATTGGCTTTTGTACAAATTCTCCAGCATATTCGTGAAGATTTAAAATTTCGCTCACATTGCGATCAATTAATTGGTTTCTAAAAAGCACCAATTCTATTGATTTATCATACCAAAGGTCGCTAACAATTTTAATAAATTCTACTGTAGCTCGTCTTCGATCTGCTTGAAAAGCAAGTTCTTTTTCGTAAGTTCCGTTAAAACCCATTGTATTTAATTTAGTGTTGTGTTGTTTAAAATTTTGGCAAAAATACTATATTTCAAACGTTTTCGTAGTATGTTTTTAAAATAAAAAGCCCTTCAAAATATTACATCCTAAAGGGGTTTTAACACTAACCAATTACTACTATTCAAATATTACTTCTTTTCGTTCTAGATTGGTATTCATATATTCTAGTTTAAAAATTTCGTCTTGCGCGTTGCTACCATATTTTGCAACAAAGGCCGAAATATCTTCTAGTGTTTTAATCGAGATATTGTTAATACCAGTAATTATATAGCCTGGTCTAATCCCTAATTTCGTATATAAGTATTTATTTTTATTAGTCTGCACTACAACCCCTTCATTGATATCTGTTGCTGTTTTAAATTTCTGCGGAAGGTTGCGTAACTCCATATCAATAAAATCAACACTTATAATGTCACTTTTTGAAAGCGTCACAGGTATGGATTTAATTTGGTTATCTCTGAGAACTTCAACATTAACAACGTCATTAGGGCGCTTAGTTTTTAAATAACCGCTTAAATCTGAAAACTTAGAGACCTCAATATTATCCAGTTTTATAATGATATCACCATTTTTAATCCCTGCCTTTTTTGCTCCAGATTTTTCTTCAACTCCAGATACATAAACACCTTCAATTTCATTAATCCCTTTTTCTAAAGCTTCTCTAGAGTTTCTATTTAGAATAGAAACACCTAAAATACCTTCCTGCACATCACCGTATTCTATAATGTCTTGGATTACTTTTTTAGCAATATTACTTGGCACAGCAAATGAATATCCAATATAAGAACCGGTTTGCGAAGAGATCGCTGTATTAATACCTATAAGTTGTCCAGTAGAGTTTACCAAAGCACCTCCAGAGTTTCCTGGATTTACAGCTGCGTCTGTTTGAATAAACGACTGTGAATTTCTACCAGATAAGTCCCGTGCTTTTGCACTTATAATTCCTGCTGTAACCGTAGAGGTTAAATTAAATGGATTGCCAACTGCTAAAACCCATTCGCCAACTTTAGCAGTATCTGAGTCACCAAACTCTATGGCTGGTAGCTCACTTTCTGCTTCAATTTTTAAAAGCGCGATATCTGTTTTTTCGTCAGTTCCTATGACAACAGCATCATAAACACGATTGTCATTTAGTGTTATTGAAATTGTCTTAGACCCAGCAATAACATGATTGTTGGTAATAATATAGCCATCTGGCGATATGATGACGCCACTTCCAGTTCCTACTTGAGTTTTAGGTCTTCCTTTACGACCATAAATTAAATCCTGTAAAGTTTGACCACCACTAACCGTTGCTGTGTTTTTGACGTGCACCACAGAGTGAATTGTGTTTTCTGCTGCTAATGTGAAATCTGTGACATTGGCGTTTAACATGTTGGATGTCTTTACGTTATAATTCGCGTTCAAAAATGACGGTAGCTCTTGCGAGTTTTCAATGGTTATGTTTTGTTCTTTTTCTAAAAAAAGAGTGTAGGCAGACAATGAAATTATTCCACCTAAAACAGATACAAATACTAAAGTTAAAATCTTTTTCATTAGTTATTAGGTTTTAGTTGTTATACAAAAGGTTAACGATTAAAATTAACTAATTATTGAGCCCACAACTCAACTTTAACGATTTTTAACGTCACTATTAACGCTCATTTAACAGTCCGATTTTCGATTGATTATTCCTATATTTGTGAAACTTATGAATCTTACTTTTTATAAATATCAGGGAACAGGAAATGACTTTGTGATGATTGATAATCGTCAGCAAGTCTTTGATAAGAACAATACTAAGCGTATCGCATTTTTGTGTGATAGACGATTTGGTGTTGGTGCAGATGGTTTAATTTTATTAGAAAACCATAATACTTGTGATTTTAAGATGGTATATTTTAATGCCGACGGAAACGAAAGTTCTATGTGTGGTAATGGCGGACGTTGTATCGTAGCTTTTGCTAATTTTTTGGGTGTTATAAAAAATGAAGCAACTTTTGAAGCTATTGATGGCATCCACAAAGCAACGATAACTGACGTATTGGTACATTTACAAATGCAAGATGTAATTACGGTAGAAGATCATAAAACGCATGTGTTTTTAGATACAGGTTCTCCGCATCATGTTCAAATGGAAGCTAATTTATCAGATTTTGATGTTAAGTTCCTCGGAAGACAAATTAGACGAGGCGCTCCTTATAATGAAGCAGGAAGCAATATTAATTTTGTTTCTAAAATTTCCGAAGAAAAATTTAGAGTAAGAACTTATGAACGCGGAGTTGAAGATGAAACTTTGTCTTGTGGTACAGGCGTTACAGCTGTGGCTTTGGCTATGAATTATATAGGAGAGACAGAAAAGAATCAAATCACACTTCAAACTGAAGGTGGTGATTTACAAGTGTCTTTTGAAAATACTGATACTGGTTATAAAAATATTTGGCTTATTGGTCCAGCAACTCAAGTTTTTAAAGGCATACTATAATGATAACATTAAATGGTGAACATGTTTATTTGAGAGCTTTAGAGCCCAAAGATCTTGACTTTATTCATGAGATTGAAAATAATCAGGATATTTGGGAGATTAGCAATACGATTACGCCTTATTCTAAGTTTTTAATAAAACAATATCTAGAACAAGCACATAAAGATATTTATGAAGTGAAGCAGTTGCGATTGGTGATTTGCGATTATAATGATGTTGCGGTTGGTGTGATTGATGTGTTTGACTTCGATTTTAAAAATAGACGAGCTGGTATTGGAATTTTAATAAAGGATTCTGCAAACAGGCAAAAAGGCTACGGAAAAGAAGCGCTTCAATTATTAACGGGCTATTGTAAATCATATTTGGACCTACATCAATTGTATTGTAATGTTTCTGAAGATAATGAACACAGTTTAAAGTTGTTTAAAAATCAAGGTTTTGAAGTCATAGGATTAAAAAAAGACTGGAACTACGTCGATGGTTCTTATAAAAATGAATACTTATTACAATCTATATTAAATGTACATTAAAAAAATACTTTGGGCAATTGCCATCATTGGTCTAGTCGTAGCTGGGATTTTTGGCTATTATATTTATAATGCGATGCTTGTTCCAAATACAGCGTTCAATAACAACGAAGCTTATATATTTGTGCCTTCTAACGCAAAATATGCTGAGGTTAGAGAGCAATTAGAGCCGCTTTTAATTGATATTGAAGCTTTTGATGCACTTGCGACTCAAAAAAAATACACGACTAATCTTAAGGCTGGGCGTTTTGTAATTGCAAAGGGAATGAGTAATAATGATATTATTAATTCTATTCGTAGTAAAAACGTACCGCTTCAAATTGCTTTCAATAATCAAGAAAAATTATCAAAATTAGCGGGTCGTATTAGTTTTCAAATTGAAGCAGATAGTGTGTCACTTTTAAATGCGATGACAGACCCTGAATTTTTAAAATCTAGCGGATTTACATCAAAAACGGCACTTGGTATGTACATACCAAATAGCTACGAATTTTTCTGGAATACTTCTGCCAAGAGTTTTAGAGATCGCATGTTAAAAGAATATAAACGTTTTTGGAATGATAGTAGAACTGCCAAGGCAAAGGCTATTGGCTTAACTAGAGATGAGGTTATGACCTTAGCGTCTATTGTTCACGAAGAATCAAAGCAAGCTAGTGAGCAACCTAGAATTGCTGGAGTTTATATGAATAGAATAAGAATAAGAATGCCCTTACAGGCAGATCCAACCTTAAAATTTGCAGCTTATCAATTACCAGAATATAAAAACACGATAATTAAACGCGTGCTTAATAAACATAAGGATATTAAATCAGCATATAATACATATATGAATTCAGGTTTACCACCAGGTTTAATTGCTATGCCAGATGTCTCTGCTATTGATGCAGTGCTTAATTTTGAAAAGCATAAGTACTTGTATTTTGCCGCTAATGCGAAAAAAATCGGCTTTCATAAGTTTGCTAAAACGTTAAGTCAGCATAATGTAAATGCCAGAGAATATCATAGCTATTTATCGTCTCAAGGGATTAATAAGTAAATACAATGGGGCGTTATACGGTTCTATTTATCAGTTATTTAATGCTTTTTTTTATCAGTTTACAGCTGCAGTCGCAGTCTCTGCCAACAGCTATTGGGGCACAGTCTAAATTGAATTTATTTTTAAAACCAAGTGACACACTTAACACTTCTCGAAGAAATACTGTTGCTATTACGCAAGCCTCTTTGGCTTCTTTTACTTTAATTGGTCTTGATCAACTATGGTACGCAGATTTTGAACGGTCAAAATTTAAAACAATTAACGATGCTGATGAGTGGTTACAAATGGATAAGATTGGTCATGTGTTTTCTGCTTACCAACTCACTAGAATAGCAGCTAACACTTTTAATTGGGCTGGAGCTAGTAAAAACGACCAGCTTATTTATGGAGCGACTTTAGGTTTTGGTTTTTTAACTGTAATTGAGGTTTTTGATGGGTATTCACAGGAATGGGGTTTTTCATGGTCTGATATGGGTGCTAATGCTGCAGGAACAGGATTGTATGTTGGTCAAGAGTTGCTTTGGAGTGAGCAACGTATTTCACTTAAATACTCATTTCATCAAACGCAATTCGCAAAGCAGCGTCCTGATAAATTAGGAAATGGACTTTTGGAGGAGGTTTTAAAAGATTACAACGGACAAACTTATTGGCTAAGTGCTAACGTTAATTCTTTTTTTAAATCCAGCGAAATTCCTAAGTGGATTAACCTAGCATTTGGTTACGGAGCAGAAGGTATGTTAACCGGTATTACGGAAGATATTAATGGCTTAATGATGCCTCAAAATAGGAGACGTCAATTCTATCTCAGTTTGGATGTGGATTTGAGTAGGTTACAGACAAAGTCTAGGTTGTTAAGAACTGTTTTTGACGTTTTGAACGTGATTAAAGTACCAGCTCCAACCATTTCATTCGACCAAGAAAATGGCGTTAAGCTCCACTATGTCTACTTTTAACAACAGTTTAACAGCTTATTTCCAATATGTTGAAAAAAGTCGTATATTTGCATGCTGAAATTTTAGGACAGTTTAGGAAACATTTAGTCTTAAAGAAAACTAGCTTTTATGATAAAAAAAGTAAAAAATTATCTCATTATACCAATAGCAATTTGTGCCTTGCTTAACTTGGCATTGAAACCTCAAGAATCATTAAATATTGAGGTTTACTCTACTAAAGGTTTAAACCTTAATTATGATATGGCTCGTCTTGACGATAGTCACCATATAAATCAAATTCAATTAGCAAACCCATTTCAATCCTCTTTTGTTTATTTTCCTCATTTAGGAAAATCCTACATAGGTTTTAAAGAAGCTTTAGCTTTTAAAGAGTCTCGAGGAAATTATTTTACTGTAAATACTCTGGGGTATTTAGGTAAATATCAATTTGGAGCAGAAACCCTAAAGCTTATTGGGATTTACAATCCAAATCAGTTTTTATATAACCCAAAACTTCAAGAAAAAGCGTTTTTAGCAAATGCAGAGCGTAATAAGTGGATTCTTAGAAAAGATATTAAACGTTTTGAAGGTAAAACAATTGCTGGTGTTGAAGTTACTGAGTCTGGAATTATAGCAGCAGCTCATTTAGCGGGACCCGGAAGTGTGAAAAAGTTTTTAAGAAGCTATGGTCGTAAAAATGTATCTGATGCCTATGGCTCTTCTGTACGTTATTACATGATGAAGTTTTCTGGATATGATACTTCTTTTATTGAAGCAGATAAGAAGGCTAAGGCTGTTTTGTAAGGATAGATTTAAAATTTAGTAAATTAAAAAAAAGCAGAAAATCTATTCAATTAATTTTTCTGCTTTTTTTATTACTACTAATTTATTTTCATCTCTTGTTTTTTATAAACACCAAATAAAAAATCTGACGCGTTATCGTCTAAATAGTCATCTTCAAATTTAAATAGATGCATTAGTAGTTCCTGTTTTTCATCATTTAAGTCTACAAAATGATGCGAAATGTCTTTTAAAACGTTCATTAGTATATTTCCACCATAAGGCTTTTCAATAATAGTATCAAAATGATTATGAATAGTCGGCTTTATATTTGCTGAATCTACACATTCTGAAGGATCTGCTATTACCATTCTTAAAACTCCAGAGCCATAAAAGTTTTCCTTTATGACGCTTGAATTATAACGCTTTTTAAATTTTTTTGGAATTGTGTTAAGAGCGTCATTAATTGCTTTAATTTGATGCTTAGGGAATTGTAATCTATTCGGGCCAACATATTCATTGATAACTAGTAAACCAGAATCAGTTAAACAGTTATTAATATTTTTAATTAATAAATTTTCTACATCTTTAAAATGGTGAAGAGACGAATTAAAAAGAACAACATCGTAGTGGTTATTTTTAAATTGAAATTTGTCGATGTTTGAACAGATAAATTCAATGTTATTTAGGTTTTTTGATTTTGCATTTTTAATTGCGGTATCAATTCTTTCTTTTGATAAATCAACACAAGTTATTTTTTCAAAATTATCATAAAAAGCCAATTCCATTTCATGTTGACAAGTTCCACTGCCCAAAGAAAGTAACTTTAGATTAGTTCTGTCGTTTAAAATGTATTGCATTAGAAACTGCTTATAATTAAGATCTGGATTTCCAGTCATTTTTAAATTCCTTCTTTCTTGAACAGAGGGGATAATCCACCAATTAGAACTCAATTTTGAAGTTTTATTAAAGGCGCTTTTGGTTCTCGATGAATTAGAGAATGTAAACTTTGATATTATAAAGTCCCAACCCCTTTGTTTTCCTTTTAAAAAAGTATCAATTATATCGTCAATTGTAATTAATCTAATCATTTGGTCTAATCGTTGTTAAGGTGTTTCATGCTAATAAATTATGTAATGTTTGAAAATGAAATCAGCTTTTTAAACTATAAATTAATCAATTATGGTTTAGTGAAAATAATACGTATATATGATATAAGCCGTTTATCAATCTTTGTGAATCACAAAAATGGCAGGTCGTTTATGTAGATCCACTTTAGCGTGTTTCCATTCATTTACAGTCATCGTTTTAATGTATTCTGTGGGTAATGTAATATCACACGCAATACAAACTCTGGTATTTGGGCTTAGTGTTGCACAAATATCTTCTATGATTTTATTATTGCGATACGGAGTCTCTATAAATAGTTGTGTTTGGTTTTGTTCAAATGATAAGCGCTCTAAACGTTTAAGTGTTGCTTTACGTTCAGATTTATCTATTGGGATGTACCCGTTGAATGCGAATGATTGTCCGTTCATTCCAGAGCTCATCAATGCTAAAACGATTGATGAAGGTCCTACTAAGGGTACAACTTGAATGTTATTTTCATGAGCTAGTTTTACAATATCGGCTCCAGGGTCTGCAATTCCAGGGCAACCGGCTTCGGAAAGCAATCCCATTGGTT
Source organism: Psychroserpens sp. (assembly GCA_034111845.1). Classification (GTDB taxonomy): domain Bacteria; phylum Bacteroidota; class Bacteroidia; order Flavobacteriales; family Flavobacteriaceae; genus Psychroserpens. The sequence goes on along the minus strand of JAWUWM010000090.1, from coordinate 30,404 downwards.
TTCCATTTTTGCAGTCATCAAGAAAATTTTGAGTTTCTTCGGGTTGGGTATATTTATTTAAAATCTTGAAATTTAAAATTGATTGTTGTTTTCTAGAATCGACCTTTTTTATAAACCCTCTAGCAGTTTTCTCATTCTCAACAATATAATCGTCTACCATTTCAATAATTTTTTTTACTGAAATAGGTAAGACTTCTAAAGGTGGATTATCGCCAAGACGCGTTGGGATGAGATATAGTTTTCCGAAGTTATTCTTCATAATTATTTTACAGTATTACTTTACAATAAGTTTTCTTATACTTCTATCACCTTTTGAGTTACTGATTTCCACAATGTGAAAACGAGTAGTTAAAGATGTTGTAGGAATAGTAATTAATTGCTCTTCAAAATTAGAGTGCGTTGCAATTAGTTCCCCTTGAGTGTCGTGAATGGTAATGGATTCTATTTGATTTGATGTGCTAACGGCGTCAAAAGTTAAAACACCTTTTACTGGGTTTGGAAACATATTTCTTTTAGTAACAGATTGATCTTGGACTCTTAGATCAACATCTTTTAATTTAAAAAGAGAACCTTGAAACAAACTTGGTCTATATAATTCTCCATTGATGTCTTCTCCAAAAGCAGAGATGCTAAACTCTGAGTAGTTTTCTATAAAAGATATATCATAATTACGAGGTGTTGCTCCTTCGGCAAAACCGATACTATCGTTACAAGAATCTACGAAAAAATATAAGCCTTGTAACGTGGTTTGTATAGGGATTCTGTACACATAGTCCCTAGTAATTGAGCATTCACCAGTACTACTGTGTGTGTATTGTGTTACAGGTGCTTTATGAGTTATTGTGCTGCAACTGGTTTGACTAACAAAAGTAGAATTACCTTCAAAACATTTCCATCCATAATTTTCTCCATCAGTAGAAGGAGCGTCAACTTTGTTGATTTCTTCAATTTGACTATCTCCCACATCTGCAGACCATAAATCACCTGTAGTTCTATCAAAATAAAAGTTCCCAGTGTTTCTTAGCTTATAGGCCCACATTTCGCCTAATGCAGCAGTATCTCCAAAAAAAGGATTGTCTAATGGGATGTCATAACTACCCATTTCTGTAGCATCTACATCAATTCTAAATATTTTTACTAATAGGGTATTTAAACTTTGAGCGCGATTTTCAGGATCGCCTACTGCGCCACCATCACCTAAAGTTATGTACATATAACCATCAGGTCTAAAGTGCATATTTCCACCATTATGCTTGACAAAAGGTTGAACAATATTTAAGAGTATTACTCCCGAATTGGGATCTGCAACATTAATTGAGCTTCGTGTAAATCGTGAAATTACAGTATCCTCATTATGGTCTATGTAGTTGACGTAAAAGAATCCATTACTGGTATAATTAGGATGAAAAGCCATAGCGAGTAAGCCTTGTTCTGAGCCAGAGTTAGTCACTCTGTCGTCAATGTTTAAAAAGCTGAATGCGTTTACAGAGCCATCAGCATTAATAACTTTTATTGTTCCACGTCTTTCTGTTACAAAAAGTCTGTCATCTCCTGCGTGCTTAAAGTTAACTGGATTTGATAGGCCGGGAGCAAAAGATTCTATTGAGATGTCTTGTGCAAAAGTTAGCGACATAAAACATGACGCTAATCGCGCAGTAAATAGTTTCATTTTTCTTGGATTTGGGCATTTTTTTTACAAAATACGAAAAAAGCAGTCAATAATTCTAGTGCTTGTAGCGGTCATTTACTTAAAAGCTGCTTGGAAATAATAGTTGTAACGTTATCTAAAAGGGTGAAAACCCTTTCAAACCCATAATGATCTCCATAGTAAGGGTCAGGGACACGTTTATCTGTAATAGACGTGTCAGCTTCAAGAATTAGTTTGACTTTACTAATATCATTTGTTTGTCTTGCGAGTTTTACAATAGTTTCAAAATTTGAATGATCCATGACATAGATATAATCAAATGTATCAAAATCTGAAATCCTAAATTGTCTCGCTTCTTGAGTAGAGATATCAATTCTGTGTGTTTTGGCAACTGCTATTGATCTGTGATCTGGCAAGTTTCCAATATGATAATCTGCAGTACCAGCAGAGTCAACATAAAAAGAATCATCTGGAAGTTTAGACGCTAATAAACCATGTGCTAATGGAGAGCGACAAATGTTGCCTAAGCAGACCATTAGTATACTTGTCATTGTAATAATTTAAAGCGATAGTTTTTTAGATAAGTCTTCTACGTATTTTCTAAATTGTTTGTCAGTAGAAGATAAGTTATCTACTGTTTTACAAGCGTGAAGTACGGTTGCATGATCACGTTTGCCTATCTGAGAACCAATACTAGCTAAAGATGCTTTAGTGTATTTTTTAGCAAAAAACATTGCTAATTGTCTGGCTTGCACAATATGACGCTTCCTTGTTTTAGATTGTAATGTGCTTACATCCATTTGGAAGTAATCTGAAACTACTTTTTGGATGTAATCAATAGAGACCTCGCGTTTTGTATTCTTAACAAATTTCTCAACGATTTCTTTTGCAAGATTAATTGTGATCTCCTTTTTATTGAAAGATGATTGAGCGATTAGAGATATAATTGCACCTTCTAATTCACGAACATTAGTTTTGATATGCTTTGCAACATATTCAATAATGTCATCTTCCATTTCTACACCATCACGATATAGTTTGTTTTTAAGAATGGATACTCTTGTCTCAAAATCTGGGCTTTGTAATTCTGCAGAAAGTCCCCATTTAAAACGAGATAATAAACGTTGCTCTATGTCTTGCATGTCAACAGGAGCTTTGTCACTTGTTAATATGACTTGCTTTCCGTTTTGGTGCAAATGATTGAATATGTGAAAGAATACGTCTTGAGTACCTGATTTTCCAGATAAAAATTGAACATCATCAATAATGAGTACATCAATGATTTGGTAAAAATGTATAAAGTCGTTTCTATTATTCTTTTTTACAGAATCAATATATTGTTGTGTGAATTTTTCCGCAGAAATATATAATACTGTTTTTTCTGGGTACTTATCTTTAATGTCAACACCAATAGCATGCGCTAAATGTGTTTTTCCTAAACCTACACCACCAAAAATGAGTAGTGGATTAAATGAAGTTCCGCCAGGCTTGTTCGCTACTGCTAATCCAGCATTTCGTGCTAAGCGATTAGAATCGCCTTCTAGGAAATTTTCGAAACTATAATTAGGATTGAGTTGAGATTCGATTTTTACATTTCTAATTCCAGGAATTACAAATGGGTTTTTTAACTCAGGACTTCTATTGTTTAATGGGACATCTACCTCTTGAGATTTTAAAGCACCACGGTTAGAACTCGGAATCTTTTCAGTAAACGGTTGTTTGTTACCATAGGTGTTTTCCATTTTGATAACGTATACCAATTTTGCAGATGCACCTATTTGTTTTGTAAGTGCTACTTTTAAGATTTTAACATAGTGTTCTTCTAACCACTCGTAGAAAAATTTACTAGGGACTTGAATACTCAACGCATTATCAGTAAGCTTAACTGCTACTATTGGTTCAAACCAAGTTTTATAGGCTTGTGGCTGTATATTGTCTTTTATAAATGAAAGACAGTTATCCCAAACCGATTGCGCAGTTACATCCATTCTTTAAGTTGATTTTTGTGTTGATAAATTAGTTAGCAAAAAAAAAGAGGAAAGTGAATTTCTCCTCAGTAATTCTTCATGGCAAATATGTGAACAAATTTCTTAATAAAAAAATCAAAAGGTGTTGATTAATTAGAAATTTTTCCTCATGTTTAATCCCATTCGAAATTACAAAAAAAATATCAAAACTTATGGAAAATCTTACTAAAAAAACAGAAATAGAATTTAGGGTTCGTTATGGGGAAACCGATCAAATGGGAGTTGTGTATCATGGTAATTATGCACAGTATTTTGAAATGGGAAGAACCAGTTGGCTTAGAGATATGGGATTTTCTTATAGAGCTTTAGAAGATAGTGGTGTTATGTTGCCCGTGATTTCATTGAATATAAATTACAAAAGGCCAGCACGTTATGACGACCTTATTAAAGTAAAAACTACACTTGTGAAATTACCGTCTGTAACAATAGAATTTAATTATGAAATTTTAAATGAAAAGAATGAAATTTTAACGACAGGAAATTCTGTTTTAGTCTTTGTTGATATGTTGAAGAATCGGCCTACAAAATGTCCAAATTATATTTTAGATAAACTGCGGAATTAATCGTTTAAATTCTTGATGTTTATTTCGTAAAGGGAGTCAAATATTTCAAATATAAATGGCGATTCTTTTAATCGAACTAAAATTGTTAGTTCACAACTCAGCTCTAAAGTCTGATTTATTATTTTTAAATTTTTTTCTTTAACGATTCTCATCACTTTATTCATGTTTTTGTAGTCAAAAGTGATGCTGTATTCAACGTTTACAGTTTTAGTTATAATTTTTGAAGCCTCTAAAGCCATTTGCGCCCCAGATCTGTATGCGTTAATTAATCCGCCTACGCCTAATTTTGTACCTCCAAAATAACGAACAACCACAATAAGTAGATTGGTGACTTCAAAAGATTGTATTTGCCCATAGATAGGCATTCCGGCACTGTTGTTTGGTTCGCCATCGTCGTTGGCTCTAAATACATAATCGTGTTCCTGTTTACCAAATTGATAAGCATAGCACCAATGTCGAGCTTGATGGTGTTGTTTTTTTAAGTCTTCAATATGTTGTTTCACATCATCTTCCGACGTTACAGGAAACGCATAACCAAAAAACTTACTGTTTCTATCTTTAAATAAAACTTCTGGTGACGGTTTTGTGATTGTTTTATAAATATCTGTTACTTCCATTTATGCTAAAGTAACGATTACAATAGAGATAATAGCCAATAGTATTCCTATCCAATTTATTTTGGAGATTTTTTCTTTAAAAAAAAGTAAGCCTAAAATCGTTGATGCCATAACTATAGCTACATTATTTACAGTGAATAATGTAGAGCTTTCTAAACTTTCATGGTTTAGTGCTTTTAATAGATAGTAGATTGAAAAATAATTTGTGATTCCTAGAACTGCACCTCCAATAATAGTTTTCTTCGGAAATGTAAAAGGTTTTTTAATCGCTTTTAAAATCAAGATACTTGATCCAATAATAAAGGCAAAAGCAAAAATAGTCGCAGAAAAAATAGGAATACTGTTTTCTGGCAGGTACGTCGTTTCTATATATTTTATTGAGGTATCAATAACGCCAGATCCAAAAAATAATAAGATGGGAAGCCAAAGCCCCTTGGTTGGATTATTAATAGACTTAGATTTAATAGAACTGAGATATACTGAGACAAGTGCCAACAAGATACCAATAATCTTTTGAGCACCAATACTTTCATTATACACATATATCCCAAAAATAACAGGTATAACTACGCTCATTTTGGATGCTACAGAAGCGACTGAAAGTCCTTTGCGTTGTGCAGTCAAAGCCATCACATTAAAGATAGCGATGAATAAAAACCCTAAACCAATAGCGCCATAAATCCACTGAGATGCTATAATATCACTAACAATTATGGGCTTGTCGTATATGAATAGTCCAAATAAACAAGCAGTGAAGTAATTAACCACAATCGCCTGAAGCGTGTTGATTTTATATTTGTCAAATAATTTGAAAATGATAAAAATACATGTAGATGCAATAATACTGAGTAGTAGGTAGATCAAAATAAGTCTTTGTTAATGGTAAATAAATCTACGATATCTTGTTGGTTTTCGTCAATATTCCAAACGTGAATTCCTAGCGAAATTGCGGTTTCAGTGTTCTCTTTGGTGTCATCAATAAAGAAACACTCTTCAGGTTTTAGTTTGTTTTCTTTAAGCACAAATGTATAAATATCTGTGTTTGGCTTTCTTAAATTTATTTCATGAGATAAGTAGAATTTGTCAAAACAGGATTTAAATTCCTCATAAAATGAAATATTTTCTGCGATCCAACTTATATGTAAGTCATTGGTATTGCTCAATAAAATAAGCTTGTAGTTTTGGTCTTTAGCGAGTTGCTTTATAAATTGTAATCGGTGGTCAGGAAAATCTTTTAAGATGTTATTCCATGTGTCAACAATTGTTTTTTTTGATAATTTCGGAAAATTTTCAGTATAAAAATCGATGAATTCTTCTGTAGAAATCAATCCTTGTTCGTATAAGGTGTTCATCGCCACGAGTTCTTCGGGTAATTCATCAACTTTAAATAATTCAAGTGCATTGTTCATGGCACCTTGCTTATCTAAATTGATAAACACATCACCAAAATCGAATATTAGGGTTTTAATTATTGACATATATTTGTAGAGTATCTTCTATTATTTTTTCTTCGGAAATGAGCTTGCCTCGAAACTCAGGCCCTCTAATTCCGTTTTTAAAAGTTGTTGTTCCTGTAAATATGCGAGCTTCATCCCAAAGATTTTCATCAATAAAGGTTTGAAGCGTTTTAGCACCACCCTCTATAATTACAGAGTTAATAGCTTTAGAGTGCAACAGTATAGCAATCTGTTTAGCTAGAGGGTTTTTGAAATCAATATTTTGGTCAGAAATCACTAATGTTTCAGCATCAATACTAAAAATGGAATGCGCTTTAGATAATTTCAGTTCTCGGTCTATAACAATACGAGTAGGGTTCTTTCCTTTCCAATCTCTAACCGTTAAACTTGGGTTATCTTCCAAAACTGTATGCGTGCCAACTAAAATTGCTTGCTCTTCTGCTCGCCATTTATGAACGAGTTGTCTAGAATACTTATTTGTAATCCAAACAGGTTTCTTTTCGTCTTTATTTATGGGGGCTATAAAGCCATTTGCAGTTTCTGCCCATTTTAATATAATATAAGGACGCTTTTTATTGTGAAATGTAAAAAAGCGTTTGTGATGTTGTTTGCATTCGGTTTCTAGGATGCCAACGGTAACATTGCAGCCAGATGCTTCAAGTCTAGCGATTCCTTTTCCGGCAACTTGCGGATTATCATCTAAGCAGCCAATAACCACATTTGCGATTTGATGCTTAATAATCAAATCACTGCAAGGAGGTGTTTTTCCGAAGTGAGAACAAGGCTCTAAAGTCACATAAAGTGTTGCGTCTTTGAGTAATGCTTTGTTGTTTACAGCGTTTATAGCATTCACTTCTGCATGATGACTACCATAAGTGCTCGTGTAACCCTCACCAATAATTTCGTTATTGAGCACAATAACACTTCCAACCATTGGGTTTGGAGCAGTGATGCCTAAACCGTTTTTAGCGATTGCTATACATCGTGTTATGTAGGTTTCGTGGGTGTTCAATAGTCTAGTTTAACCATTTCGGTCTCATCAATAGGATACGTGTATGAAAAACCGAACGTTTTATAAATGAGTTCTCCTTTATATTGTACTTTGATTTTCTTGTTAATTAAACTATTTAGTAATGATCCAATAGCCTCTGTTCCTCTAATTTTTAATATGCTATCTGTACTAATATCTACTTTTAACGGAATTGTAAACTCCTTTCGAGCAGGGACATCAAAACTTTCTGAAGATAACTTCGCTAATTTAATATCATTGACATATATAGAAATATCATCGCTCTTTAAATTTCCGCTTACATCATTAGGGTTTTCAAAAAGAGCAGTTGCTGTAAGAGTAATGGATTTGGAGTTAGAATCCACAACTTCGATATCCTCGATACCTATAAAAACAGGTTTTTCTTTTACAGTACAACTCATCATGCTAATGGCGAGCGTTAATAATAAAATAAGTTTACGCATGGTCTTAAAATAGATTTATCTGTATCTTCACACCACAAAAATAGGATAATAAAGTGAGTGAAGATAATATCATTATTAGAGAAATTCAACCTGAGGATAATCTCCAAATAGAAGCAGTAATTAAGGGTTGTTTTCCAGAATTTAAGATTCCGTTAAAAGGTACAGCTTTTGAAGATGCCGAAACGCCTTTGATGTATGAATCTTATCAAGGTGACAAAGAAGTGTATTTTATTGTAGCGACAGAGAATGAAGTTCTTGGAGGAGGAGGAATAAAACAGCTCAAGGATTTTGATGGTAATGTTTGTGAGCTTCAAAAAATGTATTTCTCTCCAAAAGTAAGAGGCAAAGGTTTTGGTAAAAAAATGTTTGAAACCTGTTTACAAGCAGCCAAAAAATTCGGCTATGAGACTTGTTATTTAGAATCGGCTTCACAACTTAAAGCTGCAATTCATATTTATGAAGAATTTGGTTTTGAGCATAGAACAGAACCTTTAGGAAGCACAGGACATTATTCTTGTGGAGTTTGGATGACAAAGACGTTATGATATTAAAGGATGTCCTTGTCATATATCATAAGGAGCTGGATGAACTCTTCGGAAAAGAGGAAGTGGACTCATTTTTCAACATATTGATTGAACATTATCTTCACTTAAAACGAATCCATCTGGTTTTAGATCCTCAATATGTCATTACAAAAAAAGAGGAACAACCATTTTTTGAAGCTTTAGCGCATTTAAAATTACAAAAGCCAATACAGTACATTATTGGAGAAACCGAATTTTACGGATTGCCATTCAAAGTAAACGAGCATACATTAATTCCTCGCCCAGAAACTGAAGAGTTGGTAAGTTGGGTTTTAGATTCGCATAAAGAGTCATCTATAGACTATCAATTTAAAATTATAGACATTGGTACAGGATCAGGCTGTATTGCTGTTTCATTAGCAAAACATCTTAAAAACGCAAAAGTTTACGCTTTAGATGTTTCCGAAGAGGCATTAATAATTGCGAAACAAAATGCTGAATTGAACACTGTCGATATAGACTTCATTCATGATGATATTTTAAATCCACGTCATGCTGAACTCGTTTCAGTATCTCATCATTATGATGTGATAGTATCCAATCCACCCTACGTTCGTAATCTCGAGAAAGCTGAAATTCAGCCAAACGTTCTCGATAACGAACCACATTTGGCCTTATTTGTTGATGATGAGAATCCATTACAGTTTTATAAAGCTATATGTGAATTTGCACAAATTAATCTCAAAGACAACGGGGTCTTATATTTTGAAATCAACGAATATCTAGGAGAGGAGATGATTTCGTTATTAGAGGCTTGTAATTTTAAAGCTATCGAACTTAAGAAAGATATCTTTGGGAAGGATCGCATGCTAAAAGGTGTTAAATAATTAATCCAATAAATCATTCAGGCTCTTAATCTTTAAATCAGTTAAAGTATTTTCTTTCGTTTCGATTTCGATTACGATGTTCTCATTAGGCATCAAGTCAAAATAGTTATCACTAAAATGACCTTTTGCTTTTGTGTAAAGGAATATGTTTTTATGTAAGGTGGTACTCTTTAAAGTTATTTTAAATCCGCTTTTAGTTTTGGTTATTGTCTGTTCAATTGGTGCTTTTTTGAGTTTAAGATCTTTAGGTTTTACTAGAAAAAAATTAGAAGTAGCATTCTTTATAGAACTGGTTATAACAATTGCATTTGTATTGAGATTAAAAGGTGTTAAGTCTAATACATATTTGATATCGCTCGAGTGTCCTTCTATAGCAATACCTTCAGGGAATTCATGGAGTATGTTCCCATTGAAATCTGAAATCTTAATAGTGAGCATGTCGTAAAATGATCCCGAAGAATCATTTATGACATATATGTTTAACATATTATTTTTTAGCGTTTGTGATATAAGCACATTCTCAAAACTCTTTTTAGCCTGATAATGCAAAGCTTTCCAATGTCCGAAGTAATCAATACTTGACCAAGAAACTGCAGGCCAGCAATCATTTAATTGCCAATAGAGCGTTCCCATATTGTAAGGTTTTGCGCGACGATGTGCTTCAATGCCTTTTGTGATACCGTAGGCTTGTAATAACTGACTCACGTACACGTAATCCTCTGCATTTTTTGGTATAGGAAAATCACGTTGCATGTAGTCATCAATAAGTTCGAAACCGCGAACATGCTTTTGATGATTTTTAAAACCAGCAGATGAAATCTCGATAGAATCACTTTGGTTGATATATCTAATTGCTTCATAGCTAGGAAACGACTGAAACCCAAACTCACTCATAAATCGTGGTACGTTTTCTTCTAGATGCTCAAAAGGATAGGCGTCATGCCAAATCCACCAATCGTGAGCGTCTCCTTCGGTTTTGTATTTTGGATTTCCTCGTCCATAACGTGGAGACGATTCCCAGTAAGGTGTATCTGTTAGTTGATTAATGGTATTTGGTAAGATAGAATCAAATACTTTGAGGTAATTACTCCAGATCTCATCTTTTTCTTGCTCACTTCTGTCCTTTTGCCAGCCCCAGCGATGCCAACCTTCCGAGTTTTCGTTATTACCACACCATAAGACAATGGATGTGTGGTTTCGTAATCGTTTTACGTTTTGAATAGCTTCTTGTTTTACATTTTCAAGAAAATATTCATCACCAGGATACATGGCACAGGCAAACATGAAATCTTGCCAAACTAGAATTCCTTTTTCATCACAGAGATCATAAAATATATCATTCTCATAAATACCGCCTCCCCAAACTCTCAACATATTCATATTAGCGTCAACAACATCATCTAGAAGTTTCTCATAATGAGCGTCTGTGACTTTGTCTTGCATGCTGTTTTGCGGAATGTAATTCGCACCTTTAGCATACACGGGTACATCATTGACTTTAAAGTAAAAAGATTCACCAATACTGTCTTTTTCTGTAATGAGTTCAATAGTTCTGATGCCTTTTTTTACAGATATACTATCGAGAATTGTTTCATCATCCCGAACAACAACTTTAATGTCATATAAATAAGGTTCTCCTAAATTATGTGGCCACCAGAGTTTTGGGTTTTCGATAGAGACTACTAAAGGTTTAAAATGGCGTTCTTTGCTATCTTCTTTGTTTTCATAAGTTTTATATAGATTATTGTTTATGTAAATATCATAATCTAAATGGTTTTCAATAATACTCTCATTTTTTAAGTTAATTACCATATGGGCAAATTCCTTGTTTAGATCGAGTTGTTCTAGGTAAATGTCATCTATTCTAAAAACATTCCAAGCGCTCAGAGTTACAGGTCTCCAAATTCCACTCATATTGAGTTTTGGACCCCAATCCCAGCCATATTGAAATTGTGCTTTTCTAGTGAATATCCGATTACCTTCGGGAAGTTGATAACCTAGTTTCGCTTTTTCTTTTTCTTCGGAAATAGAAGTTCTCTCAAATACGATACGTAAATCATTTACGGGTTTTAAAGCAGATTTGGCATCCACTTTAAATGCTCTAAACGCATTATTAGTATTTAAAATCAAACTGTCATTCAAAAATACTGATGCATACGTGTCTAGTCCTTCAAAATTAAGTTCTATGTGTTTTTTCTGAAGTGTTTCTTTATCCACTGAAAAACTAGTCTTGTATTCCCAACCAGTTTCCGAAACCCATTGTAAACTATCTTCATTAGCTCCAATAAAAGGATGCTTAATGAGTTTGTGATCTAATAAATCTGAATGCACATTACCAGGTACAGTTGCAGATTTCCAAATAGAATCTGTTACTGATTTAAATGTCCAATTATCATGTAAATAGATAGTTACAGGGGTGTCATGCTTTGGTTGACAACTCATTAAGGTCAAAAGAACAATTACTAAAACACTATACTTCATTTACAATCGCTTTTAAAATGGCTTTAATTTCTTGTATGCTGGAAACCGTTTGAGGTGTATTTCCAAAATATACAGAAGACTCTGTATGTTTTACTTCTGAGGCTGATGCGTGAATTTCTTCAAAATCAGCATCTTTAAATAGTTTAGCATTTTGAGAATTAATACCACTTCCAACTAATAATGTAATTCTGTTTTTAGCCTGCACTTTTAGTGCTTTCAAATGTTCTAATCCATCAATAGCTTTTGGATGCTGTCCTGAAGTTAAAACTCTAAGGACTCCTAATTTGATGAGTTGTTCTAAAGTATCTTCTGGATTAGGAACGACATCAAAAGCTCGATGAAATGTAAATGGAAGTGGTTTTGATAATCCTATAAGTTCTTGAGTCCTTTTGATATCGATAGTTTTATCTTCATTTAAAACGCCTGATACAATCCCGTGACAACCTAGGTCTTTACAGATTTTAATGTTGTTTTTAATAATTTCAAATTCAGTATCAGAATAATAGAAGTTCCCACTTCGTGGTCTAATTAGGACAAAGGTCTCAATATCTAATTCCTCAATGACTTGTTTTATCAATCCATAACTAGGTGTGATACCACCAATAGATAATTCGCTACAGAGTTCGATACGTTTTGCTCCAGCGGTTTGAGCGTTTTTTGCAGATTGGTAACTATTTGCGCATATTTCTAAAAGCATACTTTTTGTTATCTGTCATTGCGAGACCTTTAGGTCGTGGCAATCTATTTGTTTTTTATTTAATTAAAGAGATTCTCACGTCGTTTCACTCCTCTGAATGACAGGTCAATTAATTATGATCTCATCAATAAACGTCCAAGCTTTTTGTCCTGCGCCTTGTTTACCATCTGGAATAATGCCGTAGTTTGGGATTTTTAAAATTATTGTATTGACTTTTATATCCAATTTTTTTGGCGTTACAAATTTGTAATTTATGTTTGCTAACGTCTTATTGTCTTGACTTTCTATATTTATTTTATCTGTTGCTCGACTTCCATCATTCAATATAAACTCAATTTTTATTTCATTAGGAGCATAAATCCATTGACCATTCCCGTTATAAAAACGAGTCTCAACAGAATTTAATTCGATATCCTCTCCCAAATAAACCACAATCTCAATATCCTCTCCCCAAAATCCTAACCACTCTTTATCGCCATAGCGAGAATCACTTCCTGATATGCCATTAATCAATCCTTCAGGTCCACTTCCAGAATACGACTGATGTGCAGTTTTGTTAATAGTAATTTTTTTGCCAATCGCTTTATGATAATTTATCGTTTCAGAAAAAACAGTACCAAGACGTTTTTCAATATCAAAAACTGCAGCTTTGATTTTTGTGTTGTCAGTAATTAGTATTTGTTTCTCGTAAACCGATGATAATAGATTTACCAGACTTCCATCTGTTGTATAATAAATAGTTTTATCGTCTAAGGTTGTAGATAATTGATAATAGTTTTTATTACCCTCGGAAATAAGCTCACCTTCAATTTCATACAAATGATTCGCATAATTAATATCTAAAATATCTAAACGCTTATTAAAATGTTCTACACGTTTTACGAAATCTAGATAGTCTTTATTGTCGTTTTTGGACCAAACCACTTCACTCATGGCAAGCATTCTCGGGAAAGCCATGTATTCCACTTGATCTTCGGTTGGCATGTATTCTGTCCAGATGTTTGCTTGTGCGCCTAGAATGTATTTGGATGCTGAGGCGGGTAATTCCGGAGGAATAGGGTTGAAATCGTACACTTTTTTCAAGGGCAGGAATCCGCCAATCGCTGTTGGTTCATCAGGATTTGTAGATTGGTAATAATCAAAATAGCAATGTGATGTCGGTGTCATGATCACATTGTGTTTTTGTTTTGCAGCTTCAATTGCGCCTTTAGTGCCTCTCCATGACATTACTGTTGCATTAGGAGCCAGACCACCTTCTAGAATTTCATCCCAACCAATAATTTTTTTGCCTTTTGAGTTGAGGTATGTTTCTATTCGTGTGATGAAATAGTTTTGAAGTTCATGCTCGTCTTTTAAACCTTCTTCTTTAATTCTGTTTTGACATTGGTCGCATGTTTTCCAATTTGTTTTTGGTGCTTCATCACCACCAATATGAATGTACTCACTAGGGAATAATGTGATCACTTCATCAAGAACATCTTCAAGAAATTCAAAAGTCTCTTCTTTAGAACAATAAATATGCTCAAAAACCCCCCATTTTGTGACGACGTCAACTTGCTCTCCAGTGCAACCTAAATTGGGATACGCACTAATGGCTGCTTGGGCATGTCCAGGTAATTCAATTTCAGGAATAACAGTCACATGGCGAGCTTGTGCATAAGCCACAATAGTTTTCACTTCCTCTTGTGTGTAAAATCCACCATAACGTTTCCCATCAAATTGATGAGGTTGGTCACTGTAATGGCCAATTAAGGTTTCGTCTCTATACGCTGCGATGTCTTGAAGTTTTGGATATGTCTTGATTTCGATACGCCAACCTTGATCTTCGGTTAAATGCCAGTGAAACGTATTCATTTTTAATAGGGCAAGCGCGTCAATATATTGTTTAATAAAATCTACCGAGAACATATGACGACCAACATCTAAGTGCATCCCACGATATTGAAATTGCGGTGCATCAGTAATAGTCATACATTGAATACTGGTGTTTTCTTCGGAAAATGAACCGTTTTCAAATTCTGGAGGTAGTAATTGACGTAAGGTCTGCACTGCATAAAAAGCACCTTGATCTGTTTTTGCGCTGATTATTATCTTATAAGGTTGAATGTCGAGTTGGTACCCTTCAGGGTTTTCAATGGTGTCGTCTAATTTGAATTCTATATCGTTACTATTAGTTAATTTGGTTGTACTTCCTTTTTGCAGATATTTCCGAAGAAAATCTCCAGAAACTTTAAAGGTGTCGTCGTAGGAAATTCCAATAGTGCGATCAAATAAGAAGTAGCCTTCATTAATTGTTAGGGCATTGGGTATAGGGATAATTTTCGGATTTTCAGTAGCATACTCTTCCGATTTGCAATTGGATAAAAAGCTGATAAAAACAAAGAGGACTACAATTTTTTTGAATGACATTTTACTATATTAGATGCTTAAACCTGAGTCCAAGTTAAGGTTAAATTTTCAGAGCTCTAAGAAGTGGTATGATTTGAATTGTAAAACTATTATAATGTCGAGATATTGTAATAGTTTTACAAGATAAGATTGCCTTTTCTTAGAGTTTCTAAAATAAATTTGATGAATTTTTATTCAAACTGAAAACAAATATTAACTTGAACTCAGGTTTAAAGATAACTTTTTTTTACTACGATTTTAATGAGCATTCAACAAAAAATAGAAGGTCTACGCAATGAACTTCGCGAGCATAATTATAATTATTACGTATTGGATAATCCAACGATTAGTGATTATTATTTTGATATCAAATTAAAGGAACTTCAAGCTTTAGAAGGATCACATCCAGAGTTTTATGATACTAATTCACCAACGTTACGAGTAGGTGGTGAGGTCACTAAAAATTTTAATACTGTTGTTCACGAGCATCGCATGTACTCGCTAGATAATTCATATTCTAAAGAAGACTTGTTGGAATGGGAAAAGCGTATTAAAAAAATGGTTGATGGCGTCATTAATTATACGTGTGAATTAAAGTATGATGGGGCTTCTATTAGTTTGTCTTATGAAAACGGAAATTTGTTAAGAGCAGTAACACGAGGAGACGGTAGTCAAGGTGATGAGGTGACCGCTAATATTAAAACTATAAAATCTGTACCATTGCAGTTGAAAGGCCATTTTCCTGCGAAATTTGATATTAGAGGAGAAATCGTGTTGCCATTTGAAGGGTTCATTAGAATGAATGAAGAACGATTGGAAGCAGGAGAGGAGTTGTATCGAAATCCGAGAAATACAGCATCTGGAAGTTTAAAACTTCAAGATAGTGCTGAGGTTGCAAAACGACCTTTAGAATGTTTGCTCTATAATATTACAGGAAGTGATTTAGGATTTGACACGCAATTTGAAAGTCTTGAAAAAGCGAGACAAATGGGTTTTAAGGTTCCAGATGCTGCGGAATTAGTGAGTTCTGTAGATGCCATTTTTAAATTTATAGAATATTGGGATGTGCATCGTCATGACTTACCCTTTGAAACTGATGGAGTTGTTATTAAAGTTAATAATTTACAGCAGCAAGAAGAACTGGGTTATACAGCAAAAGCACCGCGATGGGCAATGGCCTATAAGTTTAAAGCAGAGCAAGTTTCTACACGTTTAAATGAAATCACTTATCAAGTTGGGAGAACAGGAGCAATAACACCTGTCGCGAATTTAGAACCTGTAGAATTAGCAGGAACTACTGTAAAACGCGCATCACTTCACAATGCAGATCAAATTGAAAAGTTAGATATTAGAGAAGGTGATACCGTTTATGTTGAAAAAGGCGGAGAAATTATCCCAAAGATTATTGCTGTTGATTTAAGCAAGCGTCCAGTGAATTCTGAGCCAACACAATATATAACGGACTGTCCCGAATGCGAGACAGAATTGGTCAGACAGGTCGGTGATGCGAAACATTATTGTCCTAATTATAATGGATGTAACGTTCAAATTATTGGACGTATTCAGCATTATATTTCGAGAAAAGCGATGGATATAGAGGGTTTAGGAAGTGAAACGGTTGCGCTTTTGGTTAATGCGAATTTGATTTCTAACTATTCAGATTTATATACATTGACTAAGGAAGAAGTGTTGCCATTAGATCGTATGGCAGAGAAAAGTGTCGAGAATTTGATTAATGGAGTTGAGGCTTCTAAACAAATACCATTTGAGCGTGTTTTATTTGCCATTGGGATTCGGTTTGTAGGAGAAACGGTTGCTAAAAAATTGGCTAAGCATTATAAAAGCATCGATGCTATTGCAAAAGCTTCAGCTAAAGACTTAATCGCTGTTGATGAGATTGGAGATCGTATTGCAGAAAGTGTTGTAGAGTTCTTTTCTTCCGAAGACAACATAGAAATTATTCAAAAACTAAGAGTTTACGGGCTTCAGCTTGAAATTTCTGCAGATAAGTTAGCCAATCAAACTGATAAGTTAAAAGGGCAATCGATAGTCGTTTCTGGAGTTTTTGAAACGGTCTCAAGAACAGAACTCAAAAAAATGATTGAAGATAATGGCGGAAAAGTGTCGTCTTCAATATCTTCAAAGACTAATTTTTTAGTCGCAGGTGACAAAATGGGCCCAAGTAAACTTGCCAAGGCGGAAATACTAGGCGTACAGATAATTTCGGAAAGTGACTTTTTGTTAAAATTGAAATAAAAACCTTACAAAAATTAGTCATATATCGATTAAATATGTTTTTAAACGTTTATATTTATTTTTCTGTTTAGATTTGCGTTGCTATGAATGAACGAATTATTAATATAAGTAAAATTTTAGGAGTTATACTCATACTATTGAGTATCGTATTTCTGGGGCTACAAGCTGCAGGTAGAGAGTTCGATGCTTTTGGCGTTAAAGCTGCAGCGATGTCTTTATTGGTGATTTTGTATCTCGTTAGAATCGAAAAAAAAAATATTCTGTTTTTGCTTTTTTTAGTAACATATGCAATAGCTGACATTTATAATTATCTTACCTTCAGTATATATGTCCCAGAAAGCATAAATTATGATCTACATTATTTGGTTTGTAATGCACTTTATGGTGTGGCATATTTATTTTTAATTTTTCGGATTTTCTCATTAATGAATATTAAAAAAACCCTATCAAGGCTTCCTTTTCAAGTGGCTTTACTTTTTGCTTTAGGTACTTTTGTCGTTTATATGATAACAGATTTATCTAATCCTGAAGTGATGCTAGATTATGAATATGAAGTGGAAATTCTATATAATATCTTGATTATGTTTTTGGTTTGTTTGTCATTAATTAACTACATGTACAATGATACAAGAAAATCAATGAATATGCTTATTGGATCTATATGTATCATATTTTCTGAGGTCTTCCAAATAGCATACTATTATATAACAACCTACGATGTTGCAATTAGTTTTGCATATTCGTTCTTTTTAATAGGCGCTTTTGCGTGCTTCTATTGTCAATCTAAATTGGTGCAGGAGTATAATACCGTATATGAGAGTTATTAAGACTTTGAGGCTTAAAACTTACTTCCTATTTGTTGTAGAATTTTTACCAATTATAGGGACATCTTTGTTATAAATAAATTTAACTATAAATGTTGTTAAAGCGGTATAAAATAGTACGCCGTCGTCTTCTTTTGTTTCCAATTTTTAATTATGTTATTTGGGTCATTTTGCAACTCCAATAATATTTAGCGCAAGTATGACTAATAGTCCAGCTATCAACCCTACAATTCCAATTCTACCAATTGGTCGTAATCTTGCTTAAGTATTATGCAGGTGCTATCTGGGTAAGTAGAAAATTTAAATCACAAGGGTTGTATTAAAATAACAGCAATAAGCAGGCTTAGAAGAAATGGAATGTATTTCTTTATAATATTAGGAATTGCTTTTTAGAGGCTTAATAACGTAATCCCTAACTTTAGTTTAAATTACTATGTCAAATAATAATAGAAGTACCATTGGCAGCTTTGTTTTTATCTGCATCAAAATAGAAATCTATTTTACCAAGATTGATACCATAACAGCCAACTTGATTAACCAGCATGTTTTTTCCTTCCACATTTTTCACAACCGTAGGTTTCTTCAAAAAGGTGTGCGTGTGCCCACCAATAATAAGGTCAATATCTTTAGTAATTCCCGCTAGTTTTAAATCTGACATCTTTTCTGGACTATTTCTGTAGTTATAGCCTAAATGGGATAAACAGATAATCAAATCACATTTTTCATCTTCTTTAAGAATTCTCGTCATTTCTTGGGAGGCTTCGGTAGGATCTAAATACACGGTTTCTTTGTACATCCGTTTTTCTACTAATCCGTCTAGTTCTATGCCTAATCCAAAAATTCCAATCTTAATACCATCTTTAATGATAATACGATATGGCTTTACATGTGTGTCCATAATTGTATTAGAAAAGTCATAATTAGCAGATACAAAGTCAAATTCTGCATGTGGTAATTGTGCGTAAAGTCCATCTATACTATTATCAAAGTCATGATTTCCAATGGTAGCAACATCATATTTAAGCATACTCATGAGCTTAAATTCTAGTTCTCCTCCGTAATAATTAAAGTAAGGTGTGCCTTGAAAAATATCACCCGCGTCTAATAATAGTGTATTTGGGTTTTCTTTTCTTAATGTTTGAACTAAAGTTGCGCGTCTAGCAACACCACCTTGGTTTGGGTTTCTTCCGTCATTTGGGCCAAAAGCATCAATGTGACTATGCACATCATTGGTATGTAAGATGGTTATTTTTTTAGTTGTTGCCGGAGTGAATGAGGTTAGGCCTAATCCCCCAAGACCGACTAATGCTGAAGCGGCTGCTGTTTGTTGTAAAAATTGTCTTCTTTGCATAATTATTTTTTAAGCTGAATAAAGCGATTGTCAATTACCGGATTAAGGGTGTCAATTTTAGTAAAATAATCAATAAGTATATTTCTAATCTTGTAATTTAGAACGTACAGACTATCATTGGTTTTAAAGAAATCCATACGATCGCCTCCGTTGTAGAGGTAGTCATTTGTTGCTACATTGTAAGTTTTATTAAAATCTAATGGCGTACCATTGAGTGATGAGGTTTTAATATGTCCTTCAGCATCTAAAACAATATTTAATTGAGATATAGGATGCGCACGTTTGCCTTTCGTTAAATACTTAACAAGCTCTCTAACTTGAGGTCCTTTAAGCGTTGTAACTACAACTGAGTTGTCAAATGGCATGACTTCGTAAGCCGTTCTTTTAGAAATATTACCCTTAGAGATAATGGATCTAATACCTCCATGATTTAATAACACAAAATCAATATTTTTTCCGGTTCTACTTTTAAAAATTGGATTAGCTTCCTCATAAACAGCGTCTGCCATCATATTGCCAATTGCAGTATTGTAGTCACCATCACTTTTAGAGTAGGTGTCAACAGCATAGGCCAGCACACTATCTAAATTGGCATTAACATGTTCGCGGTAGGGTTTAATGAAATCCTCAATATTTTGATCAATGTCCAGACTATCAGAAATATTAATCTGTTTTCCTTCAATTTTATTAACATGGAAGTTTTTTTCGCATGAACTGAGAACAACAACACAAATTAATAGGGCGAAATGTTTATAATTCATGAATTTTATTATGAAATGTTTAGAATAAGGTACTCGGTGTTTTTACTACATTTGTACAAAGTATAAATATAGATGATTTTAAAGGTATTTAAAGAAAAATCAAATCAAAAATACATCAACAAAACGTTAAGCACTAGAAAAGTTATAGTTAACGATTCTAAAATAAAAACTATCGGTGTGATTTTGAATAGTGAAGAGTTTTCAGATTTTGAAGCTTTTCGTAACTTTTTTAAGAGCCTTCAATTGCAACCAAATAACACAAAAATCATAGCCTTGTTACAGGACTCGCTGGAGTCTAATGAACATTGGGACACCTATTTTGACCTTAATGATTTTGGTTGGAAAGGGCGATTTAAGAATTTGGATTTGCAAACTTTTGTTGATAAAAAGTTTGACTTATTAATCAGTTATTACAAAACGCAACATTTAGAATTAAATATGATTACAGCGGCGTCGAAAGCAAGTTTTAAAGTTGGTTTGTCAAATGAAGATCAGAGATTCTATGATTTAATAATTGATTGTGAACCAAAAGATTTCTCAACCTTTATAATAGAACTAAATAAGTATTTAACAGTATTAAATAAAATATAAATGACTAAATTTCATGGCACAGGTGTCGCTATTATTACGCCATTTAATGATGATCTCACAATAGATCATATCGCATTGACAAACTTGGTGAATTTTAATATAGAAAATGGTACAGACTATATCGTTATTTGCGGTACAACTGGAGAGAGTGTAACGATAACCAAGGCTGAAAAAAAGGATATAACAATAACAATAACGAAGGCAACTAATGGCAGAGTACCTTTGGTGTTAGGTATTGGAGGAAACAATACAGCACAAGTTGTCGAAGAGATTAAATCAACAGATTTATCTCAAATAGATGCCTTATTATCTGTGTCACCATATTATAGTAAGCCACAGCAAGAAGGGATTTATCAGCATTTCAAAGCTATTTCAGAGATGTCGCCAATTGATGTTATTTTGTACAATGTTCCTGGTAGAACATCATCTAATATGACTTCTGAAACTACGTTGCGTTTAGCAAATGATTTTAATAATATCATAGCGGTAAAAGAAGCATCAAATAATGTGCATCAATATTTAAAATTACTTCGTGATAAACCAGATGATTTCTTAATTATATCAGGAGATGACGATTTAGTTTTAGGTATTGTTTTGGCAGGAGGAGCAGGAGTGATATCTGTGCTAGGGCAAGCAATACCTAAGCAATTTACAAAAATGATTAATCTTGGTTTAGAAGGGAAGGCAAAAGAAGCCTACCAGATTCATTTTAAACTAATGGATATGACTTCGCTTATATTTTCTGAAAACAATCCTGCTGGTATTAAAGCGGTTTTAGAGGCTTTAAGTTTATCAAAATCAGCTGTGAGATTACCTTTAGTTGAGGCTTCAAATGATCTTAAGCAAAACATAAAATTAGAGCTTCAAAAGATAGAGTCGTAAACCTAAAAGTTAAATATAACTTAAACATAATGAGGGCCTAAATTCATCGGTTACTTTTGAGTTTTAATGAGTATAGAATTAATGTTTTTATAATACGTTATAAATACGTACTTTTGCAACCTGTTTTTTATTTATGAAGAAATTATTTTACGTATTAGCACTATCTATAGTTTTCAGTTCTTGCAGTGAATTTCAAAAAGCACTAAAGAATGATGACATAGCAACTAAATTCAAATTAGGGACAGAGCTGTTTGATGCAGAAAAATGGTCGAAATCAAATAGACTTTTTACTCAAATTATGCCGAGTTATAGAGGCAAGCCTCAAGCTGAGAAACTAACATATATGTATGCCAGATCATTTTATGAAATGGGTGACTATATGACTGCTGGATATCAATTAAACCGTTTTGAAAGTAGCTATCCTAAAAGTGAAAAAGTTCAAGAAGCTTCTTTTTTAGCCGCAAAAAGTTTTTATCAGGTATCTCCGGTCTATAGTAAAGAACAACATGAGACAGTTCATGCATTAGAACGATTACAATTGTTTGTAAATAAGTTTCCAGATTCTGAATATTTACCACAAGCCAATGCGCTAATTAAGGAATTAGATTTCAAATTAGAGCGCAAAGCTTTTGAAATTGCTAAGCAGTATAATAGTATTGCTTATTTTGAATCTTCAGATTATTTGGCAGCAATAAAGGCGTTCGATAATTTTCTGGCAGATTTTCCAGGAACAAGCTTTAGAGAACAAGCTATGTTTTACAGATTAGATTCTGCTTATAAGCTGGGAATTAATAGTGTTAAACGAAAACAAGAAGCAAGACTAATAACTGCAACAAATTATTATAAAACATTCAAGAAATTTTATCCAAACTCTGAATTTATAAAAGAGTCAGATAAAATGAATGAAGACATTATGACTGCAGCTCAACAATACAATACAAAAAGTTAAATTACACATACAATGGATTTAAAGAAAACCGATGCTCCTGTATCAACAGAAACTTATGATAGAAATATCATTGATGCTACAACAGATAATATCTATGAAGCAATTTCTGTAATCGCTAAAAGAGCAGAACAGATTAACACCGATATAAGACGTGAGTTAGTTGATAAATTAGAAGAATTTGCAACACACAATGATAGTCTTGAAGAAATTTTTGAAAATAAAGAACAGATTGAAGTATCAAAATTCTACGAAAAATTGCCAAAGCCACATGCTTTAGCTGTTCAAGAGTGGTTAGATGATAAAATCTATTATAGAAACACTGACGACGACGTCAAGGAATAATATAAGTATGTCTTCAATACTAAGTGGCAAAAACATATTACTAGGCATTACTGCTGGTATTGCTGCTTACAAGACAGCTAGTCTCGTTAGACTATTTATAAAAGCAGGCGCAAACGTAAAGGTTGTTATGACGCCTGCTTCTAAAGACTTCATTACACCTTTAACACTATCTACATTATCCAGAAACCCAGTGTGTTCTTCATTTATAAATGAAGAAGACGATAATGCTATGTGGAATAATCACGTAGAATTAGGGCTCTGGTCAGATTTGTTTATCATTGCTCCAGCCACAGCAAATACCATGTCAAAAATGGCGAATGGGACTTGTGATAATCTTTTAATGGCAACATACCTCTCAGCAAAATGTCCAATATATTTTGCTCCAGCAATGGATTTGGATATGTATAAACATCAATCCACTAAAAATTCTTTTGAAAAACTAAAATCCTTCGGAAATGTGATGATCCCAGCAACCTCTGGCGAATTAGCAAGTGGTCTAGTTGGAGAAGGTCGCATGACGGAGCCTGAAGATATTGTTGCTTTTATTGAAAGTGATATCTTAGGTACACTGCCACTTCGAAATAAAAAAATACTTATTACCGCAGGTCCAACTTATGAAGCCATAGATCCTGTACGTTTCGTAGGTAACCATTCTAGCGGAAAAATGGGGTTTGAAATCGCTAAAGCAGCAGCTAATTTAGGTGCAGAGGTTACTTTAGTATCTGGACCATCTCATCAAACTGTAGATCATAGTTTCATCACTGTTATTCGTGTGACGAGTGCGCAACAAATGTATGACGCCTGTCATGATTGTTTTGAGCAAGTAGATATAGCTATACTTTCGGCAGCAGTTGCAGATTATAGACCAAAAAATGTGGCAAGTCAAAAAATAAAAAAGAAGGAAACAACGTTTACTATTGAGTTAGAAAAAACTAAAGACATATTAAAGTCACTAGGAGCTATCAAAAAGCAACAGTTTTTAGTTGGTTTTGCATTAGAAACTAATAATGAATTGGAGCATGCAAAAGGGAAGTTAGAATCCAAAAAATTAGACTTAATAGTGCTGAATTCTTTAAATGATAAAGGTGCAGGCTTTGGAGGTTCAACAAATAAAGTTACTTTTATAACTGCATCTCATGATATTATTGCACATCAATTAAAGTCTAAGACAGAAGTCGCGAAAGATCTAATGCAACAAATTTTAAAACAAACACATGCATAAGTACATATACATTCTATTAATATTGGCAGTTACAACATCTTGGTCGCAAGAGCTTAATTGTAGTGTGGTTGTGAATGCGCAGCTAACAGGAAATGAGAATGTGCAAGTATTTACAACCTTAGAACGCCAACTTACAGAATTTGTGAATAGTACACAATGGACTAAAAAATCATTTAAAAATCAAGAGCGTATAGATTGTACTATGGTGGTCACTATAACAGAGTACGATTCAGATAGGTTTCAAGCTTCGCTTCAAATTCAATCATCTAGGCCGGTTTTTGGTTCTTCTTATGGAACACCTACTTATAATTTTAATGATAAAGATTTTGGTTTTCAATATTTAGAATTTCAAAACTTTGTTTACAATCCAACGCAATTTGAGTCTAATTTAATTTCAGTGTTGTCTTTTCATATTTATATGATATTAGGTTTAGATGCAGATACGTTTAGTCTAAATGGTGGTGATGAGTATTTTGAACAAGCACAAACTATTTTAAATTACTCGCAACAAAATAATGCAAAAGGGTGGAAGCTTGGCGATGGAAGACAAACCCGTTTTATCTTAATTGACAATTTATTGTCACCTACATTTGAAGAATATAGAGAAGTGTTGTACTCGTATCATAGAGAAGGTATGGATCAAATGAATACATCGCCTAAAGAGGCTAAGCAGGTAATAGCAGAGTCTATCCTTAAGCTTCAAAGCTTAAATAATAAGAGGCCAAATTCGTTTTTGATGCGCGTATTTTTTGACACAAAGTCTGATGAAATACAACAAATATTTAGCGGTGGTCCATCTGTTAAAGTATCAGATTTGATTTCTACTTTAACCAAAATAGCACCAATGCATGCTTCAAAGTGGCGTGATATTAATTTCTAAGCTTTTAGTTATTGTCATAAGTATTTTGGTTAATTTTACTTTACATTAAAGAACTTTATGCTTACACAACTTACCATAAAAAATTACGCACTTATTGATGAACTTCAAGTAAGTTTTAATAATGGACTTACTATTATTACAGGAGAAACCGGCGCTGGAAAATCTATTCTTTTAGGGGGTTTATCCCTTATATTAGGTAAAAGGGCAGATTTAGCTAGTGTTAAAGATTCATCAAAAAAATGCGTTATAGAAGGTGTGTTTGATATTTCTAAATACAAGCTTAAACCGCTATTCAAACATCGCGATTTAGATTACGAGTCTATTACTATAATAAGGAGAGAGATTTTACCTTCAGGGAAATCTAGAGCGTTTATTAATGATACACCGGTTAAATTAGATGATTTACAAGTATTAGGTGCCCATTTATTAGACATTCATTCGCAACACCAAACGTTGCAGCTCACCAATGATGATTTTCAATTTCAGATTATTGATGCTTTGGCAAATAATGACAAGAATTTGAGTCAGTACATTTCAGAATTGAAAACTTTTAAAATTTTTACTTCGGAAATTGAACAACTACAAGACCAAAAGGCAGAAGCTCTTAAAGAGCTAGATTATAATTTGTTTTTATTAAAGGAGCTAGAAGAGGCGAAGTTAGTTGATGGCGAATTAGAATCATTAGAAACTGAATATGAAACACTCAATAATATAGAAGAGATTAAGGATAAATTAGGTCAATCTCATCAATTACTAAGTGCTGAAGACTCTGGCGTTACCTCAAACTTAAGGGAGATAAAAACACAAGTATCAAAGTTAGCTAGTTATGGAGTACAATATCAATCTATTTATAATCGTATAGATAGCAGTTTAATTGAAATAGAAGATGTTTTTTCTGAAATTGAAAACCTTGAAGGTCAGCTAGAGGCAGACCCTAATCGCTTAGAGATTGTAAATACTAAACTACAGACGCTTCATAATTTGATGCAAAAGCATACAGCAGCTTCAGTAGAGGAGCTTATTACGATACGAGAAGCGTTATCAAGTAAAGTGTCGGTAACTGAAAATTTGGATGCGCACATTTTAGAACAAGAGAAAGAAAAGGAGCAATTAAAACATCAATTATTGGCAATCGCCAAAACGATCCATACTAATAGGTCTAAAGTGATACCAAAGTTAACAAAACAATTAGCGTCGATTTTAGCAACTTTAGGTATGCCAAATGCTAAGTTTAATATAGATTTGAAAACATCAACAGCTTTTCTATCCAACGGAAGTGATGAATTACAATTTTTATTTTCGGCTAATAAAGGTGGTCAATTTAACGATTTAAAAAAGTCGGCATCTGGTGGAGAGTTATCTCGTATAATGCTGGCTATAAAACACATCTTATCGAGATATACACAGTTGCCAACTATTATGTTTGATGAAATAGACACTGGGGTTTCTGGTGAGATTTCTAATAAAATGGCAACTATTATGCAAGATATGAGTAAGGCAATGCAAGTCTTTACAATAACACACCTTCCTCAAATTGCATCTAAAGGCGATCATCATTTTAAAGTATTTAAAGAGGATGTTAATGATTTAACTCAAACGCAGCTTAAGAAATTAACACCAGAAGAACGTATTGTAGAAATTGCTCAAATGCTTGGTGGTACTAATGTTTCTAGCTCTGCTATGGAACATGCCAAGCAATTACTCAATTAATACTATATTTGAACACATAAAAAAACAACTAATAACTTAATTATAAAGCATGTCTTACAATTTATTAAAAGGAAAACGAGGAATCATTTTTGGCGCATTAGATGCAAATTCTATAGCTTGGAAAACAGCAGTACGTGTCCATGAAGAGGGCGGTACATTCGTTTTAACCAACGCACCCGTAGCTATGAGAATGGGTCAAATAAATGAACTTGCAGAACAAACGGGTTCTCAAGTAATCCCTGCAGATGCGACGAGTGAGGAAGATCTTCAAAATTTAGTAGAGAAATCTATGGAGATTTTAGGTGGTAAAATAGATTTTGTTTTACATTCTATAGGGATGTCTATTAATGTAAGAAAAGGAAAATCATATACAGATCAAAATTATGCTTGGACACAAAAAGGGACAGATGTATCTGCAATGTCTTTTCATAAAGTAATGCAAACCTTATACAAACAAGATGCAATGAATGAGTGGGGAAGTATCGTAGCGCTAACCTATATGGCTGCACAACGTGTTTTTCCTGATTATAATGATATGGCAGATAATAAGGCTTACTTAGAAAGTATAGCGCGTAGTTTTGGTTACTTCTTTGGAAGAGATAAAAAAGTACGTGTGAATACCATCTCACAATCACCAACACCAACAACTGCTGGTTCTGGCGTTAAAGGCTTTGATGGGTTTATAGCGTATGCTGAAAAAATGTCGCCTCTAGGAAATGCAACTGCCTTAGATTGTGCAAACTACACAGTGACCTTATTTAGTGATTTAACGAAACGTGTGACACTACAAAACCTTTATAATGATGGAGGTTTTAGTAATATGGGTGTTAGTGATGCGGTAATGGATACGTTTGTTGATAATCAATAAAAACTACTAAAATAGAAATGAGGAACCGATGTGAAAGCATCGGTTTTTTTGTTTTTTGATCTTTTCTTTTTCTTCAATCAATTAGTTAGCTATAATCTGTTGAATAGACTAAATACATTAAAACGCGATGTAAATTGCTGTATTTTATTTTTAATTATATTTTAAATTAACATATTATTTAATGCTATCATATGTTTTAAGCTAAATACTTTAGAAATACATATAATTGATCAACCTCTTATCGACTTTTTATTATCATTCATCGAATTGTTAACATCTTGTTAATCTGTTTTTATTTGTAAAAATTTTAATATGAATAGCTTACGGCCTGATTAATTAATTCATTAACTAAAAACCAACAAAAAATGAAAAAAATTACTTTTCTATTGATGGCCATATTTATGACTTCTTGGCTGTCATTTTCTCAAACCCCAACTACCATTGCAACTTTTAATGTGTCGTCTTGTCCAGATACACAATCTACAACTGTTGCTTATGATGCCGCAATAGAAGGTGTCGTTTGGGTAGAAGTTATTTACGATGGTTCTTGTTTTAGTTTAACGACTGATACTGAGGGTTCTGATTTTGACACTGAAATTGGCTTGTATGACGCAACTGGAGCTTTTATTAGATCTAATGATGATGATGATACAGGAGGAATAACACCTCAAAGTTTATTTACAGAAACAGGATTAGCAGCAGGAACATATTATGTAGCAGCAGGAGGATTCAATGTAGCGTATGGAGCTACTGATTTTAATGTTACTACTGCAGCTACAACTACAGCTGGGAGTTTAACTTTTAATATTAGTACTCAGCTACCTCCACCACCACCAACTGTTGATGGATCAATTGCAATAAATGGCTGTGGTGATTCTGATACATATTCAGAGGCTTATGATTCTGCAAGTCAAGGTATTGTATGGGTTGAATTAGTCTATGATGGAGGTTGTACAGAATTAACTGTAGATACTGAAAATTCTGACTTTGATACTGAAATTGGCTTATATGATGTAACTGGAACTTTAATTGGATCTAACGATGATGATTCAGGAGGAATAACACCTCAAAGCTTATTTACTGAAGCAGCACTTCCAGCAGGAACATATTACATCGCAGCAGGACGTTTTAATGTGACTTTTGGAGATGCTTTTAGTGCTAGTACTACTAATACGACTACAACTGGAACAGTTTTTATTAATGCCAATACACCTGCAGCACCAACATGCACACCAGCTATGATAGACAGTGCAACGATAATTGAGACTTGTAATCTAGATGGAACAGGAACCTTTACAGTAGATATTGTAGTATCTGATGCAGGAGATGCAGGAAGTGTTTTTAATGATGGTACAGATGATTACGCTTTAGCAGTAGGAACAGTTACTGCTGGACCATATAATAGTGGTGATTCAATAACTATTGAATTAGTAGCTATAGATGCAACATGTAGTTCAACAATAGGAACATTTGATTTTACATGTCCACCACCAGCACCAGATAATATTGATTGTGCTAATGCAACACCAATTACATGTGATGAAACAATAAATGCGACATCAGAAGGTTCAACAGGAACATCTGAAGATGTAGGTTGTGGAACTATAGGAGATAATGGAATTTGGTTTACGTTCACAGGAACTGGAGGAGATATGACAGTATCAGTTGATGCTGGTTTTGATCATCGTTTAGCTATTGCTAGCGGATCTTGTGGGTCTTTAGTAAACATTGCTTGTCGAGATCTATCTACAGGAACTGAAGTAGAGACTTTTGCATCAGTACTTGATGAAACTTACTATGTTTATGTCGCTCATTTTTCATCAGGAAATACAACCACAGGAACCGTAGATATCACTTTAACATGTGCAGTAATACCAGATTGTACGCAAGCAGTTATAGATAGTTCAACAATAGTAGAGACTTGTAATCCAGATGGAACAGGAACATTTACTGTTGATCACGTTGTTTCAAATGCAGGAGATGCAGGAACAATTTTAGATGATGGAACAAATACATATCCAGTAGTAGTAGGTACAGTAACAACTGGGCCATACAACAGTGGAGATTCAGTAACTTTAGAGCTTACAGGAACAGACCCAGTATGTGATTTTACAGTTGGAACATTTGATTTTACATGCCCACCTCCAGCACCAGAGAACGATGATGTTGCAGGAGCAATTAATTTGTTAGTAGGTAGCACAGTATGTGAAACAATGGTATTAGGTACAAATATAGGAGCGACAGATACAGTTGAAAATGATAATGATGCAGACTGTGGTACTTTTGATCCAGCTGGTGATGTTTGGTTCAAGGTTATGGTGCCAGCTACTGGAGAACTTACTATTGAAACCTCTATCGCTGATACTAACCCTATAACAGATACTTTAATGACGGTATATTCTGGTGCATCAGGAGCATTAGTTGAAATCGCTTGTAGTGATGATGAAGGCGTTGGGTTATTCTCATTAATTGAGTTAACAGGATTAAATCCAGGTGATGTATTATTAGTTAGAGTATGGGAATTTGGTGATAATTTAAAAGGAGACTTTAATATCTGTGCATGGTCACCAACAACTTTAGGTATAGATGACAATACATTTAACGGGTTTACTTATTATCCTAATCCAGTTAAAAATGTATTAACGTTAGAATCGCCAAATACTATAGATACTATAGAAGTGTTTAATGTTTTAGGTCAACGTATTGTGGCTATTGATAGTCAAAATACAATTCAAAATATTGATTTATCTAATGTACAAGCTGGAGCTTACTTTGTAAAAGTTTCAATTGGTAATCAAATTAAAACACTTAGAATTATAAAACAATAATTCTAAAATTATAATTGTTATAGTATTAAAAGGCCTTGTTTTTAACAAGGTTTTTTTTTTGTTTTAAATTATCGAGTATAGTTATTGTTACGTTGTTTATAGTTTAGTCTTTTAATTCTTAATATGAGTCTTAACTTTTTTCTATTCTTCTTTATATATTTGTTTAAATATATTTTTT
>JAWUWM010000089.1:0-46445 GCA_034111845.1 Psychroserpens sp. | reverse complement strand
CTTTATATCCAAATGCGGAAAGTTTGATTTCGTAAAGTTTATTCGGTTCAAGATTTTCAATTCGGAAGAATCCTGTGCTATCTGCCATTGTCATTCTCTCTAAAACTGGCTTTCCGCTTTTCAACTGTTCAATATAAATATCTGAAATCGGTCGCAAATCAGTAATTGAGGACTTTACATATCCATTAATTTCAACTTGTGAATATGAAATTCCGCAAACCAATATTAGGGTCAGTTTGAGAAGTGTTTTTAATATGTTCAGGTTTTTCATCAAATGTTTTACAACAATAGTATATAGAACATAATGTTCTATATACCTCCAATATAGGATATATATAACATATGTTCTATATATCTTTTATATAATTCTAAGAATCAAGAGGGTTTTTTATTTTTTTAAATGTTGTTGTAGCAACATGTGTATAAATCTCAGTGGTCTTGCTAGAGCTATGACCTAATAATACTTGAATTTGTCTTAAGTCTACACCGGCCTCCAATAAGTGTGTAGCAAAACTATGGCGAAGCATATGAGGTGTTACAGTAATTTTGATACCTGCTTTTTCTGCAGCATTGACAACTATTTTGCCAATACTTTGCCCAGAATATTGCTTGCCATACATCCCCTCAATAATATATTTTTCTGGTTTATATTGTTTGTAGTATGCCCTCAAGTCCTCTAACAAAGAGTGTGATAGCAGTGTATAACGATCTTTATTGCCTTTAGCAGCTTCTATCCGTATTAACATTCTTTTACTGTCAATATCTGTAATTTTTAAATTTACTAATTCATTTCTGCGCATTCCTGAAGAATATAAAAGACTAACGATGCACTTGTGTTTTAAGTTGTTCGTATTCGCAATGACGCTAAGTACATCTTCTTTGGAAAGTACTTTAGGTAATTTCTTTTCTTTTCTAGGTCTTTCTATTTCGTAAAATCTATTAGGCATACCAAGGACAGATTCAAAATAAAACTTGATACTGTTGATGGAAGAATTTATATAAGAATTGGATTTGTCTTGCTGAACTAATTTTAAAATATACTTTCTAACATCACTTTCATTAATAGCAACCAAATCTTTAGAAATGTAATGATTAATGAATTTTTCGAAGGAAGTAACATATGTTTTTACGGTATTATTGGCATATTTTCTCAATTCTAATTTATCTAAATAGCTGTTAGGACACACACGGTAGTTAGTCGGTAGTTGTCTTTTTCTGAACCATGTAATATCTATAGGTTCGTTAGTTTCTCTTACAGTACTTTTATCAAAAAAGTAATTGCAATTAACCCAAACAACTCCATTAAATATTTTGAATATTTGATCAAGATTTTCGCTAGTGTTCGAAATATAGGCCATGTTAAAGCTGTTGCTCCATTTTACATCTGGTAATTGTTTAACCAGCGCATGAATAACTTTATCCGTATTAAATTGTAGACCTATATAGCGCTTTTCTTTAATTAAAAGATGTTTCATTGTTACACTCCTACCATTTTTCATGCTTTTTTTACCAAAATAATGGATATAAATGATTTAACTGTATCTTAATCGAATAATGTTCGAATAGACATTCACTTAATATTTTTATGAAATGAGAATACAACAAAATTGTAAGCATTGTAACAAAGAACTTCTAGGTAGAACAGATAAAAAATACTGTAACCTGCATTGCAAAAGTGCCTATCAATACCAACTAGCTAAAGAACAACCAGAACGATTTTATAATATTGTAGATAATCAGTTGAAACTTAACCGTAAAATATTAAAGGAATTCAACAAAGGTGGTAAAGTAACGGTAAGGGCGACACTGATTAATGAATTGGGATTTGACTCTAATTTTTTTACACATTTTTGGAAAAATAGTAAAGGGGAAGTTTATCTATTTGTTTATGAATATGGTTTTCTAAAAATAAAAGAACAGACTAAAGAAAAATATGTTCTAGTACTCTGGCAAGAGTATATGAATAAATCCAAAATTTAATTTGATAAATTTCACAACTTTAAAAAGGTAAAACACATTAGGATTCAATCTAATTTAGTTGTTAGACTTGTTCTTCCACATATCTCTATATTTTGCGAAAAGCTGCATTAGGAGAAAAGAGGTTCACTACAATATCTTGAACCCTATAGCAAAAAAAGTGACGGCGTTCGCCAAGCAAAAAGATTACAACAGCCTTTTCTCAACATGTTGAAATGGGACTCGACGGAGTCAATTCCCGTTTCAATCTATTAAACCCCCCGAATGCTCGCATTCAAGGCTGCTTTTTAAAACTAAAGTCCTCTACCAATATACGGATCTCTATTTGTCTAAATCAAAGCACAAAAAGAGGTCTGATGAAAATCAGACCTCTTTTATCAAAGTAAACTATTAAATTAGTTATCTTCCTTTAATTTATCAGCAGCACTGTTTAATGCATCTGCTCCATCTGCTTTTGCTTTCTCGGTTGCATCACTCACAGCATCTTTTGCATCATTTGCCATATCTGTAGCACCATCCTTTACAGAATTAGCACCATCTTTAATAACATCAACAGCATCACTTGCTCCTTCTTTTACTGCGTCAGTACCATTTTTGATAGCCTCTCCAGTTGCATCAGCAGCATTTTCGATAGCTTCTCCAGTTGCACTAGCAGCATCTTCGATAGCGTCTCCAGCTGCGTTTTCTACTGCATCAGCAGCACCTTCTTTAGTTTCTCTACATGACGTTACAGACACGACAAGTGCCAATACTAATGCGATGTTTAAGATTAATTTTTTCATTGTAATAGTTTTAGTGTTAATTGTTGTTACTACCCAAATTTAATATTTAAAATGAATAAATCGTTAAAATTTTAACATTTATAGAAAATGCTAATCTTCAAGCATTGCACTATATATGTATATAATCCATGATTTGGATTACAGCTCCTTTGCTTTCTTTTATGAATTTAAGGTTTTGATTGCCTAGAAACTCACGTTTCTCGTTTGAAGTTATCAAAGCGCCAAACGCGTCCTGCAAGTCTTTATTAGTTGTTATAGTGAGTACACCTGCTTTGTTAATCATAGCATACGCTTCTGGAAATTTTTTATAATTTTTCCCTATAATCACAGGAATCCCAAAAGTGGAAGGCTCTAATATATTATGTAAACCAGTTTTTCCCATAGCACCACCAACATAAGCAATGTCGGCGTAACTATAAATTTTAGACAGCAATCCAATAGTATCAATTATAAAAACATTAAAATCTTTTAAATGTTTGCCATCCTTTTCAGAAAAGAGAACTGTAGCAGCAGTTAATTTTGAACTAATAGAATTAATATGACCACTATTTACTTCATGTGGTGCTATTATGAATTTTAAATTTTCTGAAGCATGCTCATTTATGTAAGGAATTAATAGCGCTTCATCGGCTTCCCATGAACTTCCTATGACGACACAGGTACTCTTATTTTTAAAATTTGAAATAAAATCAAGCTCATTATTTTGTTCTAATTGATTTGAAACGCGATCATATCTGGTGTCGCCAGATACTGTGACATTATTATAGTTAATCGTATTGAGTAAATTTTTAGAGTTTTCATCTTGTACAAAAATATGTTCAAAAGCAAATAATGCATTGCGCAGCCTGTTTCCGAAGAACTTAAAATACGATTGATTCTTTCTGAAAAGTGCCGAAATCAAAATTGCTCTTCTGTTTTGATTTTTTAACTCTAGTAGTAGATTTGGCCAAATATCATATTTCACAAATACCGTGAATTCAGGATGTACGAGTTCCATAAATTGCTTTGAATTAGCTTTCGTATCTAAGGGAATGTAAATAACAATATCTGCAATTTTGGTATTCTTTCTAACTTCATATCCTGATGGCGAGAAAAAACTCAATATTATCTTATGATGAGGATAGTTATCTCGTAATTTTTCAAAAACAGGAAGACCTTGTTCATATTCGCCTAAAGACGAACAATGAAACCAAATGGTCCTGTCTGTTGTATTGATATTATCGCTAAGGTATTCAAAGGTCTGTTTGCGACCATCGACACCAAGTTTAATTTTAGAATTAAAAGGTGCAATAATCTTAAGAGTAAATGAAAGTATGTGTATGCCTAAATTGTACAAGACTTAATTTCTATGGTTCGTGCTAAAATACTGCTCTTTAAAATAAATTCATTGCTTAATGTCAATGAATTTCGTAAATTCGTTAGATATGAAAAAAATTCAAATGGTTGACCTAAAAGGTCAATATAGCAAAATAAAAGAAGAGGTAGATTACTCTATTTTAGAGGTCTTGGATTCTACAGCATACATAAATGGACCTAAAGTTCATGAATTTCAGAAAAATTTAGAATCCTATTTAGGTGTCAAACATGTGATTCCTTGTGCAAATGGGACTGATGCTTTGCAAATAGCAATGATGGGATTGGGTCTTAAGCCAGGAGATGAGGTTATTACAGCAGATTTTACGTTCGCTGCGACTGTTGAAGTGATTGCACTTTTGCAATTAACTCCAGTTTTGGTTGATGTAGATCCTGTGACATTTAATATTGATATTGAAGCTATTAAAAATGCTATAACGCCAAAAACAAAAGCAATAGTCCCTGTGCATTTATTTGGAATGTGTGCCAATATGGAAGCTATAATGCAAATTGCAAGCGACCATAATTTGTTTGTTATTGAAGATAATGCCCAAGCTATTGGTGCAACATATACCTATAAAAACGGAACAAAAGTTAAAGCAGGTGTTATAGGTCATGCAGCATCTACATCATTTTTTCCATCAAAGAACTTAGGATGTTATGGCGATGGCGGCGCAATTTTTACCAATGATGATGATTTAGCTCATACTATAAGAGGTGTTGTTAATCATGGAATGTATGAACGCTACCACCATGATGTTGTGGGCGTTAATTCTAGATTAGATTCTATTCAGGCTGCTGTCTTAGATATTAAATTAAAAAAATTAGACACCTATAATAGGGCGAGGCAAAATGCTGCGAGAGCTTATAATAAAGCATTTGAAGGACAAACAAATATAATTACACCAACAGGTAACAAGGGATGCTCTGGTATTTGTAATACTTGTGATTGTCATGTGTTTCATCAATATACCTTACGAATTTTAAATAGTGATCGTGACGCTTTGGTAAAACATTTAAATGATCAAGGAATTCCTTGTGGTGTGTATTACCCAATTCCTTTACATCGTCAGAAAGCATATTTGGATGACCGTTACAAGGAAGAAGATTTTACGGTAACCAACCAACTAGTAAAAGAGGTCATATCTTTACCAATGCATACTGAATTGGATGACGAACAGATCACATTTATAACGTCAACGGTTCTCAATTTTATAAATGCTTAGGATGAAAAAAATTCTTGTAACTGGCGGACTTGGTTTTATTGGTTCTCATACAGTTGTAGAACTTCAAAATGAAGGTTTTGAAGTAGTAATTGTTGATGATTTATCAAATTCTTCGGAAAGCGTCTTGGATGGAATTGTTGCCATTACCAACAAAAAACCAACATTCGAAAAGTTAGACTTAAAGGAAAAGTCTTCCGTAGAAAACTTTTTTGCAATTCATAATGATATTTCTGGTGTCATTCATTTTGCAGCAAGTAAAGCTGTTGGTGAAAGTGTTGGAAATCCGTTGTTATATTACGAAAACAATTTGAATACGCTTATTTACATACTTAAAGAAGTGCTTGATTTACAGGAGTCTAACTTTATTTTTAGTTCGTCATGTACAGTTTATGGTCAAGCAGATAAAATGCCAATTACCGAAAATGCACGGGTAAAACCAGCTGAATCTCCTTATGGTAACACCAAACAAATCGGAGAGGAGATTATAACAGATACGTGTAAGGTCAACCAGAATTTAAATGCGATTGCCCTACGCTATTTTAATCCGATTGGTGGACATCCAAGTGCGAAAATTGGAGAATTGCCAATTGGTGTGCCACAAAACTTAGTACCTTATATCACACAAACTGGCGCAGGATTACGAGACAGTTTGTCTGTTTTTGGTGATGACTATCCAACTCCAGACGGAACATGTATTCGAGATTATATTCTTGTTGTAGATTTAGCAAAAGCGCATGTAATTGCTTTACAACGTTTACTTGAAAATAAAAACGACTCTAATTTTGAGACTTTTAATTTAGGTACTGGTGTTGGTAGTTCTGTACTAGAAGTGATCAGTGCTTTTGAACGCGTATCAAATCAATCTTTAAATTATAAATTTGCTCCAAAACGTGAAGGTGATGTGATTTCTGCCTATGCAGATACCTCAAAAGCAAATACTGTTTTGGGTTGGGAAGCCCAATCATCTCTTGATGATGCTATACAATCTGCATGGAAATGGGAACAAAAAATTAGAAATTTATAAACTATATATAATGAAGAGAGTTTTACAACTTATTATCCTTTTACTGACGATTTCAGTAACTGGACAAAACACCTATTTGCACTGCGGAAAGGTTATAGACGTCAAAAACGGGACCGTTTTAACCGAAAAAACGATTGTAGTTTCTAGTGATAAAATCATGTCAATTGCAGATGGGTATGTCAACGGAAATGCAACTGAAGATAAGATTATAGATCTTAAATCTAAAACAGTCATGCCTGGACTTATTGATATGCATGTGCATCTCGAAGGTGAGACTAGCCCGAATAGGTATCTAGAAACATTCACAAAAAATAGTGCTGATGTCGCTTTTACTTCAGCAGAAATCGCTAAAAGAACATTGCAAGCTGGATTTACAACAGTGAGAGATCTTGGTGGAAGTGGCGTAAATGTGGCGCTGCGTGATGCTGTCGCTAGCGGAAAAGTGCCAGGCCCACGAATTTTCACTGCAGAAAAAGCCATAGCAACAACTGGCGGACATGCAGATCCCACAAACGGAATGCGTAAAGAATTAATGGGAGATCCTGGACCAGCTGAAGGTGTCATCAATGGTGTTGAAGATGCTAGAAAAGCAGTGAGACAACGTTATAAAAATGGAGCAGATCTTATAAAAATAACAGCTACAGGTGGTGTTTTAAGTGTTGCCAAAAATGGAGCAAACGCACAATTTACTCAAGAGGAAGTTAATGAGATTGTGAAAACGGCTAAAGAATATGGGATGTCAGTAGCAGCTCATGCTCATGGTAAAGAAGGAATGAAGCGTGCGGTACTAGCTGGTGTTCAAACGATAGAGCATGGCTCATTTATGGATAAAGAAGTCGCTACATTAATGAAACAATACAATTGTTTTATGGTCCCAACATTGTCTGCAGGACGCTATGTAGAGGAAAAGGCAAAAATTCCTAATTATTATCCTGATGTTATTCTTCCTAAGATAACGAGTACGATGGCTGTCTTAGATGACACTATTAAAATGGTAATAAAAGAAAATGTTCCAATCGCATTTGGAACAGATGCAGGTGTATTTCCTCATGGAGAAAATGCCAAAGAGTTTAGATATATGGTTGATGCTGGATGGTCACCAATGTTTTCTATACAAAGTGCTACAATTACAAATGCTTATTTATTAGATATGGAAGGTGAATTAGGAGAGCTAAAAGAAGGTTTTATAGCAGATATTATTGCAGTAGACGAAGATCCTACAATAAATATTTCTACTATGGAACATGTGGTTTTTGTAATGAAAGAAGGAAAGATCTATAAAAGTGAATTGTAAATCTTGTAATTAAAGTGCTTCATAATTATATATTTGATACTAATAGGCGTTAAAATTCGAGAATATTGTATTCAAATATTTGATTAACAATGTTTTAATGTTTAAAACTTGGTGTTGGTATATCATCTTTGTTCCTTTGCGG
This sequence comes from Psychroserpens sp., assembly GCA_034111845.1. GTDB lineage: Bacteria > Bacteroidota > Bacteroidia > Flavobacteriales > Flavobacteriaceae > Psychroserpens. Next base: position 38,647 of record JAWUWM010000089.1, on the reverse strand, counting down.
TGAATGATAAATGAAAACCAATGAAATTGATCAGTATTAAAAGAGAAACTAAACAAGAGTCCAGGTTTACAAAAAAAATGGGCGTATTAACTACAAATGTTACATATATCAAGAAATATTTTTTGAGTATTCCTTACAGGACTATTCACAAATATCGAGAAACTTATTATGGCGAAATTAAAGATTGCGAAAATATACGTTTAGCAAAATAATAAAAAACCTCTTCATTTATGAAGAGGTTTTTTTATGCTGTTTGTTTATTTTTTTTGCAAAAAAGGTGGTAAATAATAACACAATCATCCCAAATGTAACCGACATGTCTGCCACATTGAAAATACCAGTTCTAATAGTATCGTTTATATATAAATAGAAGAAGTCTGTTACAGAACCAAAGACTATTCTATCGAAAACATTGGCAATTCCACCTCCAGCGATGCATGATAACGCAATTAGACTAAGTCTATCTAAGTCTTTGTTTGTGAGAATATAATAGATTAAATACCCAAGAACTATCACAGGTAAAATGAGAAGGAATATTAGTTTTAGAATTGGACTCATATCACTACCCATTCCTAAAAAAGCACCAGTATTTTCTACATTCATCATTTGGAAAAACTCACCAATAACGTTTATGCGTTCTCTTGTATCAATAGATTGTCTTACGATAATTTTTGAAATTTGATCAATAGCTATATTGAAAATAATAAGCAGAATAATACCTGCATTTCTGGATGATTTCATAAAAATTAAGCATTAGATTCTAAGGTGGCTGAAGCAGTTTCTGCGTCTCTGTGAATTTTTTTAACCAAGCCTTGAAGTACTTTTCCAGGTCCAACTTCTGTAAAGTGTGATGCACCATCTGTAATCATTTGTTGTACAGATTGTGTCCAACGCACAGGAGCAGTTAGTTGCGAAATTAAATTAGCTTTAATTTCATTTTCATTTGTAATGGCAGAGGCTGTTACATTTTGATATATAGGACAGTTAGGCGTGCTAAATGTTGTATTCTCAATTGCAGCAGCTAATTCTTCTCTTGCAGGTTCCATTAATGGCGAATGAAAAGCACCACCAACAGGCAGTACTAAAGCACGACGAGCACCTTCTTCTTTTAGGGTTGTACAAGCTCTATTTATTGCTTCGACATCTCCAGAAATCACTAGTTGTCCAGGGCAATTGTAATTAGCAGCAACTACAATGCCTTCTGTAGTGGCACAAATTTTTTCTACAATATCGTCATCTAGTCCTATCACTGCAGCCATTGTACTTGGTTGTAACTCGCATGCTTTTTGCATGGCTTGAGCACGTTGAGAAACCAGTTTTAAACCGTCTTCAAAAGTTAATGCTCCAGCTGCAACTAGTGCAGAAAATTCACCAAGTGAATGCCCAGCAACCATATCTGGTTTAAAGCTATCTCCTAAGGTTTTAGCTAGTATAACAGAGTGTAAGAATATAGCGGGTTGAGTTACTTTTGTTTCTTGTAAATCCTCTTTAGAGCCTTCAAACATAATGTCAGTGATGTTGAAACCTAAAATGTTATTAGCTTTTTCAAATAATTCTTGAGCTAATGGAGAGTTTTCGTATAAATCAAGTCCCATTCCTGAGAACTGAGCACCTTGACCTGGAAATATATATGCATTCATCCTATCTTCCGTCTTTCCAAAGGAAAGAAACTGTTTTAATTAGTATAAAATTTAAGCGACAAAAATAGGGATAATTTTTTTACTGAAAACTGCCTATTTCCGAAGAGAAAATTAAACGCATGCAGCCTCAGCACATCGTTCACCATCCATGGCAGCAGAAACAATTCCGCCAGCATAACCTCCACCTTCTCCACAAGGAAAAAGATTGGATATTTCGGGATGCGCTAAATTGTCATTTCTTGGAATGTTTACAGGTGATGACGTTCTAGATTCTACACCTATAATATTAGCTTCTGCAGTATAATAACCATACATTTTTTCTCCGAAGGCTTTAAAACCTTTCCGAAGAGAACCACCAATCAATTTTGGTAATAAGGAATGCATTGGTGCAGACTTTAACCCTGGTTGATAGGAAGTAGGGTTGAGGTCGGTAGATAATTTACCTTCTACAAAATCTGTGAGTCGCTGTGCAGGTGCGGTTTGTGATCTTCCGCCAGACGTAAACGCTAAACGCTCTAAGTCTTTTTGATATTCTAAACCTTTTAAGGCACCATGATGCTCATATTTATAAAGATCCTTATCTGCGTTTATTTCTACTACGATGCCTGAGTTAGCGAACTCGTTATTGCGTTTTGAAGGTGACATGCCATTAACAACTACTTCTCCTTCTGTGGTTGCTGCTGGGACTATAAACCCGCCAGGACACATGCAAAATGAATACACACCGCGTTCATTGACTTGATTTACCAAACTATAAGAAGCAGCAGGTAATAATTCATCTCGATTTTCACCTTTGCAGTGGTATTGAATACCGTCAATAATCTGTTGTGGATGCTCTACACGAACGCCCATCGCAAATGATTTTGCTTGTAATTGGATGTTTTTTTCGTTGAGTAAATAATAAATATCGCGAGCAGAATGACCTGTTGCTAAAATTACTTTCGCAACATCTAGTTCATCTCCGTTTTGAAGTACTAGAGATTTAATCTCATTATCTTTAATATTAAAATCTTTCACACGTGTTTCAAATTGGATGTCACCACCAAATTTCAAAATGGTTTCACGAATGTTCTTAACCACTTTTGGAAGCTTATTTGTACCTATATGTGGATGTGCATCAATCAAAATTTGATCTGTGGCACCATGAAACACTAAGTTTTCAAAGATCTTTCTTACATCACCACGCTTGAGACTTCTCGTATATAATTTACCGTCGCTATAGGTTCCAGCGCCACCTTCTCCAAAACAATAGTTGGAGTCGTCATTAACAATATGATCTTGATTAATCGCTTTGATATCACGTCGTCTATCTTGCACGTTTTTACCACGCTCTAAAACGATAGGTTTAAACCCAAGCTCAATACAACGCAAAGCGGCCCACATGCCAGCAGGACCAAAACCAATAATATGAATAGGTTTTCCTTCGGAAACATCTTTGTAATCAAAATTGTAAGCTGATGTTTCAGGCATTGGCTCATTAATATATACTTCAATCTTATAGTTAAACATGATGCGAGACTTACGAGCATCAATTGATTTTCTCAGAATTTTAATTCCAGAAATTTCTGAAGATTTCACACCCAAATCGTAAGCCGCTTTATTTAGCAGTCCGTCAGGATTTGATTCTTCATGTAAATTAATGCGTAATTGTAAGGATGATATCATACTGCAAAATTAGTAATTGAATTTTAGTTACCACAATATTTATAGTATTCCTTTAAATTGAAATCATCTAATCTATGAACTTCATCACCAATCTTATCGTTGAGTCCTGAGCAGATAAAACTGATGTCTTCTAATGGAACCTCTTCAATTGGTGAGTTTAAATATTTTTTAATAAGACTAATTGCTAGTAGATATTTAGCAGAAGAATTAAAAGGTTCAATATCCAGAGTTTTTTTGAAGTCTGTTATAGATTTTTCACTTTGATTTAATACCCCATGAAGAATAGCTCTATAATAGTAATCTAAATCTAAAGGACTACTTGTTGCTATTTGCTCATTAAGTTTATCTAGTTTCTTACTTATCTGTTTAATTTCTCTTTTACGAAACTGTACTTGACCTTTTAAATAATTAGAGTAATTAAAGTGATCATTATGTACTTTAAACTGGTTGTAGCTCATGTTCCTTTGAAACTCAACATAAGGCTTTAGTTTTCTTTTTATTGTATTATTAGAATAATATTCTGTTGCAGTAGTGGTTTCACCGTTTGGACCATAATGGTACTTGATTTTTAAAGCACCATTGGTAAAATAGTCTTTCCAAATACCAATTCGTTTTCCATTTTTATAAGCTCCCTTTTTTCTAATTTGACCATTCTTATAATAAAACTCTTGTTCGCCGTCAAAATAACTATTCTTATAAAAGTACTTTTCTTTTAGATTTCCGTTTTTAAAATAATGCAAGCTTTTTCCTTCTATTTTTCCGCTTAATATTGTACCCTCACTTTTTTTTAATCCACTGTAATAATAATTAATAAATGGGCCGGTGTATGGTTTATTATCTTCACACCAAACCTTATTAATATTTTTTAGAGTATAATCTGTAGATGCAATACGCCTAATACTATCAGACCTTTTATAGTGTGCTTTTGTAGTGATTAAAATTATCGTGTCTTTATTGTAAAACCCAAGTTCATCTATTTTTTTTTTGTCAGTTAAATAGGTAGTAGAATGAATATAGTTTTTGTCTAAGTTAAAATTTTTATGGTGTCCTTTTCTTACATACAGAATTTCATCAACCACATATGATTTTGAGTGCTGCGCATGTGCTTGAATAAACATGGTGAATAGCAAAACAATTAGGACGTGTTTCATTTGTTGTGGTTTGCTATTTTTCTCTTCGGAATTAATTAAATAGTTCTCTCATAAGTCAAAAATGTAAACGGAAATGAATGTTTCTCATCCTTAATATGTTCTTTCCTATTCGTCTCTTTCCAAATGGTTAAATCAATCTTTGGAAAATAGGTATCTGCTTCAGGGAAACTATGGTGCACACGAGTAATTTCAATTCTATCTACAAAGCTCATAGCTTGTTTGTAGATCTCGCCACCACCAATAATAAAAGGTTGTTTGTCTTTACGAGCTGCGTCTAATGCATCATTCATGTTATTGACAACGATGACACCATCAGGAACGGGATACTTATCCTGACGTGTGATTACAATATGCGTGCGATTAGGTAAAGGTTTTGGAAAACTTTCAAATGTTTTACGTCCCATGATAATATGGTGACCGTTAGTTAATGATTTAAAACGCTTCAAATCATCACTTAAATGCCAAATCAAATCATTGTCTTTACCAATAGTATTATCCTCTCCAGCTGCTACGATAATCGTTAACTCAGGTTTTTTTTTTCGATTTGAAACAGAATTACCTTCCTTCTCATTTAATACTTGAGACTTTGCAATTTCAGTTTCTTCTTTTAAGAATTGTTGTTTTAATTTGTCTATGCGTTCTTGTTGCTTAGCAACAAGGGTTTCTCGTTGTTGGTCTACCCAATCCTTACCCATAAATTTATGAGTGATAAACACACTCACAAAATGGTATACAAAAAAGGCTAACCATATTATAATGGCAATAACAAACCAATTGAGTCCAGCGATCGTGACGTCCTTACCAATTCCTAAAACGGTATTCGCTAAAATTAAAAAGACAGCGCCAATTAAGAAAATGACGAAATGCACGTACACACGTTTCTTTTGTTTGATGCGCTTTTCGGCATATTTAATTAATGCTAATTGCTCTTGATCTATACTTGGTTTGGTTTTCTTTTTTCCGAACATAATTTGATGTTTTTGGCACATTTCCGCAGAAAAAAAGCAGAATAATGTTGCTTGTAAAGTTACTCATTTTCACTGAAACGGTGTAACTATTTTTTCTTCGGAAAACGAGAATTATGGAAATTTAGAATAGCTTTTTAAGAGAGTTTAAATACTCAATTTTCGAAAATCATTGTTTTGTTTTTAGCAACAAATTTTATAGGCAGCATATAAGGAACAACTGCAGGTTTACCATCTTGCATTCCAGGTTTTGTCATATCAGGAATAGACTCTACAACTCGTATAGCTTCTTTTTCTAGCTTAGGATGTGGACCTCGAGCTATAATATTACCTATTTTTCCATTTTCATCAATTTTAAATAGCACAGTGATTTTTACCTTTTCTACAGACGGTTTTAAATAACTAGCAATTCTTGTATTGAATTTCTTTTGAACAAACGCTGCGAGTTTATAACTCATGCATTTTTTTAGTTCTTTATTAGAAGATTCTTCTTCACAGCCCAAATAGACTGGAACCTTTTCTATGGTATTCAAAGGTATCGTTTTAGGGGCTTCTGAATTTTCACCTTCTTGTGAAAATAAAGTTGTACTCAAGAGTAGTAATAAAATCGTATATATTTTCTTCATAGTCTAGGATGCTTATACCGCAACAGCACCTTTAATATGTGGATGCGGATTGTAATCCTCTAAAGTGAAATCTTCAAATTTAAAATCGAAAATATCTTTTACTTCAGGATTCAGTTTCATTTTCGGTAATGGTCTAATCTCTCTAGAGAGTTGTAATTCTAGTTGTTCAAAATGATTACTATAAATATGAGCATCACCAAACGTGTGAATGAATTCTCCAGCTTCATAACCACAAACTTGTGCCATCATCATTGTGAATAATGCATAAGACCCAATGTTAAATGGGACGCCTAAAAAGATATCAGCACTACGTTGATATAACTGGCAAGATAATTTCCCATCAGCCACATAAAACTGAAAAAAGGCATGGCAAGGCGGTAACGCTGCTTTGCCATTAGCTACATTTTCATCAAATGATTTTGATGTATCTGGCATTACAGAAGGATTCCACGCAGAGACCATCATACGACGACTATTAGGGTTGTTTTTAAGTGTGTCTATCACATCTTTTATCTGGTCAATGTCATCGTTGTTCCAATTACGCCATTGGTGACCGTAAACAGGACCTAGATCTCCATTTTTATCTGCCCAAGAATTCCAAATTTTCACACCATTTTCGGTTAGATACTCAATATTTGTATCCCCTTTTAAAAACCACAATAATTCATAAATAATAGATTTTAAGTGTAATTTTTTTGTGGTAACCATTGGGAAACCTTCACTCAAATCAAAACGCATTTGATATCCAAACACACTTTTAGTTCCTGTTCCTGTGCGATCTCCTTTGTCGTTTCCTTGTTCTAAAACGTGTTTTACTAAGTCGTGGTATTGTTTCATGTTCACTTTCCGCGAAAGCGGAAATCTATTTAAATTAAACGTATGTTTTTCAGAAAATAAAAGTAAAAAAAAGCATCAACCCGAATGGATTGATGCTATAAATTATATTAAAAGTTATTAACTATAAATTAATGCGATTGAGTGAGATAATTTATGTGTGGCGATTCGGTACTACCCTATGATCATCCCAGCAATTGTAGCCGAAATTAAAGAGGCTAAAGTTCCTCCTAGTAAAGCTTTCATTCCAAATTTAGAAAGTTGCTTACGTTGACCTGGAGCTAAAGAACCAATACCTCCAATTTGAATTCCTATAGAAGCAAAATTAGCAAAACCACAAAGCATATAGGTTGCCATGATAATAGATTTCTCGTATTTTAAGTGCGTTGCGTTGGCAACATTTTTAAGTTCTGCTAACTGAATGTAGCCTATAAATTCACTAGCTGCTAATTTGATACCTAGGAGTTGCCCCATAAGCGCCATGTCTTCAGTAGCAATACCAATGAGCCACATTAAAGGCGCAAAAATATAACCTAATAAAAATTCAAGGGATAAGGAATCATAGGGTGTGTTTTGAGCAATAACTTCATTTAAAGAAGTGAAATGCCAATTAATGTTTAAGGCTTCTATTGAGAATCCATCAAAACCTGCGACACCACCTAGAATGCCGTTAATCATAGCGATAAATGCTACAAAAACTAAAAGCATAGCACCTACATTTACTGCAAGTCTTAAGCCTTCAGTCGTCCCGTTGGCAATCGCTTCTAATATGTTTGAGCCAATTTTTTCCTGAGAGACATTAACGTCTGTGTTAATGGCTTCGGTTTGTGGGAATAATATCTTAGAAATTACAATAGCACCAGGCGCTGCCATAACAGAAGCTGCGAGTAAATGTTTTGCGTAGAATAATTGTAAGGCTTCATCTTCACCACCTAAAAATCCAATGTATGCAGCAAGAACAGCACCAGCAACGGTTGCCATACCTCCAATCATTACGAGCAAGATTTCAGACTTATTCATTTTTTCTAAATACGCCTTAATCAATAAGGGTGCTTCGGTTTGTCCTAAGAAAATATTACCTGCAACACTTAAACTTTCTGCTCCTGAGATTCCTAAAACTTTAGAAAGCAACCATCCCATCCCTTTAACTACTTTTTGAATTAAACCTAAGTAGAATAGCACAGAGGTTAGTGCAGAAAAGAATATAATGGTTGGAAGGACTTGAAAAGCGAAAATAAATCCGAAAGAATTAATATCGAGCATGCCACCAAATAGAAACTCACTTCCAGCTTGAGTAAATCCAAGAATAGCAATAAATCCTTTACCTATGACTTCAAAAGCTGATTTGATAAATTCTACTTTTAAAACACCAATAGCGATAATTAATTGAAATAATAAACCTAAACCAACTGTTTTCCAATTAATCCCTTTACGATTGCTACTAAATAAAAATGCGATACATAATAAGGTTAACATTCCTAAGGCTCCACGCCAAAAACTATTAAAAGAGAACCCTTGACTTGGTAGAATGCTTTCAGAAATAGCTTCGCTATTTGCAGCTATTGGAGCAACGTTTGAAGCTGATTTAAAACTAAAACGTTTTAGTTTATTAGAAAATATAAGTGTAGAATCTGTTAATTCTGAAATTTTATAGCGTTCAATTTTGTCGGTTGGAGCATCGTAATAGAGTACTAATAAGTTATTCTGAAACATATAGTTTCCAGAAAAATCACCCAAAGTATCCATCGCTTTTATGTTATAGATGAATTCGCCATCTTTTAATTCAAATTCATCGGATACTTGAATGTTGTATAGTGAAAGACCTGATTCATTTTTTACCGTTTCAAATTGCCATTTTTTTTCTAAATCCTGACCAAAAGTTAATGTCATACCAAAAAAAATAGCTACAATAGCTAGTAAAAAATGCTTCATGTATTCATATATATTGTTTTTCTATGGTCACATGCTGTTCGCTATAAATCATTCCCTTGGGTGATGAAATTTTGAACATGCTCGTTTCATAAGAAAACTGTTATCGTTTATCAATTTCGTCTCGTATACTGGCTGCTTTTTCGTAGTCTTCATTATTGACAGCTTCATCTAAAAGTGTATGCAATTCTTGAAGTGTCTTACCTGAATAATTATCTTGAATACTTGCCTCTATCTCTTCAACAACCAAATCATCTACTAGAATAGAATCTTGATCTTGTTCTTCATCTTCCTTTTTCGGGTTGATTTTGAGATAGATACCAGCTTTATCTAAGATGTTTTTATAGGTAAATATAGGTGCTTTAAAACGTAATGCTAAAGCTATAGCATCACTGGTCCTTGCATCTATGATTTCTTCAATTTTATCGCGTTCGCAGATAAGGCTGGAGTAAAAAACACCATCAACGAGTTTATGAATAATGACTTGTTTTACAACAATATCAAAACGATCTGAGAAGTTTTTAAATAAGTCGTGTGTAAGTGGTCTTGGAGGTCTAATTTCTTTTTCTAGAGCAACCGCAATAGACTGAGCTTCAAAAGCACCAATAACGATTGGTAGTTTACGGTCACCATCTACTTCATTTAGAATTAAAGCATACGCGCCATTTTGAGTTTGACTGTATGAAATTCCTTTAATGTTTAATCTAACTAGACTCATAATTTATAAAACGTAAAGAACTGTTTTAATTTGGACTTTAACAACTGCAAATTGCAGATTTATGTTTAGAGTACCAAATCAAAACAGTCCTTTTTCTAACTGTTATTTATAAAAAATTAGGCGTTTTGAGCTTTAAAAGCTTTTAATTTTTCAATTAAAGCAGGTACAACTTCAAAGGCATCACCAACAACACCATAATCTGCAGCTTTAAAGAAAGGTGCCTCTGGATCTGTATTGATTACTACTTTTATTTTTGAAGAATTAATTCCTGCTAAATGCTGTATTGCTCCTGAAATACCGATTGCAATGTACAAATTTGATGCTACAGGTTTTCCTGTTTGCCCAACATGTTCACCGTGAGGTCTCCATCCTAGATCTGATACTGGTTTAGAACATGCTGTTGCTGCTCCAAGAACATCGGCTAGTTCTTCTATCATTCCCCAGTTTTCTGGACCTTTCATTCCACGGCCAGCAGAGACGACAATATCAGCATCTGCTATAGTCACTTTATCTGTTGCTTTATCTACAGATTGTATAGTTACTCCTGGAGTTGGTATTGATGGTGAAAAGTCTTCTGAAGTAGCAGAGCTCGCAGATTCTACTAGTCCAAATGAGTTTGGTGATACTCCAACTACCTTAGCATCAGTATCAATAGTAGTCATGTTAAAGGCTTTGTTTGTAAACGCTGTACGTTTTACTGTAAAAGGTGCAATACTTGAAGGCGCTTCTACAACATTTGATGCGTAACCAGCGTCTAAACCTATGGCAACAATTGGTGCTAAATATTTACTATCTGCACTTGAGCTCACAATAACCACTTTTGCGTCTTCTTGCTTAGCTCCTTGAATGATAGTACTTGCAAAAGCATTAGCATTGAATTTGTCTAAATCGGCATTACTAACATTTAATACTTTATCTACACCGTAGTTTGCTAATTCTGAGGTATCTCCTGCATTAATTGCAATTGCTGTCACAGTTGTTCCCATTTGGTCTGCAACTGCTTTGGCATATGAGGCCACTTCAAAAGCTGTTTTTTTGAATTTTCCTTGTTCTGATTCTGTATATACTAAAACTGACATGTTTTTATTTTTAAGGGTTAATTAAATCGCTTTAGCTTCGTTGTGAAGTAAATTGATTAATTCGTCTAAATTATCGGCATCTACAAGAGTTACTGCACCTTTTGGAGTCGGTTTTTCAAAGTGAATTGAATTCGTTTCGGTAGCAGCATTGGTAGATTCAATAACAGATAATGGTTTTTTACGAGCCATCATAATTCCTCTCATGTTAGGAATACGAAGATCACTTTCTTCAACCAATCCTTTTTGTCCGCCAATTACTAATGGTAAGCTTGTTGTAACTGTTTCTTTACCACCATCAATTTCTCGCATAGCTGTGACATTTGTTCCGTCAATTTCTAGACTGATACAATTAGTTACAAAATTAGCATTTATTAACGCTGCTAACATTCCTGGAACCATAGCACCATTATAATCAATAGACTCACGACCAGCAATTACTAAGTCAAAACCACCATCATTGACAACGTTTGCCAATTCTTTAGCAACCTGAAAACCGTCTTTAGCTTCAGTATTTACTCTAATTGCGGCATCCGCTCCAATAGCCAAAGCTTTACGAAGTGTAGGTTCAGTTTCTGGGCCACCAACATTAACGACAGTGACTTGGGCACCTTGTTTTTCTTTAAACCACATAGCGCGAGTTAAACCAAATTCATCATTTGGATTGATCACAAATTGCACACCACTAGTATCAAATTTTGTGTCGCCATCAGTAAAATTAATTTTTGAAGTCGTATCAGGTACGTGGCTAATACATACTAATATTTTCATATCGAATTATTTATATTGAAAGTTCTTTTTAACTAAGCGACGAAGATAATTATAAAAATTCAAATTTTACTATGCATGCATAATAAAATTTTGCGAAAATTTGATTTTGTACTGTTTTAGTAGGAATATGATAAGCTTTACTGTTTTTATTCATTAAATGTGTAAGATTATGATCTGTATATTTATTTGTTAAGGCACATTTCCGAAGAAAAAAACGATATACGCTGCATAAATATTATATAGTTTATTTGATTTCTGTTTTTCATGGATAGTTTTGTGTGATAGTATTATCAATAATTATTACTTTTGCTATTCGTTAAAAAAAACCGATACATGAAGACAATTCAATTTAGAGAAGCGATTTGCGAAGCCATGAGTGAAGAAATGCGCAGAGATGAGAGTGTTTACTTAATGGGTGAGGAAGTTGCAGAATATAATGGAGCATACAAAGCATCAAAAGGAATGTTAGCTGAGTTTGGAGCAAAACGTGTGATTGATACACCTATCGCAGAGCTTGGTTTTGCTGGAATAGCCATTGGTTCTACAATGACAGGAAATCGTCCTATTGTTGAGTATATGACCTTTAATTTCTCCCTAGTTGGTATTGATCAAATTATAAATAATGCAGCAAAAATTAGACAAATGTCTGGTGGCCAGTTTAAATGTCCTATCGTTTTTAGAGGGCCAACAGGTTCTGCAGGACAATTCGGGGCAACACATTCTCAAGCTTTTGAGAATTGGTTTGCAAATACACCTGGTTTAAAAGTGGTCATACCATCAAATGTGTATGATGCAAAAGGTTTGCTAAAGTCTGCCATTAGAGATGACGACCCAGTAATTTTTATGGAGAGTGAGCAAATGTATGGTGATAAAGGTGAAGTGCCAGAAGGCGAATACACCATTCCATTAGGGGTTGCAGAAATTAAGAGAGAAGGTACAGATGTGACTATTGTTTCCTTCGGGAAAATTATAAAAGAAGCTTATAAAGCGGCAGACGAATTAGAAAAGGAAGGTATTTCTTGTGAAATTATTGACTTAAGAACGGTTCGTCCTATGGATCGTGATGCTATTTTAAAATCGGTAAAGAAAACAAATCGTTTGGTGGTTTTAGAGGAAGCTTGGCCTTTTGGAAATGTAGCAACAGAGATTACATATTTAGTACAATCTGAAGCTTTTGACTATCTAGATGCACCAGTTGTAAAAATTAATACAGCAGATACACCTGCACCTTATTCTCCAGTTTTACTAGCAGAGTGGTTGCCAGATTATAAAGAAGTCATAAAAGCAGTGCATAAAGTGCTGTACAAATAAATAAATCCCAATTATTTGCGTTTATAAAACTTCATCTACCATCGGCAGCTAATTATTAGCACGATTGTTTATGAAGTTTTTTTAATTAATAATACATAGTTATGTATAAGTTGCAATTTAAATTTCGACTAAGCGAAATTAACGCTTACTAATAGTAGATTGCAAATAGTAATATAGATGAAAAAGAAGCTCCTTATTTTATTTTTATTCTTCGGAATAGCACTGTCTTTCGCACAAACCAAAGTAAGTGGTTATGTCTTTGATGAATTCAACGAGCCTGTTGCATTTGCCAATATCTTATTTAAAGGATCTACAGAAGGTACTATTTCAAATGAAGATGGACGTTTCTATTTAGAATCTGATGATACGTGGGGAACGCTAGTTATTTCCTTTCTGGGTTATGAACGCCTTGAAATGAAACTCGAGCAAAAAGTCAACTACGATTTAAAATTCCTTCTAAAAGAAGAAGCTGGAGCATTGGATGCAGTTCTTATTGTCTCGGGAAAACAATCTAAAAAAGCATCTGAAAACCCTGCCATCAAAATTCTAAAGAAAATTTGGGAACGCAAGCGAAAAAACGGACTGAAACAGTTTAAACAATATCAATACGACAAATACGAAAAAGTAGAATTTGATCTCAATACTATTGATAGTGCTCTTATAAAAAGTAAGTTGTTTAAAGGTATGGAATTTGTTTTTGAAGAGGTAGATACTTCTAATATTACAGGTAAAACGTATTTGCCTATTTTTTTAAACGAAGCGGTTAGTAAAGTATATGGTGACAATTTATTAAAGAAGGAAAAGAACGATTTAAAAGGTAATAAAAACTCAGGTTTTAGTAATAATCAAATGATTATTGACTTTATTGATGACCTCTATGCAGATTTTGATATCTACGATAATTACCTCAAATTTTTTGATAAGAGTTTTGTGAGTCCGTTGTCAAGAACAGGAGTTCAAACTTATAATTATGTGTTATCTGATAGTGCCTTTATTGATAATAAATGGTGCTACAATATTATCTATTACCCAAGACGTAAAAATGAGTTGACTTTTAAAGGTGATTTTTGGGTTAACGATTCTACTTATGCTATAAAAGATATTAATCTTCAAGCTTCAAAAAGTGCTAATATAAACTGGGTCAAAGAGATTTATATAGAACAGGAATTTGAGGTTTTAAATGATACGCTATTTTTGATTAAGCGCGATTATATGCTCTCAGATTTTGCTTTGAATCAAAAGGAAACATCCCGTGGTGTCTATGGAAAAAGAACAACTTTATATGATAATTACCAATTTGACAACCCTAAGGAAGACGATTTTTATGACGTAGAAGTTTATAATTATAATGAAGATGCTTATAATCGTGATGATGATTTTTGGGTTCAAAACCGAATGGAATCCTTAAATAAAGACGAAAAAGGGGTCTATAAAATGTTAGACACGCTAAAAACGGTCAAGAAGTTTAAGCGACTCTATAATCTTGGAAGTATTTTAGCTTCAGGTTATATTGAAGTGCCAAGTCTCAATTTAGATATTGGTCCCGTATTCTCTGTTTTTGGATTTAATGATGTCGAAGGCCTTCGACTTAGATTAGGAGGTAGAACTTATTTTGGACCCAATGATCTTTGGCGAGTAGAAAGCTTTTTAGCCTACGGTTTTAGAGATGATAAATTCAAATACGGTATTTCAGGAAAATGGCTAATTGATAAAAAGAATAGGCTCATTGTTTTTGGAGGCCAACGTAGAGATATAGAACAAATAGGAGCTAGTTTAACGAGTTCAACCGATGTGCTAGGCCGAAGCCTCGCATCAAATGCTGTTATAACCGCTGGAGTTAATAATAAATTAACCAATATAAATTTAACGACTTTAGGTGTCGAAATGGAGCCTTTTAGAAATTTAGGATTTAGATTTAATACAAGTTATCGTACATTATCATCGGCATCTCCAACCTTTAGTTTAGATTATAATGATCCTTCATCACCAACTGGAGTATCATCAGAGGTAGCGCAGTTTGAAACGCGATTTTCTGTAGCCTATTACCCAAAACGTCAAATGACTGGATATGGTGTTGAGAGGTCAGCTAAAAATGATAATTTTGCTAGACTATTTACGCAAATAAGTCAGGGTTATAAAGATGTTTTGAATAGTGATTTTAATTATACAAAACTTCAATTTTCTTATACACAGCCTTGGCAGGTAGGTGGTTTTGGTAGGTTAGTGACTACTATAGAAGCTGGTAAAACCTTTGGAGAAGTTCCTTTAGGGTTGTTAAGTGTCGTGCCAGGAAATCAGACTTATTTTTCTATATATAATACATTTCCGCAACTTGATTTTTATGAATTTGTTACGGATACGTATACATCCTTGCATTTGGAACATAATTTCAACGGACGTATTTTCTCTAGAATTCCATTCTTAAAAAAATACAACTTAAGAGCTGTGGTTGGCCTTAGAGGTGTTTGGGGAGCTTTATCTGATGAAAATATTGCTTTGAATACAACAGGCAACCCTTTTGAAATTCCTTTAATTGCACCAAACGATGAAATGTATTATGAATACAGTGTTGGTGTTGGTAATATCTTCAAAATACTACGGATTGATTTTAACTTTAGAGGTAATTACTTAGATAATCCAGATGCGAGACGCTTTGGTATCACTGGAAGTTTTGGGTTTAGTTTTTAATGGATTTAGAAATCTGCAAAATCAATAAAGTAAAATATAGCATATCCAAAGGTTAAGATGCAGTATAGGATCGTACCTGCGATATAGAAAAACCATCTGAATCTAGATAGTTTAAATTTACTTTTAAAATAATAATCATCTAAAATTTCTACTAGAATACCCGTCGAAAAAAGAATGTTTGCTATAACCCCCCAAGCAACTATCCCAAATATATTAAAAAGAATACATTCAAAATTACCTGTTGATACTATTGCTGAAACTCCAGAAATGCCAACTCCTATGTTGAACCAAAGTCTTTTTGGTTCCCACCATTTTAGAATATCTATTGTAGTGTTTTCTAACATATGTTACTCGTTTTTATGCCTTGTTTCAGCGCGTCGCATCGGCATACTGTCAATAGGTGAAAATAATTTATCAGTTGATAATGATGTGTTTTGTTTCAGTTTTTCGCCAACATCTAATCCAATAAGAATGACTTCAAATATAGTGCTATCTGTTTTCATCTCTTGATAAGGTTGAGACCTTTTGACCCATTTATTTTCTTCGAAAAGTCCCAATTTGTAATGTCTTGATGTTATTTGGTAAATAACTAAGTTGCTATCGTCAAGTTTCTTTTGTTGGTTTTGAAACACATTGATTTGACTATGAAAATCTTGATAGTTTAGGTTATCGGTTAGAATTAATAAGACCCTTTTTGTCCATTGCTGTTGTTGAATGTCTTGTGTGTTTATTTGATAGCTAATTAAGGCTATAACATAGAGAACGATGAGATTAAGGTCTTTCACTATAAGTACTAATTATTAGTTTTATTTTAATGAAAGTCTGTTTCTTGTATGTTATAGTACTTCTATTCAATTTGTCTGTATTACTGAAACGGTACATATCTAGGAGGAACGAGTCCGTTTTAATCTTAAATACACAAGCATTTGTCCTCTATAATGGGTTATGTGGTCTGCAAGTAATGAGAAAATTTGTCGTTTTGATTTATTCAATCCAAAATAGTCTAGCTCCTCATCCAATTGCGTGGTATCAAAATGTTTAATTACCATTATGGCGTTATCAAAGGTTTTGTTGATGTTTGAAATCATGTATTCCTTAGATTTGTTGGCAACTTTAAAGGCAGTGTCCGTTTTCTATTTTCTAGATTCTCGACCGCCTAATAAGGATTGGCTATGCCAATCTGCAGCATAGTCTATGTGCAATAAATTTTATGTAAACGTCATCGACTCTGGTGTCGCTCTAAAGTCATAGTTATCTTCTGATATTAATTCAGCTACTGCGATGACATACGTTCTGGAGTTTTCAAAGCGTTCTAAATAATCTGTAATGTAATTATCTTGTTGTGCTAAGAGAGGCGCTGTGAATAAGCTAAATAACATAATGATTGCTGTGGTGGGTTAATATTTCATTGTATTAGAATTTTGTTTTCCACTTTTAGTATTTTTATAAATGAGCATTAGTGTGCTGTACACAAATAAATATAAACTATTAATAGGTCTGTATTTTGATATATTCAAGTTTTAATTTCTAATTCAAAACCTCAAATCCTAAACGAAATTAATTGTCTAACTCAAACAATAGCTTATCTTTGCAAGCCGAAAAATGATTTAGGAATTCAATTTCCGAAGAAAAAATAAAAGACCATGACAGCAACTGGAAAATTAACCTTTGATGTATTAATAGAAATCCCAAAAGGGAGTCGTAATAAATATGAATATGATTTTGATCTACACAAAATACGCTTTGATCGTATGTTGTTTTCATCAATGATGTATCCTGGGGATTACGGGTTTATCCCAGAAACGTTAGCGCTTGATGGAGATCCATTGGATGTTTTAGTGATGGGTACAGAGCCAACATTCCCAATGTGTGTGATGGAAGTAA
The DNA here is from genome assembly GCA_034111845.1 of Psychroserpens sp. GTDB lineage: Bacteria > Bacteroidota > Bacteroidia > Flavobacteriales > Flavobacteriaceae > Psychroserpens. The sequence goes on along the minus strand of JAWUWM010000089.1, from coordinate 21,389 downwards.
AGCCAATTGGTGTATTCCATATGGCTGATGAAAAAGGACAAGATGAGAAGTTAATTTGCGTACCTGTTACAGATCCAATTTGGAATATTTATAATGATATTGGAGATTTGAATCCGCATAGAATCAAAGAGATTACTCATTTTTTTCAAGTCTATAAAGATTTAGAAAAAAAGAAAGTTGATATTGGAGGATGGGGCGATGCTCAAGAAGCGTATGATATTCTCAATAAATGTATAGAACGCTATGAGAATAGCGAGCATAAAACAAATGGGGATTTCACAATTTAAATGTTAATTCCTAATAATATTCAAGACCCTTCAATATAAAAATTGAAGGGTTTTTTAGTTTTAAGGGATTTCACTACTTTTGCGCAGTTAAAAAACTAACAAAATCAATTTAAAATATGGAGTCACTAATGATTTACATGCCAATTGCTTTGGCGATTTTAGGATTAATTTACATGATTATTAAGAAATCATGGGTAATGAAACAAGACGCTGGAGATGGTAAAATGAAAGAAATTTCAGATCATATCTATGAAGGCGCCCTAGCGTTTCTAAAAGCAGAATATCGTTTATTAACGTTTTTCGTTATTGGAGCAAGTCTTGTTTTAGCAGCTATTGCTTTTTATATGGATAGTACCTATTTAATTGTAGTTGCATTTGTTATTGGCGCCGTCTTTTCTGCTTTTGCAGGAAATATGGGAATGAAAATAGCAACAAAAACTAATGTTAGAACAACACAAGCTGCAAAAACTAGTTTACCAAATGCATTAAAAGTGTCTTTTGGTGGTGGTACTGTTATGGGACTTGGTGTTGCTGGATTAGCAGTATTAGGTTTAACTGCTTTCTTTATATTCTTCTTTTGGTTTTTTATGGGAGGTGAATGGACTAATACTGGTGATATGACTATCGTTTTAGAAGCACTTGCTGGTTTCTCTTTAGGAGCTGAATCTATTGCTTTGTTTGCGAGAGTAGGTGGAGGTATTTATACTAAAGCAGCCGATGTTGGAGCTGATTTAGCAGGTAAAGTACAAGCTGACATTCCAGAAGATGATCCAAGAAACCCAGCAACAATTGCTGATAATGTTGGTGATAATGTTGGTGATGTTGCAGGTATGGGAGCCGATTTGTTTGGATCTTATGTGGCAACTGTTTTAGCTGCAATGGTATTAGGTAACTATGTAATTAAGGATATGGGTGGGTCAATTCAAGATGCATTTGGAGGTATTGGACCAATTTTATTACCAATGTCTATTGCAGGTGTAGGGATTATCATATCCCTTATAGGAACGTTATTAGTTAAAATTTCATCTAATGATGCAAAAGAAAAAGACGTACAAAGGGCGTTAAACATAGGGAATTGGGCATCAATATTAATGGTTGCTGTAGCATGTTTTGGATTAGTAACTTGGATGTTACCGGAAACGATGCAAATGGATTTCTTTGGTGAAGGGCTTCAGGATATTTCTTCAATGCGCGTATTTTATGCCTGTTTAGTTGGTTTAGTTGTCGGTGCTGGTATCTCTGCATTTACTGAGTATTATACTGGATTAGGTTCTAAGCCAATTTTAAAAATTGTTCAACAATCAAGTACTGGAGCAGGACCAAACATTATTGCTGGTTTAGCGACTGGGATGATTTCTACGTTCTCTTCAGTTTTATTATTTGCTGCGGCCATATGGTCGTCTTATGCTTTAGCAGGATTTTATGGAGTCGCTTTAGCTGCTTCGGCGATGATGGCAACTACTGCTATGCAATTAGCGATTGATGCTTTTGGTCCAATTGCAGATAATGCTGGTGGTATTGCTGAGATGAGTGAGCAAGATCCAATAGTAAGAGAACGTACAGATATTTTGGATGCTGTTGGTAATACAACTGCTGCAACTGGTAAGGGTTTTGCGATTGCGTCTGCTGCGTTAACGTCATTAGCTTTATTTGCTGCTTATGTAACGTTTACTGGTATTGATGGAATTAACATCTTTAAAGCTCCAGTATTAGCTATGTTGTTTGTTGGTGGTATGGTGCCAGTAGTATTCTCTGCATTAGCTATGAACGCTGTTGGTAAAGCTGCGATGGAAATGGTAAACGAAGTGGTAAGACAGTTTAAAGAAATTCCAGGAATTATGGAAGGTACTGGGAAACCAGAATATGATAAATGTGTGGATATTTCTACGAAGGCCTCTTTGAAGGAAATGATGCTACCTGGTTTATTAACTATTGGTTTTCCAATACTAGTCGTATTAGTAGGTAAATTAGTATACCAAGATAATAATATGTTGGTTGCCGAAATGTTAGGTGGTTATATGGCTGGTGTAACAGTATCTGGTGTGCTTTGGGCTATTTTTCAAAATAACGCTGGTGGTGCATGGGATAATGCTAAAAAATCTTTTGAAGCTGGTGTAGAGATTAACGGAGTTATGACTTACAAAGGTTCTGAGGCGCATAAAGCAGCAGTAACAGGAGATACAGTTGGTGATCCATTTAAAGATACATCTGGACCATCAATGAATATTTTAATTAAATTAACCTGTTTAATTGGTTTAGTCATTGCGCCTATTTTAGGAGGTCATGCTAATGAAAGTGTATTAGTTGATAGCGACATGCAGATTGAACAAACTATCGATATTTCTAAGGCGTTATCTGGAGCTACAATTACCTACACAATGTTAGAAAACGGAGAAGCAGTAACTAAGGAAGAAACATTTACGGGTACTAAGTCTCAAGTTGAAACTCAATTGGAAGCATTTGAAGCATCTACTAAAAATTTAGAAGGTGAAGTGACTAAAGTCATTACAAAAATGGACGTTTTAAAGGAGTAATACTATTTCTTATATATTTAATAAAAAAGCCACGTTTGTCGTGGCTTTTTTGTGTTCAATAATCAGGTGTTTTTACCTAGTGCTAATCGATTTAGTTATGCTATTTTAGGGTAGACATGGAGAATAAAAAGAGCATACTCAAAATACTAGAGGCGATTCAGTCGTTTCAAATTGTGCAATGTCAAATGCATCATGAAAAAGTGCTAACTAATAGTGATGCGAATCCTATTTACAATTTACTAGATGGTAAACTTGTTTTTCATCGTGTTAACCTTTGTGATCGTTCGCTTAGAAATAAACGTTTAGGTTGTGCGCATTCTGGAGTGAATCTTAATTTTAAACGCATTTTATAACAATTTTAAGCATTTGTAAATCAATGTGATAACAGAATTTTAGAGTATAAAAACGAGTTTAAATTGGTGATTACAAAAATGTATGCTTTAGATCATAAGGTTGGCAATTTAGAACATGATATAGCGGTTTGTAAGTTGAATTTTGATGGCTTCGGAAACGCTAAGCTAGAACAAGTGTTAATGCTATTAAAAACCGAGCATCGACAACTCATGAATCTGTTGTTAAAAAATAAGACTGATATTGAGCGACTTATCATAACTGAAATTAATTACAGTTACATTTAGGTTTATATTTTTCTCGATTTTAGTATCTTGAACATCTAATTATTAGGTTAGTGTTCAAAAAAGACCCTTTACAAGTTATTACGTTTCAAAGTTATGGTACAGATAGCCATTTTTACATGCGTGGTCGTGCTCTAGAGGATGAGACTATTAATCTAGAACAAAAGGGCTTATTTGGTTTATTGATCAATTCTTTTAAACGATTTGAAAGTGACGAAATCAAACATACCGAGCTTAAAATCACACTTCCAAACAGAACTGTTTTAAAAACCAAAACTGACGACCATGGTTATTTTAAGGTCGATGAGCAATTAGAAGGATTAAGTGCTTTAACAAATGCAGAAGGTTGGCTTCGTTTTGAGGTGGCTTATGATGATGTCAATATTAAGCGCAGTATTCAAAATTCTAATCGGTTTCCTGGAGAGTTATTAATACCAAGTATTCAAGCAGAATATGGAGTCATTAGTGATATAGATGATACGATAATTCACACAGGAGTGGTCTCTACGCTGAAATGGAAAGTCTTAATCAATAGTATTTTTAAAAGTGCTACCAGCAGAATTCCCTTAGAAGGCGCAGCAGATTTTTATCATAAGCTGCACAGAGGTTCCACCGGTGAGCATGCTAATCCTATTTTTTATGTAAGTCATAGTCCATGGAATTTATACCGTTATCTCGAATTCTTTTTGAAGCAGAATGCTTTTCCTAAAGGGCCCATTTTATTAAGAAGTTTCAAAGATATATTTAAAAAGAAGTCGGGAGATCGACCACAAAAACACATAGAAATTGTTAATATTTTGAAAGCTTATCCTACTCTAGAATTCATCTTAATAGGTGATAGTGCAGAGTATGATGCAGATATTTATATGGACGTAGCCAATGAGTTTCCATCTCAGGTGGCTGCCATTTACCTAAGAAGCGTGAGTCATAAAAAGAAAATGCTTCGTGTGACATCACTCTTTAAAGATTATAAGCAAATACCCGTTTTATTAGTGGAGAGTAGTGATGAGGCCATTGCACATGCTCGGGAACATGGGTTTGTTAAAAAATGATTTGAAACCTAATAGTAGATCAACTTCGTAAACTGGAAAATTGAAATACAAATTAACAAAACACCAATAACTCTGTTAATTCTAGTTGTTATATTCTTCATTTTAACTTTTAGGATATTACTGAATTTTCCATAACCATAAAGTGTGATTACTTTTCCAAAGAATACTCCAACTAAGAATAATATTAATAAAAAATATCCAGTAGTCATGTTTAAATAAATCATTTTTTTATTTAAAAAAGAAATCACTAAAATCCAATAAATCAGTACAGTTGGATTAATCAAGCCTAAAAGAAATCCTAGCGTTTGTTTAGAAATATTGTATCTTTTTTTAATGATGATACAGTCTTCATTTTTATCTTTCACACATTCTTTTCGACCCATTAAAAGAATAATGCCAACGCTCAGTAATATGAATCCAATTGTGTATTGTAGCCAAACATTCATGTCTACAAAATTTTCAATTTGCATATTGAAATTGATGGCAAGGACGACCAGAATAATCTCCGCTAGAGCAGCTGTGTAAACAATTTTTAAGGCGCTTTGAATATTTTCTTTTATTGTTGTATTAATAACAGCAACATTAGTTGTACCTAATGGTAAAGCCCCAATTATTGCTGCTATAAGACCTAGAAAGAAATACGTTATTAAATTCATTGTTGTTTAAATTTAAAAGAACACTGAGTAGAGGATGGGTTTTTTTTTAAGAGATTATTTTTTTTGTTTTAGTTTTTCCCAATTCTTATCTGCTTTTACTAATAACTCATTTGGAGATTCATTTAACCAAAGTTTTAATGCATTACTTCCCCAAGAATTATAAAATAGATATAATTTTCCACCTCTAATTTCAAAAGTTTCTGGGTCAACCGCAACTTTTTTATTTTTTGTACCAAGAGCATAAGCGCAATAACCTCCATATTGAGGTACGTATTTGGTTTGATTAGCATTAAATAAATCTAAATTTTCTTGAGACGAAAACTTGTACTTAGCTCCATCATGTGTAGCTACATATTTATCACTGCCTTCTTTAGCAGTATTGCTAAAATAGGAGACCACATCATATCCTTCCACGACATAGCCTTTTGTAGTGTTATAATCAATTGTTTGAGCGTTTACAGAATAACCTAAAACGACGAATAATACTATCAATACTTTTTTCATAATTTAATAAATTGATGATTTTTTGTTTAAGGCTAATATATCAGAAACATTAATTTTCATAATATACCAGTCCTCCATTTTTTCTACAGTGCCTTTTATTTTTGATGGCTTTCCTATATATGGGAGTATGTCGTTATTAATTGGGTGGCCTTTCAAATCGGTTAATAAATAATATTCTGAGATGTTATTATTATCTGTCGTCGCCAGTACTGGCGGAACTCCACCAGAAATGCAACGCACAGCGCAACTCCTGTGGATTTTGCCTTTGCCAGGTTTCATAACGCCAAAGTAGCATTTAGGGTCTATGATTTCGCCTTCAAGTGTCATGTTGGTAATACTTGTTTTTTTAGGAGGTATTCCTGTAGAGTTTGGTATAAGTGTTACCTTTTCTTCATCAGTTATTTGAATGAGCGTTTTCCCATTATAGTAAATTAAATTCCCTTCAATACTTAACGTTTTTCCGTTGAGGTCTTTAGCTTCTTTTTTAATTTGCTCTAAAAATGGGTTAGCACTAGATTTTCCGAAGCCTAAAAGCAAAATATTTTTAAATGTATTTTTAGCGACTTGAACGCGTAACATGGGATAAGGATTCTCGTGATAAGTTCCTGTTATTTTTGTGTCACTTAATAATTCAAATGTGGCATTTTTAAAGGGTTTTTGTGAAAAGCTAAACACCACTGCCGCAACAATAATAACCATGATAGCAGAGAGTGCAAAACGCTTTAGAGTTCGCTTTGTTTTATAGCCTAGACTTCCATGTATATAAGACACATAAAATTCATCGTTCTTTTTCATAATTTAGAATTTACAAGGTTTGACTTCAGTGCCTTCTTCAAAAGCTTTCGGATTAATAAAAACAGTTTCGCCATCTAACTTTAATTCGTAAGTCGCTACTTTCTCTGTAAATGGAGGAGGCGATTGTCCGTTACTCGGTAAATATTGATAGCCATGCCAAGGACACGTAATACAACCGTCAATAATCTTTCCCTCTCCTAGTGGTCCACCTTGATGTTTACATACGTTGTGAATGGCAGATAGCTTTCCGTTGTGCTTAAAAATGGCTACACGTTCATTCTCAACAGTGAATATTTTAGCTCTGTCTTCTTCGATTTCTGAAATATTACAGACTTCTAACCAACCTTCTTTTTCTTTTGTTTTGGTGGTGTCAATTTTACGTTCTTTAAATCCTGTTATCAAATGAAGGCTTGCAACTACTATAAAGCCTAAAACCATTATGCCGATAGTAAATAGTGATGTTTCTTGTTGAAAAGCGCCAAGAAATACATGCGCAATAATTAAGGCATACCCAAAGTAAACCATCATATGTAGACGTTTCCAAACCTTGGCTGAAAGATTTCCGAGGAAAAAATCATGACTTGTAGAAGCCATAAGAAATAAGATAAGTAGGGCGAAGAAACCTAACACTTGAAATGGAAAATTGGTGAGTGAGCCATAATCCATATTTGAGGTAAATAGAGAATATACTGGATTTACATCACCTAATGCATGAAACTGGAACATAGAAAAACCACCATGAATCAAAGCTGCAATAAACATACTTACGCCTAGATGTCTTCGGTTATAAAGTATAGGTAGAAAATTTGTGTTTAATCTTGCTAATGGACCAATAACCAAAATAATATGAAGCATTATAATAGCTAGGGAGCCAAAGGCTCTAATTACTAATGTTTCTATACTAGTTTCAGAATTGAAAACGAAAGTAATAGCAGCAAACATAATGATATAGAGTAACATGCTTACTACTATGATTTTATCATAGGTTTTTTTGTGTGCATTCCAGAGCACTAATTTATAATCTAATCCCATTAAAATTTAAGTTTAGTGATTTCTACTTGTTTTAAATCATCATAAATAATGATTCCTTTGGGTAGATTATTAATATTGAAGTTATAGATGCCAGCTGCTGTTAACTGACCAATAATAGTGGACTTATTTCCTTTTGTGTCCATTTCATAGACTACAGATGATGAGGTTTTAAGGGTGGCCTTTAAAATGATTTCCAGGTGGCTCTCAAAAACTGAGGCTTTGATTAGTTCATTTTCTGAGGTCTTGAGACTTCCTTTTTTTGAGCCATTACTTTGCGATGTTGTATCGCTTTCCGAAGAAAATATTTCTAGATCCTTGACAGATAAAATCATAATAAGTGGGACTATAATAAGGAGTAATAGCCAAATGTACTTATGTGCTTTACGTAATCCTGACGTCATAATTAAACGGTTTTAGATTTGAATAAACGTTCTATTAAAAAAGGCCAAGTCGCAATGACTCCTGGCAGCAGTAGAAAGCGTACTTTCTTTTTAGTGTCTTGCATTAAAGGGTCTATTTTGGTAGCACCTTTAAACAGGAAGTATAAACCAAAAAGGAGGCCTAAAGCAAAGTAAACGCCTAGAACTGCTAAAAAAATAATAATGATTGTTTCCATATTATATCAAATTTCCAAATAATGCGTGACAACTAACAAATGCGATCACTGATAAAATAATTCCTATTAAAAATATATTAAACGATTTACGAAGTAACTTAAATTTACGGTCTATCGTTTTTCCTAAATGGTAGGTGTCTTTAGCAATGGTTTTATATAACTCATCACCTTCATTCATTAGATTAGTAATATTATTTACATATTCATTTTCATCCATATCTTGAAAATTACCATAAAACATCAAATTCTTTGCTTCGCTTTTTCCATGAACTAGTTCTGGACGCGTTGCAAAAATAGCAAAAGCTATAGATGTTAGGTTGGTCATTAAAATCATTATAATTGGATAAATAAGATGTGGATCTGAGCTTAATTGCCCCATAACCGTTCCTAGTATTAGTGATAGAATTAAAGCATTTATAGATATTAAAATATTTGATTTGGTATCTATCATTGTATTTAGGGTATACTGATTTTTAGATAATAACCGAAATAATGTTTCCACGCCACGTTCAGACCTCGGAGCTACTTTTGCAAGTTTCTTTTTTAACTGTTTTAAGGCGTCTTTATCAATATTTAATTCTTCCATTAAATACTTGTCTTCTGCCTTTTCTTTTAATTTATCGCTCATATGTCAAATGTATAGTAATGGATTTTAAGAATATAACTTTTTTACAACACGACCAATACTTAATCCTTGAACAATAATCGAAAATAACACGATGATGTAAGTGATATGAAGTATTATATCTAATGAAAGTTCTTCACTTAAGCTTAAGGCTAGAGCTATAGAAATGCCACCTCGTAATCCTCCCCAAGTTAAAATGGCTATAGTTTTAATTGGTTTTTTCTCTTCATGTTTTAATAGTGAATAAGGTAAAAGCACAGAAATAAATCGTGCAAGAAGCACAATTACTATAGCTAGAATACCTAGTAAAATATAACTAGTATTAAACTCTAATAAGTGAATGGCTAACCCAATTAGGACAAATAAAATGCCATTAAAAACATCATCTAGAATCTCCCAAAAGGAATTGATAGCTTTTTGCACGGGGTTTTTATCTTCATTAATATTTATTTTATTTCCAATTAACAATCCTGCAACTACCATCGCTAATGGTGCTGAAATATGCAGCATAAATGCACCTGCTGTTCCTCCCATGACTACAGCAAGTGTGATCATTACCGCTAACTGCGGGTTGTCTTTTAAGGATTGAATGAATTTTAACCCTAGAAAACCTATCGCTAATCCATATACTAATCCACCTACAGCTTCTTCAAGAAAAAGCGTCCCTATTTCAGTGCTTAACTCTGTAATATTGTGTTCTCCCATTGCGGTAGCAATTAATAAAATGCCAGAAAAAACAACAACACCAATGCCATCATTAAACAAGGATTCTCCTTCTATTTTTATGCCTAAACTTTTAGAAATATTAGCCTCTTTTAAAATGGCCATAACGGCAATTGGGTCGGTTGGTGAGATTAAGGCACCAAATAAAAGTGCGTGTAAAAAAGGTAATTCTAAACCAATTAGTTGCGCGGCAAAAAAGACTAAGCCACCAACTAAAAATGTTGAGATGAGAACGCCCAAAGTTGCAAACAAAAAAATTGATTTCTTTTCTTTGGCAAGCGCTCCAAGGTTCACATGTAATGCGCCTGCAAATAATAAAAAACTTAAAATACCATTGAGTAACAGTGTTTTAAAATCGGCATTGACAATAATATCACAAAAGAATTTGTAAAACTCGGGAAACACCTTTTCACTTAGTGTAATTGGAATGATTAAGATTAAACTTAAGATCATTAAACCTATTGTAGTTGGCAGTTTTAACCATTTATAATTGATATAATTAAACAGCGCTGCAATTGTAAATATGATACTGAAAGATTCGAACATGATTAATTTTGATTTACGTTAATATATTTTCCTACAAACACACCAATCACAATGGCTAAATAAAATTGACCAATAATATTCATGACTAATGTTAAGGACTGAGCGGGCGCTGTTAATGGTGTAATATCACCATAACCAACAGATGTTATACTTATAAAGCTGAAATAGTAAAAACTATAACCAGAAAACCCTTTGATTAATTGAAATGAATTTGAGTCTAAAAAATGAACAAACTCAAAAAGTACACCGCCAATAATTCCCAAATAGAGGAAACCCAAAATAGGACCTATTATAAACTGAAGATTAATGTCTTTTATCTTTAATAGCTGCCTAATTAAAATAATACAAAAGCAAGCAAATAGTAAAAAAGAGAAGACTAACCGACAAATTAAAAGTGTTTTAGAATTGCTATCAGAAAATTCTAACCAAATAGCTAACAACGTTAAAGCGCCTAGAAAGTATGTAAAAAATTTCGCTAACCTCTTAGAGGCAATTAGAGAACTACTTAAAATAACTATAGTGTAATTAATAACAATAATATATGCAGGGTTAAAGCCGCTTATCGCAATATGAATAGGTGTTAACAGAAAATTAAAAACACTTAATAAAGCAATGAGGTATTTATAGTTTTCCAAATGCTTCATCATGTTTTTTTTACTATAATTGGTTAAATTTTGATACGATATAACTATTAATTCGATTTTCTATCCCTTTAACGTTTACTCCAACTGCTTTCAATTTGACAACCACTTGTGCGTAACAATGCTAAAATCGGACAACGATCATCTACTTTTTGACCTAGGGTCTTAACGTGCTCATCTGATAGGTCTCCTGTTACTGAAGCATCTAGTCGTACACTCTTGTAGCTGCCATTTGAATGATCTGACATCCCCATGAAACCGGAAAGATCGAGATCAATTTCCACCTTTATATCAATTTGTGTCATATTCAAGGAGAGTTCTTCAGCAACAACTTGGGCTTGTTCATTTTGACAGCCAGCTAAAGACGCAATAAAAAGTTGCATAGGGTTAGGACCTGTATTTGATCCGCCCTCTTCAATAGGTTCATCTGTTTTAAGCGTCCATTCTGTATTGGTAATGACTACTGTAGTAGGCCACCCTTTTCCTCGTGCTTCAGCTTTGAAGGTTTCTAAATGTGAATTTTCCATGTTTAGTTTATAGTTTTATATTAATGTTGGATCTGTAATTATTTCTAATAACGCTGGACCATTATGTGCTTTTAATTGTTCCAAAGCGGGTAGTAATTCTTCTATTTTTGTGACTCTAATTCCTAAAGCACCACAGTTCTCAGCATACTTTGCGAAACTCACATTGTGCAAAGATGTTTTCCAGACATCCAATTCGGCTGCTTTTTGCTCTTTAGATATTTTTCCTAATTCTGAATTGTTCAACAATACGTGTTTAATGTTCATATTGTATTTTACCAAGGTCATCATCTCCCCTAAATACTGGCCAAAACCACCATCGCCAGAAACTGACCAAATAGGTCTGTCTTTACCTTGCGCTGCCCAAGCTCCCATGGCTGCAGGCAATGAAAAACCTATAGATCCTAAATAGCCTGACATTAAAACAGATTGATTTTTAGGCTCGAAATAGCGCCCAAAAGAGTAGGTGTTATTTCCAACATCTACCGCAATCACGGCATTGTCTGGAACCACTTTGTTCATCGCTTCAAAAACAGCAATAGAACTTAAACCTATATCACTTTCATCTTTTAATCGACTGGCTTTTTCTTCTTTCCATATGGCCCAACGTTTTGCGATTTCCGGACGTCTATCTACAGTCGTGAGTTTTCCTTCTGTTTGCTCTTTTATAATAGATAAGGTTTCTGAAATTTCTCCCCAAAGCGCGGCATCAACTTTATGAAATTTACTTAATGCTGTTGGGTCGTAATCTACTTGTATGATTGGTTTTTTAGGTGTGATTCCTGTATGATTAGAGAACGATGCTCCAAATACAATCAGTAAGTCACTTTCGTTCATAAACCACGAAGCAATGGGTGTTCCGCTTCTTCCTAATACACCGCAACCTAAGTCATGATAATCAGAAATTTGTCCTTTTGCCTTAAACGTCGTAATTACTGGACAGTTTAATTTTTCAGCGAAATCAGTAATCGCTTTCATATGAAAACGTGCTCCATGACCAACAATTATTGCAGGTGTTTTTGAATCTTTCAGCATATCAACAGCCTTTGCAACCATTTGCCTTGGCGGCGAAATATTCATAGGTGTAATTCTGTCTTCTGGTGTTTGTGCTTTTTGGCCTTCTGGTTTTGGCATAAAAGCCACTTCATCTGGAAATGTGATATGTGATACATCTCTATTCAATAAAGCACTTTTTATTGCTAAACTCATTAACTCTGCATGTTTTGAGTTTTGCTGTACGCTATGATTAAAGTTCGCTACGGTTTGAAACGCACCAACCAAATCTACTTCTTGAAAAGCTCCAGTTCCCATGACCTGCGTATTTACTTGTCCAGATATGGCTAACATAGGTGAGCGGTCTACTTTTGCATCCCACATTCCTGTATACATATTTGTAGAGCCAGGTCCTGCAATACCAAAACAAACAGCGGGTCTTCCTGTGAGTTTTCCATAAGCTGAGGCGGCAAAGGCGGCAGCGCCTTCATGACGAATTCCAAAAAATTGAAATTTACCTTGTTCTTCTTGGCGCATCATGGCATTTGCAACGCCTAAATTGGAATGTCCTACCATGCCAAAGCCAGTATTAACACCCCAATTTACCATGGTTTCTATCATCACGTCAGAAATGGTTTCTTGGTGTGTTTCTTCTTCTACTGCTATAAAAATTTCATCGCCTTCTTCTTTTACTTCAAAAGTTTCTAATCCATCATCGAAACCTCCTGGAGACATTCCTGTACAAGGATCATAATCCCAACCATGCCACGGGCAGCGTAACATCCCGTTTTCAATAGAGCCTTCTCCTAAAGGACCACCTTGATGTGGGCAACTATTATCTAGGGCAGAAAATTTACCTTTATAATGTGTTAAACAAATGCCTTTATGACCAGCAGTAACTGTTTGAACACGTCCTTCAGGTAATGTCTTTTTGTCTTTTAGTACACTGTACCATTTTTTGGTTGTTGCCATGTTTTTAGTTTTTGTCAAATTTTGAATTGAATTGATCTTGCCTTATACTAACTGCTCGATATGAATATTTTATCAAGAAAAATAACCCTAAAAGCATGATAACAATGCCTAAAACACTTATGTACGTAGCACTGTTTTCTATCATTTTTAATTGTAAACCACCTATTAATCCTGAAATTGCTAAACAGGCCACTGCGATGTAAAAAAACACCATGGTACGGTTTAAGGTTTTTAACTGAGCTAATTTTCGGTGAATAATAGAATCGTCTTTTGACTGCTCATTTATTAAACCGCTTAATTCATTGCTTAAAGTTACCATAAGGTTAGTGGTTGATAAGATTAATAAACCTATACCAGGCACTATTGTTATGGGTAAATACCAGTTTTCCATTAGTGTATTCCTGCGTAATTTATTCCTGTTAATTTATGAATGTCTCTAGCGTATGTAGATAAGTCATCGTGATTAAATTTGGTGACATCATCATAACCACAAGACCTTGCAACGACCTTTATTAAATCATTAGTTGCATCAAAAAAGTTATGCAATTGCTTTGCTGAAGAATCAATAATTAATCGACTACGAAGTGATTCTTTTTGAGTGGCTATTCCTACTGGGCAATTATTACTTCCGCAAGCGCGCATCCCTAAACAACCAATAGCCTGTAATGCAGAATTTGATACAGCAATGGCATCGGCTCCTAGCATCATAGCTTTTGCGAAATCTTCAGCAACGCGCAAACCACCAGTGATTACTAATGTAACATCTGATGCGCCAACTTTATCCAGATAGGTTCTTGCTCTGGCTAATGCAGGAATTGTTGGAACATTAATATGGTCTCTTAAAATGGTTGGAGCAGAACCTGTTCCGCCACCACGACCATCTAAAATAATATAATCGACACCGACGTCTAATGCAAATTGAATGTCTTTTTCTATATGACTTGCTGCGATTTTAAAACCTATCGGAATTCCGCCAGTACGTTCACGAACCTTATCGGCAAAATCCTTAAAATCTTGTACACTATGAAAATTTGGGTTCGCTGCAGGTGATATAGCAGTTTCGCCTTCTTTCAATCCACGAACCTTTGCTATTTCTGCACTTACCTTACTTCCAGGTAAATGCCCTCCAGTTCCTGTTTTTGCGCCTTGTCCACCTTTAAAGTGAAAGGCCTGTACATTGTCTAGTTTGTCCCAAGAGAATCCAAATTGAGCAGATGCTAATTCGTAAAAATATCTTGAATTACTAGCCTGTTCTTCAGGTAACATACCACCTTCACCAGAACAAATACCAGTTCCAGCAAGTTCGGCGCCTTTACTTAAAGCGATTTTGGCTTCACGAGATAATGCGCCAAAACTCATATCGCTTACAAACAATGGCATGTCTAACTCTAATGGCTTTTTAGCCTTAGGGCCAATAACGATTTTGGTGGCTACAGTTTCATGATCTAATAAGGGACGTGTTGCTAATTGCGCTGGTAAAAATTGAATATCATTCCATTTTGGTAATGTGTTTCTGTCAACTCCCATGGAGGCAGAAAATCCATGATGACCAATATTTTTTAAGCCATTCTGTGATAGCTCTTTGATATAGCCCGTATAAGGTTCGGTGGCTTCTGGATGTGTATCTGCATAAGCGCCTAAGTATTCATCGCGATTAAAAGGTTGAGGACTATTTATTAAATACGCATCGATTTCAAAAGCATCGACCATTAAATCATCGCCTTCAATCTTAGTAGAGAATTTATGCAAAACTTCTTTATTGTTGTATTCTGAAACACCAGAATCTACTCTATAATCCCAACCATGAACTCCACAAATAAGGTTGTGACCATCGACATGTCCATCAGACATTAAAGCACCTCTGTGCAAACATCTTCCGTAAAGAACAGAAATGTCTTCATCAAATTTTACAATGACTAAATCTAATCCATTGACTAAGGCGTGAACAGGCTGTTTATTTATTAATTCACTTATTTGTGCGATTATAGTTGGTTTTTTCATGTTGTGATTAATTGGTTAATTTTTATTTTGTCGAAATATATTAAAATTACTTTCAGTCTAAGTCATGTCATCTACAATTGTGTTCATAGCTAATTTATTAGTTTTCTTTCTTATCAATTTTTGTATCAGAAATGGATTGCATATTATAGTCTATCAATCCTTTTTTACGCATGCCACTTAACACATTGCTAACTGTTTGTCTTGATGTATTTGTTAGGTTTGCAATTTCTTTATGAGATAAAAGGTTTTTTGCTGCGCGGTAACCAGTCTTATTGGTTTCACCAAACTCATCTAAATAATCTAGAATAAACTCTTTTATTCTTGTTGGGCTATCTTTATATAGTAAGTCGTGAAGTCTACGTTCTAACTTTTTTATACGCAATCCATAAACTTTAAGAACACCATTTTTAAGTGATTTATGTTGTTCCATTAGCGCTTCCATTTGTTCAGATTCGATATAACAGATAACACAATCTTCCAAAGCGTAGGCAACCTCTTCAGTAGCTACTTCTTTATCGAAAAGGGCAAGTTCTCCAAAAATGTTACCTCGTTTAACAATATATTTTACAGTATCATTTGTAGCGTTTACAATTTTTACACTACCTCTTTTTAGAAAGAAAACGCTATTCTTATGTTCATTTGAGAGTTCAATAGGCTTTCCTTTTTCAATATTATCCATTTCTAGAATCTCGCAGATTTTCATCATGTTGAGTATTCCGAGTTTTCTAAAAAGGTTGAAGCCTTCTAAAAACCAGTATTTAGTGATTGCTTTCAAATCGTATTAATTGGTTAGTCTGGTAAATGTAATCTATTAAAAAGCAATTGAGTAAAACTGCTTTTTTAATAGTTACTTTGGCCGACAAACCCATCTTATTCATAAAGCGCGTCTTTATGAATTCTTTAGATTTATAAATTTTCAGCTAAATGAAATTATGCGTGAAAATAACGTTCATTAATTATTTTACCATCGCGCCATTGCGTTCTGTTAACTTGTTCAAAACGGTGCTCTGTGCCATCATTTGTAGTAAATTCCATTACGGCTTCATAGTAAGAAGTATTTCCTCCAATTGCTATATTTTTCATTTCGTATTTACCAAAGTGTGTTACTGTAGCTAATAATTCTCTTTCTGCCTGTAAGCACACTTCTTTGCCTACTTTAGGCTCATTATTAGCTTCTTGAAGTACAACATCATCAGCTAAATATTTTTCCATAGCTTCCATAAATTGCCCTTTTCCTAATAATTGATTTAAATCTGATAATGCGTTTTTAATTTGATTTTCCATTTTTAATTTATTTGTTATGTGTTTTATTGATGACAAAATTAGTGTTGAAAGTCAGGTTGCAGCATATAGATTCTTCCTTTAATCTTGTATATTTCGTAAGAATCTGTTCATTAAGAGGAATGGATAGCTAAATGGTTTTAATTTTACTAAACTTATTTTTATTATGAACTTAAACTATAAAAGCACTATAACAGAAAGTATGTTTAATGTCTCAGACTTTAATTGCTCAACATCTCAACAGTTGCTTAAAAGAACCGGATTTTATAAGATTATTTGGGCAAGAGAAGCCGATATAAACTTAACTATTGATAGCTATGATTTTAGGTTCTCTAAATCCCATGTATTATTTTGTACACCAATAAATGTAGTCACCATAGATAAAGAGTAGAAAGGTGTTATAGCTCTTGTATTTAATCGAGAGTTTTATTTTATCAAAGATCATGAGGTGTCCTGTAAAGGCATTTTGTTTTTTGGTTCTTCTCTACCTCGTGTAATATCCTTAAACGAAAAAGAGAAGAATAGTTACATTATCATGTTTCAAATACTTTTGGAAGAATTTGACATAAAAGACACTATTCAAGGGGAAATGCTTCGCGTTATGCTGAAAGTATTTTGATAAAATCGACACGTTTAATACAGCTAGATATAACTCAACCTCAACTACCAACTGTTAAAATTGATATTATAAGATGTTTTAACATTTTGGTTAAAGAGTGTTTTGAAGAGAAACATCAAGTGTCTGATTATGCAGCAAGGCTAAATAAATCATCTAAAACCCTTTCAAATCTTTTTAAAATTATAGTGATAAGGCTCCACTTGGATTTATTAACGATAGAATAATTATAGAAGCTAGGCGACTGTTGTTGTTGTCTAATAAAACCTCTGAACAAATAACATATATCCTAGGTTATAATGATCCTGGATAGTTTTCAAAATTCTTTAAAAAAACAAGTTGGATTTAGCTCTACAGAATTTAGAAAAAATGGACCTGCTAAACGTGATGAAAATTAGAACAATCCGTTAATCTGAGCATCAATCTTATTGATGATTTCACCAAGATCTTCTGGATTTGCAACAAAATCTAAATTATCAACGTCTATAATCAATAAATTACCTTTGTCATACTTTGTAATCCACGCCTCGTAACGTTCGTTAAGCCTGCTGAGGTAATCAATACTAATAGAATTTTCATAATCGCGACCACGCTTGTGAATTTGCGACACTAAATTAGGAATAGAACTACGCAAGTAAATCAATAAATCTGGGCCTTCAACAAAGGATTCCATAAGATCAAAAAGAGAACGATAATTTTCAAAATCACGGTTCGTCATCAATCCCATAGCATGTAAATTGGGTGCGAAAATATGCGCATCTTCATAAATGGTTCTGTCTTGGATGATGTCTTTGCCACTCTTGCGAATTTGAGATACCTGACGAAACCTACTATTTAAAAAATAGACTTGTAGGTTAAAACTCCAACGCTCCATTTGATTGTAAAAATCATCTAAGTATGGATTGTCAACCACATCTTCTAGTTGTGGTTCCCATTTGAAGTGTTTAGCTAGTAATTTAGTAAGTGTAGTTTTTCCTGCACCAATATTTCCTGCGACAGCAACATGCATATTTATTTGAGTTTTAGTTGGTATTTATGGAGTATTTCAGAATCGTAAATATACAAGGTTTCATTGGTTAGTAAAAACTGATTTATTAACAATTTTGGCGTTGTTAATGCGCTTACGATTTCGGCGTTTTTAGATTTATAAAAGAGGCTAGTTTCGGTTTTTAGAATAACATTTTCATTATCTACAGTGAATGAGGTGTAGCCTCTATTTGGTAGTTTAGAAATTAAACTCCCGAAATAGGTGTATTGATAGAGATATTTTTCGGTGAGCATCCAGCAATAATTATAGTCGCTGGCCAAGCCCAAAACATTAGATTGTACAGGTACGGTTGTCGCTCTTATCTTGTCATTCTTGTAATTATAGAGTTCTAATTGTTGGAGGTCTTGATTAAAGATCCAAAGTAAATTGTCAAATCCAGTTGAGACATGAGTTACATTTTTATAAGGCTGTTTGGTATTGAAGTCGACTTTAAAAATTTCGGCTAACCGATTATCTAGAATAACAATCGTGTTAAAATCCTGATAAAATACATTGATCTTTAATGGATTAAAAGCGTTAACCGTCGTTGGGAATCCCAACTGCACGTTACTATAATTAATGGCTGGTTTGTCTTTTGGTTTTTTATAAAGAATATTACCTCTTACGAAATACATCGTTTCAAAATTATCTATGGCTATAAATTGATCTGCTTTAAAAGTGATAGTTGGTCCAGCTGCTAATTCAATTTGCGTTTGAGCAGCAACCAGTGCAGTGAAAAGTAAGAAAATGTATTTAACCAAAGTAGTATGTGTTTTATAATCTCGATAACTATCAGGATTGAAAAGTACAAAATTTGAACCAGTAATTAGATAACTATAATGGTGATCATAGATTGTGTTAATTTTGTATTTAAAACACAAGTTTATACCCAAATCCTCGAACATTAATAATTTGTATGCTATCGTCTTCTTTAAGTTTTTTTCTCAATTTGGTAATAAATACATCCATACTTCTGGCGGTAAAAAAATCATCTGTTCCCCATAGTTTATTGAGTATGAGTGAGCGGTCTAACACTTTGTTTTTGTTTTGGACCAAATGGAATAGTAAATGTGCTTCCCTGTGGGTTAAGGGTTGCTCGCTAGATTCAAAATGCAAGATTTGCTTTGGGAAATCAAATGTATAGCTACCAATTTCTAGAATATCAGCTGTTTTTTGAACCTGTGTACGATTCAATAAATTATTAATTCTTACAATAAGCTCTTCCATGCTAAATGGCTTTTTGAGATAATCATTACCACCAATATTAAACCCTTCAACCACATCCTTGGTTTGTGATTTCGCAGTTAAAAAAATGATAGGGATGCTGTTATCAATTGCTCGAACCTCTTTAGCGAGTGTAAAACCATCTTTTTTAGGCATCATGACATCTAGAACCAAAATTTTTGGTGCTTGTTTTTTATAGGTTTCAAAAGCAATGTCTCCATTTTCGCAAAGCAAAACATTAAAATCTCTAGTTTCTAAACTTTCTTTAATAATTTGACCTAATGCTGGCTCGTCTTCTGCAAGTAAAATGGTGGTTTTAGACATTGGGAAGTTGGATTTTAAACGTTGTGAGTTGTTTTTTGAGTTCTAGTTGAATCGATCCATTATGCTTTTCAATGATTTCTTTAGCATAATACAAACCAATCCCAAAACCTTTAACATCATGAGTATTTCCTTTTGGTACACGATAAAACTTTTCAAAAACACGGTCTTTATCGGCTTTGGTTAATGATGATCCATTATCAGAAATTGAAATATCTATTTGACTTATAGTCTGTTTGACGTCTATGTGAATCGTATCGCCTCCATATTTACAGGCATTGTCAATACAATTATTAATGGCATTTTCAAAATGAAAAATATCTACATGTGCAAAAATAGCATCTTCAATATCGTAAGATATGGATTTATCTCTATCCTGAAATTTATGTTTCTCTATGATAGAGGTAATCACTTCGGAAATATTATAAGTATCAAAATTGAGCTCTAAATTATCACTATTTAAGGTAGCGGTCTCTAGTAGTTTCTCAACCATGGTATTTAGTTTTGACAATTGAGAACTTGACATCTCTAAATAGGTTTTAGTTTTCTCTCTATCGTCAATCATATTAAAATTCTGAAGACTCTCTAACGCAACGCCAATAGTCGCAATAGGTGTTTTAAACTCATGCGTGATATTACTAATGAGATCATTTTTAACTTCTGCTAGTTGTTTTTGGTTTTTAATAACTTGCAATAAATAGAATAAGCAACTAATAACCGCTAGAACTAGAAGTGTTGAAATGACGATTCCCCAAATAATGCGCTTAAATACATCATTTGAGACCGTATTAAATAGAACACTCAATTCACTGGTCTTAGGTAGCAATGCAGATTTAGACGATGTGCTTAAAAATGACTGCAATTGAACCGAATCTATAAACTCTATGTCTTTCTCAACCGCATTATAATAATCAATATCGGTTGAAGGGTCTATATATTTAATGGTGTAAGTGATACCTATGTCTTTACGTCGAAGTTCAGCTTGTAATAAGGTATCAATACCTCTTAGAGATAATGAATCTGTTTTCATAGATACAATAATCTTTGACGTGAACTTTCTCAAATCTTTATCTAAAACAAGTGTATCCTTATGTTTAGTATACCTGGATAGAGAATCTATATTAACGTGGGCAATATGATTTGTAGTTGAATCCTTAAAATTGACAGTAGTATTTAAGTGCATTTGACTAATAATAGAATCAGCCTTTGGGCCTTTTATTACAGCAATCCCATTCAATAAACTTGGGTTAATAGAATCAATACCACTAAACCCATCGGTGTCAGTCTCAGTAATAGAGCTCATGATGCTATCAAACCGACCATTTTTAAGGAAGTCT
The DNA here is from genome assembly GCA_034111845.1 of Psychroserpens sp. Taxonomy (GTDB): domain Bacteria; phylum Bacteroidota; class Bacteroidia; order Flavobacteriales; family Flavobacteriaceae; genus Psychroserpens. The sequence goes on along the minus strand of JAWUWM010000089.1, from coordinate 447 downwards.
TTTTGATTCATACCTTGAAAGCTAAAACCAATGGTGCTATTTTCGGCCAAATTAGCATAATAGTCATCCACCGCTTTATCTAAACTTGTTTGTACGTCATTGACAAGTTGCTGTTTACTAGATAAATAGTTTTTGTAATTCCAGTAGGCTTGAATCCCTATTGTAGACAGTATTACAATGACAATAACATATAGTATAGATCTGTATTTAGTATCGTTCATATTCCAAAAGTAAATGTTAAAACCCTTAAAAGCTAATCGGTTAACACACGTTAACATTGGTTAACTATAATCTATGTAAGGCGGAATTATATTTGTAGTGTATTAATCATAAAATAAAACATCATGAAAACAGTATTTACATTTTTAGGACTTTTTATTGCAACAGTTAGCTTTAGTCAAGCTCAAAATTTAGATGGAAAGGTGATCACAGAAAACACCAAAATCA
>JAWUWM010000088.1:0-20740 GCA_034111845.1 Psychroserpens sp. | reverse complement strand
CTTACATCTCTTAATGAAAGAGAAGAAGGAATTCAAGGTGCATTGGACGCAGCAGAAAATGCAAAGCGTGACATGGAAAATTTGCAAGCAGATAACCAAAAGTTACTGCAAGAAGCAAGATTAGAAAGAGAAGCAATGCTTAAAGAGGCAAGAGAAATGAAGGCGCAGATGATTACAGATGCCGAAACTCTAGCACAAGAGCAGGCTAACAAAATTATTGTACAAGCACAGTTGGCTATTGAGAACGAAAAGAAAACTGCTATGGCAGAACTTAAAAGTCATGTAGCAAGCTTATCTATCGACATTGCAGAAAAAGTAGTGCGTCAAGAATTATCAAATAAAGGGAAGCAACTAGAATTAGTTGAATCTATGTTAGTTGAAACAAAATTAAACTAGTAATCATAAAAAAGAAGTGCTTTCGTTTAGAAAGGATTTAGAATAAGATTATGGCAGGAACAAGAGCAGCAATTCGCTATGCAAAAGCAGTATTAAGTTTAGCTCAAGAGCAAAAACTTGAAGACACTATTAATTCAGATATGAAATTAATAGCCTCAACTATTGCAGATAATGCAGCATTAAAACTGGCGCTTCAAAATCCTGTGGTACGTTCTTCAGTAAAAAAATCTATTGTACTAGAGGTTTTCAAAAATATAAGTCCATTATCTGTTAATTTAGTAGATACATTGGTTGATAATAAAAGAATCTCGGTAATTGGTGAAGTTGCTTCACAGTACAACGTGCTCTATGATCAATTTAAAGAGACTCAAGTTGCTACGGTTACAACAGCAGTTGAATTATCTGACGATTTAAGAGTTAAAGTATTAGTAAAGTTAAAAGAGCTTACAGGAAAAGAAGTGGAAATCAATAGTGTTATTGACGATAGTATTTTAGGAGGATTTGTATTACGTATTGGAGATATTGAGTACAATGCAAGTATTGCAAATAAATTGAGCAAATTAAAAAGAGAGTTTACATTAAATTAAATAGTATTCGGTCACTGAGCTAGTCGAAGTGAACGTCTAAAATCTAAATAAAGATGGCAGAAGTAAAACCAGCTGAAATATCAGCAATCTTAAAACAACAACTTTCAGGTTTTGAAGCAGGAGCTTCATTAGATGAGGTTGGAACAGTATTAACAGTAGGTGATGGTATTGTACGAGCTTATGGATTATCTAATGCACAATATGGTGAATTAGTTGAGTTCGATGGTGGCTTAGAAGGTATCGTACTTAACCTTGAAGAAGATAATGTAGGTATTGTATTGTTAGGAGTCTCTGTAGGAGTTAGAGAAGGATCTACAGTAAAACGTACTAACCGTATTGCTTCTGTTAACGTAGGAGAAGGTATTGTTGGTCGTGTTGTGGATACTTTAGGTAACCCAATTGACGGTAAAGGACCAATTACTGGAACAACTTACGAGATGCCCCTTGAGCGTAAAGCACCAGGAGTTATCTATAGAGAGCCAGTAACTGAACCATTACAAACAGGTATTAAAGCAATTGACGCTATGATTCCAGTGGGTAGAGGTCAACGTGAGTTGGTAATTGGTGATAGACAAACAGGTAAAACTACCGTTTGCATTGATGCTATCTTAAATCAAAAAGAATTTTATGATGCAGGTGAGCCTGTATTCTGCATATACGTTGCTGTAGGTCAAAAGGCGTCAACAGTGGCATTAATTGCTAAGACTCTAGAAGAAAAAGGAGCTTTAGCTTATACTACAATAGTAGCTGCAAATGCATCAGATCCCGCTGCAATGCAAGTTTATGCGCCTTTTACAGGAGCATCTATTGGAGAGTATTTTAGAGATACTGGTCGTCCAGCTTTAATTGTTTTTGATGATTTATCAAAACAAGCAGTTGCATACCGTGAGGTGTCTTTATTATTACGTCGTCCTCCAGGACGTGAAGCATATCCTGGTGATGTATTTTATTTACACTCAAGATTATTAGAACGTTCTGCAAAGATCATTAATAATGATGCGATTGCTAGAGAAATGAACGACTTACCAGATTCATTAAAGCCAATCGTAAAAGGTGGAGGTTCTTTAACGGCATTGCCAATTATTGAAACACAAGCAGGTGATGTTTCAGCATATATACCTACAAATGTAATTTCTATTACAGATGGTCAGATTTTCTTAGATGGAGATTTATTTAACTCGGGTGTACGTCCAGCAATTAACGTAGGTATTTCGGTATCTCGTGTGGGTGGTAATGCTCAGATTAAATCAATGAAAAAAGTGTCTGGAACATTAAAACTAGATCAAGCGCAGTATCGCGAATTAGAAGCTTTTGCTAAGTTTGGATCAGATTTAGATGCAGTAACTTTAAATGTAATTGAAAAAGGAAAGCGTAACGTTGAAATTTTAAAGCAAGCACAGAACGATCCATTTAAAGTCGAAGATCAAGTAGCAATTATTTATGCTGGATCTAAAAACTTATTAAAAGATGTTCCTGTAAATAAAATTAAAGAATTTGAAAGAGATTATATCGAATTCTTAAACGCTAAACATAAAGGTATTTTAGATACTTTAAAAGCAGGAAAATTAACTGATGAAGTTACAGATACATTAATGACTGTAGCAAAAGATTTATCAGCAAAGTATAAAGCATAATTAACATTCCTGTTTTCATTTGAGAACAGGAATATTACATATTTTAAATATGGCTAATCTTAAAGAAATACGTAATAGAATATCTTCAGTGTCATCAACGATGCAGATTACTAGTGCTATGAAAATGGTATCTGCTGCAAAATTGAAGAAGGCTCAGGATGCAATTACGGCAATGCGACCTTATTCTGATAAGTTAACAGAGCTTTTACAGAGCTTAAGTTCAACGTTAGAAGGAGACTCTGCTAGTGCTTATGCAGAGCAGCGGGAGGTTAAAAAAGTATTATTAGTTGTTATTACCTCTAATAGAGGTCTTGCAGGCGCTTTTAATTCTAATATTATCAAATCGGTAATAAGCCTAACTAAAACGACATACGCTAATCAAGAGGTGTCTTATTTAGCGATTGGTAAAAAAGGTAATGATGCTTTCAAGAAGTCAAATAAGGTTATAGCTAATAGGAGTGAAGTCTTTGATGATTTAACTTTTGATAATGTTGCAGAGATTGCAGAGATGATCATGGAGAAATTTGTGGCTGGTGATTTTGATAAAATTGAAGTCATTTATAACAAATTTAAAAATGCAGCAACTCAAATAGTAATGAATGAGCAATTTTTACCAATTGTTCCTATGGAAGGAGAAGCGAATGCAAATACAGATTATACGTTCGAACCATCACAAGTAGAAATCGTAGATCAGTTAATCCCTAAGTCATTAAAAACACAGTTATATAAATCTATTAGAGATAGTTTTGCTTCAGAGCATGGTGCACGTATGACTGCAATGCATAAAGCAACTGATAACGCTACAGAATTGAGAGATCAATTGAAATTAACGTATAACAAAGCTCGTCAGGCTGCTATTACAAACGAAATCCTCGAGATCGTAGGTGGTGCAGAGGCATTGAACAACTAATAAATTGCTGCAAAAGCAGGAATATAATTATAATTTTGAAAAGCCCAACTTTTAAGAGTTGGGCTTTTTTTAGGTTGTGAAATAAATAAGTAAATTTAAAATAACAGAATCAATGAAAAATTTATTTATAGTTTTAATTTTTTCTTTTAGCGCCGGTTTAATTGCACAATCTTCTCTTGGTAATATTAAATTAAGACCAGAGTACTATCAAACAGATTTATCGAAAAAGGATCTAGAAAAACTAAAGACTTCAAAAACCTTCTTCGTATTACCAACTCAATTCAGTGAAAGATATAACAAAGAGGAGTATCAATCGATATTAGATAAAGCTTGGACGATAAACGAAATAGAAATTATACAAAAAGAGGATATAAAAAAATATGTCAAAATAGGGAACTCGTTTATAAAGTTTAAATCTATTAGTGTAAATACAGGTAAATCATCATATGCCTTTAATTACTTAAAACTAGGCGTAGTAAATAAAATTAAGAAGAAGAAGGATGGAGGTGTTTCTTGGTTTGAAGATTTTTATGGTGTCGTTTTTTTTACCACTAATGTAGATGCAAGAATGGATATGGTAAAAATGAAAGATACTGTATATGGTGACTTATTGGACTATAGGTTAGGTTATATTAAAAATTATGTTCAACAATTAAATACTGGTATAAGAGATTCTAAGAGCTATAATATTTATGATGATTATGTAAACGAAAAGCATATCAAAAACCTTAAAGAAAAAAAGTTGTTCATACCTCAAAACATGATCTATGGTTTTAATGCATTCACAGGTAAGGCGCGAGAAAAATCCTCTACAGAACTATTTGAAGATTATACTTATGATTATGAAGTTATAGATGAAAATGAGTTAAGTGATAACATTCTCAATAATGAAGAACCCTTTTACTATTTAATATATCATCAAAAAAATGCTCACAAAATGATAACTATTGTAGAGGGCACTACGGGTGAAATTGTGTACAGAAAACATACAAAACTATCTTATAACATAAAACCTAAAGATATAAGAATGTTAATAAAGAAGATTAATAAATAGTATTAATAGCATTTTTTTCCTGTTGTTGTTTATGAAGAGTAAGCCAAGATTTTAAATATATATTATAGCCTAGCTTTTAGAGTTGGGCTTTTTTATGGCACTAAATTTGAAATTGTATCTTTATAACGCTTAAAACCTCAAAATGAAACTATTAAAACAAACTTCTTTTTTAATTGTAATGGTCATACTTATGGCAAGTTTTTCTCAATGTTCAACAGCTCAAAAATTACAAAGGACTGCTCCAACTCAGTTTGGAAACGTATACTGTCAAACATGGGTAGCAGGTGTTAAAGGTGGTGGCTCTGGATTAAATGTTTTTATTCCAGTAATGGATATGTCTATTCAATTGGATAGTGTTTATTTTAGAGGTAAGTCTGTGAAATTGGAAGTAAAAAAAACAAATGAAGGTTTACTCTATATTGGGCGATTTAAAACGCAATTAAATCAACCCAAAGATATCATTATAAGCAGGGATGCAAACGAAGAATATAAGAATCAATTACCAATCATAGAAGAAAAGATTCCTTTTGAGTTGAACGATGATGAATGTGTTGTGACCTATAAACAAGGAGATAAAACTCAGTATTATAAAATTACAAATATTGAACAAAAAAGAGCAATGCATTATCCAAGCGCCCCGCCCAATAAGACTATAAAACTCAATTAAATCTAGTAAAACGTAAACAATATAAACACTTCAAAAATCAATCCAATTTTATGGTTTACTCTTAATGTTTTTGCTTTTTATGGGATGCTCTAATGCTTATAAATTTCAAAAAACTGCTCCTATTCAGTATTCCAAAGCATATTTCCAAAATTGGACGAGTGCCATAAAAATTGGAAGTTCTGGTTATAATTTTCATATCGCCAACTTAACTCCAGCAGCGAGCGTCGTTATTGATAGCATTTTTTTAGGAACCTAAAAGGACGATTAATTCCAGATAAAGGCAAATACAGTTGTCAGCTAGTAAAACAAGACCCTATTGGCAAATGACATACACTATAGACTATAAAAGATTTCCCTTTTGATATTATCAAACAGATAATGCATCATAAGTTATCGTGAAGACGGTGGAACTAAATACTTAAAACTAAGTGAGGTTCTTGAAAATGAATGGATTTACTATGAAGATGGACCACAAGAGATGCAATAACATATCTTTGGTTCGCATTTGCTAAAAACGTATTTTTAGCTTTTCAAAACTTGACTCTTGAGCGTATTAAAATCTTTTTTTAAAGACACTGTTATTTATGGTTTAGCAATCGTATTGCCTCGCCTAATTAACTTCCTCTTGGTACGACTTCATACAGATGTACTTCCAAATGAAGACTATTCTGAAAACACAGAGTTTTATGTTGTAGCAGCTTTTTTTAATGTCATTCTTACTTACGGAATGGAGACATCCTTCTTTAGATTTTTTAGTAAAAACAAAGATAAAAACGCTGTATTATCCACCGCAATGATTACAATTGTTGTGAGTACTTTTTTCTTCGGATTACTACTTTTCTTGTTTAGAATTCCAATTTCCGAAGCATTAAGAATCAATACAGATTTTTACAATTTACTAGTTGGAATCACATTCATTGACACTCTAATCGTGATCCCGTTCGCTTACTTAAGAGTTACAGGTAGACCCATTAAGTTTGCATCTATTAAAATGATAAACGTGATCATTATGGTTGTTTTTAACGTATTACTACTATCAACAACTTACGGTTCAGAAAGTTTAAGAAACCTTTTCAGTGTAGATAATAATGTAGAATACATATTTATTGCAAACCTGATAGCAAGTGTAGTAGTGTTAATCTTAGTTCTACCCTATTTCTTTAAGGCAAAACTTCAATATGACACCACCGTTTTAAAACAATTGTTACGTTATGGTTGGCCAATAATGGTTGCGGGATTAGCATTTGTTATCAATGAAAATTTAGATAAATGGTTGTTGCCACAAATGGAAGGCGAATTTGTAAACGGAGCATATAGTGCATGCTATAAACTAGCAGTCTTTATGACGTTATTTATACAAGCCTTTAGAATGGGAGCAGAACCGTTTTTCTTTAGTCACTCAGATAAAGAAAATGCAACACAAACCTATGCAACTATATTAAAGTACTTTACTATCGTTGGAGCATTAGGTTTGATGATTGTAGTGGTTTATATAGACCTATTGAGGTCAATTTTTATAAAACAAGAAAGTTATTTACTAGCACTAGATATTGTACCAATCGTATTGTTGGCAAACTTATGTTTAGGGATTTATCATAACCTTTCTATCTGGTACAAATTGACAGATAGAACACGTTTTGGGATGTATATTTCAATTATTGGAGCAAGTATTACCATTGCTTTTAATCTTATTTTTATTCCAAAGATTGGATTTATGGCTTGTGCCTATGCTACGCTTATTGCGTACGCATTAATGATGCTTATTTCCTATTTCTTAGGTCGAAAATATTATCCAGTACCTTATGATATTAATCGAATTTCGATTTACTTACTAGTCAGTGCTGGTCTAAGTTTTATAACTTATTATCATTTTGACAGAAATATGTTATTAGGAACTGTATTTTTGTTGCTCTTCTTAGCGTTAATAGGCTTTTTAGAAAAAAACGAATTAAAACAAATTTTAAAATCGCGCTAGTCTGTTAATCAATTAGGCTTAAGCTAATAATCTATATCATGCAAATAAAAATCATAAACACATCTAATCACGATTTACCGCATTACGAAACGATAGCTTCGGCAGGAATGGATTTAAGAGCGAGTTTATCTGAGTCTAGAGTTTTAAAACCTTTAGAACGTACAATAGTGGGTACTGGTATATTTATAGAATTACCAGTTGGTACTGAAGCACAGGTAAGACCAAGAAGTGGATTGGCTGCCAAAAAAGGAGTCACGGTACTTAACGCACCAGGCACTATAGATGCAGATTATCGAGGAGAAATTGGTGTGATTTTAGTAAATTTATCTAATGAAGATTTCGTCATAAATAATGGCGAACGTATTGCACAATTAGTCATTGCAAAACACGAACGTGCCGAATGGACCGAAGTAGAATTACTCTCTGAAACAGATCGTGGAGAAGGTGGTTTTGGTAGTACAGGAGTAAAATAATTCGAGATGTCATTCAGAACGAAGTGAAGAATCTCAAAATAAATAATTAATTAAAAAGAGTTCCGTTGTCACGGAAACGAAAAATAAATTTTTCGATGAAAATAATAGTACCAATGGCAGGGCGAGGTTCTCGTTTAAGACCGCATAGTTTAACAGTACCAAAACCATTAATCCCAGTAGCAGGACAACCTATCGTACATCGATTGGTGAAAGATATTGTGAAAGTATTAAATCAACCTATAGATGAAATCGCTTTTGTTTTAGGTGATCCAGCTTGGTTTGGTGATGAGGTAGTAGAGAGTTTAAAAGCGTTGGCAACAAGTCTAGGTGCACAACCTTCTATCTATCGTCAAGATCAACCTTTAGGAACTGGTCATGCAATTATGTGTGCAAAACCGTCACTTTCTGGACCAGCAGTAGTGGCCTATGCAGATACCCTAATTCGTGCAGAGTTTGATTTAGACCCAAGCGCAGATAGTGTGATTTGGACTAAAAAAGTAGCAAACCCTGAAGCTTACGGTGTTGTGAAACTAAATAGTAATCAAGAGATTGTAGAACTCGTTGAAAAGCCAGAAACGTTTGTGAGTGATCAAGCAGTTATTGGAATTTATTATTTCAAAGATGTTGCAGTGTTAAAAGATAAACTACAAGAAGTTCTGGATGAGAACGTTATGAATGGTGGGGAATACCAGATTAATGATGGCATCAAACGTATGATGGCAGACGGTAAAGTCTTTAAAACAGGAACTGTAGATGAGTGGATGGATTGCGGAAATAAAATTGTTACGCTTGAGACAAACACAAGAATGTTAGGCTTCCTAAAAGCAGATGGCGAAGAGCAAATGATTGCTCAATCTGTAAAAAATAATAACTCAACAATCATTGAGCCTTGTTATATTGGTGAGAACGTAGAATTACATAATGCTACAGTTGGACCTAATGTGTCTATTGGAAATAATTGTGTAATAGAGAATTCAAGCGTTAAAAATAGCTTAATACAAAACCATACTAACATTAAAAATGCTACTTTGGACAATGCCATGATTGGTAATCACGTTAAATATAACGGTGATTTCAAAGCAATCAGTATTGGTGACTATTCTGTTTTGGAATAAAACTAATGCTTAGGAAACTTGTTGATTCCACTTTGGAATAGAATTTGAAACCTAACTAGTTACAATGCGAATAAGATTCCCTTTTTGAAGGGAAATGTATATGAAAACTAAATTATACGTCCTGCTTTTTTTCTTCGGAATGATTATGCTTCCGCAGAACACCTATGCGCAAGTTGATTTTAACAAGCGTCCAGATGACGATTTAGGAAATGTAGAAGATACGTTTCAGGAATATTTCTTTGAAGCCTTGAAACAGAAGGGTATTGAGAACTATCAAAAATCTGCAGACGCACTTTTAAAATGTATAGACATTGATGATAGTGATCCTGTTTTATATTATGAATTAGGGAAAAACTACATGCAGCTTAAAAACTTTGGAGCTGCCGAGGTTGCCTTTAAAAAAGCAGTGTCTAAAGCACCAAAAAACGAATGGTATTTAGATGAGTTGTATGGTGTTTATATTCAACAAAATGACACGAACAAAGCCCTTAAAACGGTGAAGCAACTTGTAGAATACCATCCAGATTATAAACAAGATTTAGCGTCGTTATATATTCAATTAGAAAAATATAGAGAGGCACTGAAGATTTTAGATGAAATGGATTTTAAATTTGGTTATAGCGAAGATAGAGATTATCTACGCAATCAAATTTACAATCTAACAGGTAACAATGAAGATCGTATAGAAAACCTTGAAGAGCGCGTTAATAGCAATCCAGAAGACGAGTCAAATTATCTTCTTCTCATTTACAGATATAGCGAAACAGGAGAGACTTTAAAGGCATTTGATGCTGCAAAGCGATTACTAGTTTTTAATCCAGATTCGCAGTTAGTGCATTTAGCCTTATATAAGTTTTATTTGGATGAGAACGATATTACAAACGCTATTAAATCAATGAAAGTTGTACTAACAAGTCCTGTGATAAAACCAGAAGCGAAAACGAAAGTGCTTAATGATTTTGTGAAATTTGTTTCTAAAAATCCACATTATGAATCAGATTTAATAGAGATCACGTCCTTAATAAGTGAAGATAAAAGTGTAAAAACCTTAGTAGAGCTAGGCGACTATTATTTAAAATCTAACGACAAATCAAAAGCACTAGGCTATTACGAAGAAGCTTTAAAACAAGAGCCCAATACCTTTAAAATCATAAGAGATGTGCTATTACTTCAAATAGATTTAAACAAAGACGCAGAGGCGGTAACTAAGAGTGAGGAAGCTTTAGAAATCTTCCCATCACAACCTATATTGTATTTGATTAATGGCGTCGCCAATAACAAGATCAAACAACCTGAGAAAGCTATTGAAAGTTTAGAAATAGGGCTAGATTTTTTAGTTGAGAACCCAAAAATGCAAGCGGACTTCTACACGCAATTGAGTGAGTCTTATAAGCAGTTAAATAATATTAGTCAATCCCAAACGTTTGCTAAAAAGGCGCAGGCCTTATTGAAAGATCAATAATTTATTAAACAAGCATGTTCAAAATTTCACCACCTAAGAGAATGATTAACAGCGAACACTATGTGGCCATTGAAAATAAGAAATATAAACACATGAGACTATTAAAAATTGGTATCGCTAGCTTTTTACTAATGTTAGGAGTTTCTTGTAATTCGGCACGAAGTATTGTTGGTAACGGTAAAGTAGATTCTAAATTGACTGCCAAACAATTAATTAAAGAAAATGGTAAGCGAGAAGCTAAATTTAAAACGCTACAAGCTAAAGTAAAGATTGATATTATTGATGGTCTTAAAGCGTCTGGATATACACTTAATCTTAGAATGGAAAAAGATAAAACGATTTGGCTAAGTGCTACCTTAGGTTTGGCCAGAGTGATGATTACTCCAGATCGTGTTCAGTTTTATGATAAAATCAATGACCAATATTTTGATGGCGACTACAAATTACTAAGTGATTTACTAGGTGTAGAATTGAACTTTAAAAAAGTACAAAGTTTGTTGATTGGTGAGCCTCTTTTTGATCTAAAAAAAGACACTTATACTATTTCTAATAGCGATGTATCCTACATTCTTGAGCCTAAAGACCAAAATGAATTATTAGAATTGTTTTTGTTGTTTAGCCCATCTCATTTTAAAATGGACTCACAGCAATTAATGCAACCCTTAAAAAAACGCTTTCTACAAATAGACTATACGGGATATCAAGAAGTCAAAGACGAAGTATTACCACAAAATATCAAAATCATTGCAGTAGAAGACAGTGAAGAGTTAAATGTACTATTAGAATATAAATCGGTTTCTATAAATGAAGAGGTACGATTTCCTTTTAAAATACCTTCAGGATTTGAAGAAATAATACTATAAGATGCGACATAAACTCACCTACATTCTGTTTCTTTTTTTACTTCTAAATAGTTTTTCTACGGAAGCACAAAGTGCTAAACAAAAAGCACTAGAGGCAAAACGTATCAAAATTCAGAAGGAACTAAAACAACTCAACGTTTTTTTATTCTCTAATAAAAAGGAAGAGAAATCTGTGGTGTCTTTAGTTGAAAATTTAAATTATAAGGTAAACGTAAGACGAAATTTAATAAAAGTCACGAACGATCAAGCTAATTTATTAACTAGAGAAATTAATGCCAATCAAAACGAAATCACGAGTTTAAGAGATCAATTAACAGCGCTCAAAAAGGACTACTCTGAAATGATAGTTAAATCTTATAAAAACAAATCTGAGCAAAGTCGCATGATGTTTTTATTATCTTCAGATGATTTTAAACAAGCCTATAAACGTCTTCAGTACATAAAACAATATACAGATTATCAAAAGGAGCAAGGTGAATTAATAAAAGGGAAAACCACAAAACTCCAAGAGTTAAATACAGACTTATTACGGCAAAAAGTAGATAAGGATAAACTCATTGTAGAAAATAGAGCAGCCAAAAAGGAGCTAGAAAAAGAGCTTAAAGAACAAGACAGGTTGATGGCGTCAATTCGAAAAAATTTAAGCGCATATTCGTCTCAAATCAAAAAGAAGCAACAAGAAATTGATGCGATAGATCGAGAGATTAATAGATTAATTAGAGAGGCGATTGCTGCATCTAACAAAAAAGCTGGTAAATCAACATCATCTGATAAATTTGCACTAACACCAGAAGCAAAATTGATTGCTAAGAACTTTATTTCTAATAAAGGCAAACTTCCTTGGCCAGTAGTAAAAGGTGTTGTTACAGTGCGTTTTGGGACACAAAGATCTCCAATTGATCCAACAGTTAGTTTTAAAAGTAAAGGTGTGCGAATTGCTACTGATAAAAGCGCAAAAGTAAGAGCTGTTTTTGAAGGAGAGGTTATGACTGTTGCTGTTCATAAGAATTCTAACCCAGTAGTTTTAATTAAACATGGTAATTATATTACTGCGTACAGAAATTTATCAAAAGTATATGTGCGTAAGGGTGATAAAATTTCTGCAAAGCAAGAGATTGGAGAGGTGTTTACAAACAATGCAGGAAAAACAATATTGGGGTTTGCTGTATTTAAAAACTCTATTCCTCAAAATCCAGCGAGTTGGATATTTGAGATGTAATTATAGAAAATACGTTTGATTTTTTATAAGCATGCTGAACTGGTCGAATCATTTCATTTTTAGATCAAAATTTAATATTTTGAAATGGTGAACATCATATATGCCTAAGCTACAGAAATAAAGCCTTCAACTCAGTAGCATCATTAGGCTTCATTTTTCCTGCAACAACCAAACTCAATTGTTTACGTCGTAACGCTGCATCAAAACGTTTTATTTCTAGTGCCGATTCTGCAACTAATTCTGGGATTTTTACAGGGCGACCAGTTTCGTCAACTGCTACAAATGTGTAAATCGCTTCGTTAGCTTTTATGCACTCTCCAGACTCTCTATCTTCTATCCAAACATCCAAATACACTTCCATAGACGTTGAAAAGGCTCTAGATACTTTAGCTTCAATAGTCACAACACTTCCTAGAGGTATAGATCTATTAAAAGCGACGTGATTTACAGCTGCAGTAACCACAATTCGTCTGCTATGGCGACGCGCAGCAATACTAGCAGCACGATCCATACGTGCTAATAATTCGCCACCAAAAAGATTGTTTAAGGGATTGGTCTCACTAGGTAATACCAAATCGGTCATTACTGTTTTAGACTGAAATGCTGTTCTTGATTCCATTAAAGGGTAGTTTTAAAATTTCCGAAGAAAAAATAATTTATTTTCGCGCAAAGATAACACGATTTTATGGCTTAGATAAGTAAATTAATAGTGTTTGTTGAAATTTGCGATGCCATTCAGAAGGAAGAATGGCTGAAGAATCTATGAATATGTCAAAATGAGATTCTTTGTTATACTCTGAATGACAAAAAATTAATCTAGGGCCTTAACTAATAACCAAGCATCACGATTGTGGGTGCGCTTGATAGTACGTAACGTATTTAACGCCTCAACTCTATCTGTATGACTAGAATATACAACTTCGTGAAGTCCGTAGCGGTTAACACCAATTTTACGCGCTTTAAAGCCTTTATCTTTTAGTTGTTGTACCTTTTTATCAGAGTTCGCTTCTACACGAAATGCACCAGCAACAATATGGTAGTTACCAATTAATTTTTCAACTTGAAGTGTTGCAGCTGCTAATGGGCTATTAATTACAAAGGTCGCTTCTTGCAACTTAGCATCTAATTGCTCGTTAGCTTCTTCTTGAGCTATTTGATTGTGGTTATCAATTTGATTTCCGTAGTAATTAGAAGATACTAGACCTCCTCCAATGGTTAAAAATATTAAACCTATAGCTGCATATTTAAAATAAGGTTTGGAAGCTGAGCTTGTGGAAACTCGTTTTTCTGGAGTAATAGCAATAGGAATTACTTTTTCTACTGCTTCAACACTTTCTTTATATACTTCTCTAGATACTTGAGTCGTTGTAAATTGAGACAAACCAAAAGCATCTGTTAAGTAATTGATGTGTTGTGAAGGCTCAAAGTTGATATTCCCTTCTTTATTTAGTAGTAAATCACCAATATTATTAAGCTCAATCGTTTCACCCTCAATTAAATAGGATTTTATAGATTTTACTTGCTTAGCAATTTTTTCTACAGCAACGATATACGGTATTTTTTCAACTTCAGCGATGTAGTTAGCAAGAAGACCATCATTAGTTTGCAACTGTTCATTAAAGGACAATGCCTTTTTTGGCGGATAAAAAGAATGTGTTGTTTCGTGCAGTTTTGCCGAAATTCGGTGCGTTAAAAATGCACCAAAATTAGGCACAATAACACAATCATATCTATAAAGTAAATCGCTGATGTAAGTCTCTAATTGCATATAAACAAAGTTAGAAATTTTTGGATGCGAATAAAACATCATCACAAGTAGTTATTAACAGTTAATTTTTTTGTTACTTTTAGTCTATAAATCAACAAAATAGAATGACAGATCAGGATTTAATTTATGTTTTAGCGTTACAACATGTGCCTAGAATTGGAGATGTGACTGCTAAAAAATTGATAAATCATTGTGGTTCTGCAGAAGGAGTCTTGAAAGAAACCCAAAGTAATCTTCTAAAAATTGATGGGATAGGAGCTACAACAATACAAGGGCTGTTCGATTCTAAACATTTAAAAGAAGCCGAAAATGAACTCCAATTTATAAAAGAAAACGATATTACCTGTTTGTACTTTACAGATGATAATTATCCTGAAAGATTGAAACAGTGTATCGATAGCCCAATTTTATTATTTCAAGTTGGGGCTATTAATCTAAAACAAAAACGTATTATCAGCGTTATTGGCACTCGAAAAATTACGACATACGGAGTTGCATTTTGTGAAAAACTCATTGAGCAGCTCGCTCCTTTTGATCCCATTATCGTATCTGGATTTGCTTATGGTACAGATATCACAGCGCAAAAATCTGCGATTAAACACAAACTCCAAACGATTGGTTGTTTAGCACATGGACTCAATCAAATTTATCCTAAAACACATAAAAAGTACATGTCTCAAGTTGAAGAAAACGGAGGTTTTCTCACAGATTTTTGGAGTACCGACCCTTTTGATAGAAACAACTTTTTAAAGCGTAATCGCATTATTGCAGGTATGAGTGAAGCAACGATTGTTATAGAATCTGCTCAAAAAGGAGGCAGTCTCGTTACTGCAGATATTGCCAATTCTTATGGTAAAGATGTATTTGCAGTGCCTGGTCGCGCTACAGATAGTCAAAGTATAGGCTGTAATAATTTGATTAAAACGCAACAGGCATATTTGTTGTCAAATCCTTTAGATATTCCTTATATGCTCAATTGGCAATTAGAAAACAATGAAAAACCTGCAATTCAAAAACAGTTATTTGTGCAGTTAAACGCAGATGAAAAAACCATTTATAATTTTTTAAAAGGTAATGATAAGCAATTGTTAGATGTGATTGCTTTAGAGTGTAATATGCCAACATTTAAAGTAGCAGGTCTACTTTTACAAATGGAATTAAAAGGGGTTACACGACCTTTACCTGGGAAGTTGTTTGAGTTGATCTAAAGTAAATAATATGAGTTAATTCTGTGTTTTTACATTAACTTTCTCGCAATGTAGACGATGTATTTTGACAGTAAATTTCTGTAAAAAAAACCACTTAGACTAAGTTTTTATATCGTTGGTCGGGTTTTGTAGTTGTATAAGAAGGAAATGCTTGTTCTTGTATTCCTTTTGAAAATTTTTAGTATAATTCTGTTTTTCAGATGAATACATAAAATAATTTTCAATCAATGAATAACCTCATTTTTTATTATGAAATCAAATATTACCCAATTCAAATACAATACACTTAAAATATCTATTTTAGTTTTTCTAGTATCAACACCCTTTTTATTTGCCCAAACAGTTACCAATGTATATCCTCTAAGAGTAACAACGGGTTCTACAATCACTATCGAAGGTACCGGGTTTACTCCTGAATTAGCAACACCAATAAAAATTAATTTCTTCAGTGGTGGCATGGGTGTTACAAAAAGAACGTTCATTAATTCTACATTGATGACTTTTGAAATTGGACGAACTGATAGGAAAACTACTAATATTTTAAATCCTTTGGCTACTACCACCGCAGATATATCTAGAGAGTTAGTTGTAAATAATATACCTACTGGTTTTACTCTTAATTATATTGCGCCTACTCAAAAGGTTCATAGAATCAATGGAAATGGCAACATTACTCGTGTTGAAGAAATTTATACTGACTTTAATGGGTTTTGGAGATCAAACTTAGGCACTTCGCCTGGATCACCTTCAAATAACTCTGATGAGCCAGATGATAGTCATGATTTGCTTGGGTTTAAGTATGAAGGAATTATATACTCAACTGGAGTCAATGATGCTGTACTCAATGCTAATTTACCGCCTTCTGAAACAATTGTAAATCAAACTTTTAAAGCGTACTCTACTAATGGTATACAAACGCTTACTGCGAATACTCATCATATTTTTACTGCTGATCGGTTAGATGAAAAAGAAGGAGAAGGTGCTAATTACTTTAGTAATAATAACATTGCAGCCATTCAAGGATTAAATATGTATGAGGTATTAATAGATGGTGTAAACGGATTAAACCTGAGTACTGGTGTAAACAATTTAAACTCAAATACAACCGTTCGTTTTTTTAGTGGAAATGGTCAAGCGGGGACAGTGGCAGGAGACGATATTCCAGATTTAGTGATTACTAATTTGGCAGAGGCTGGTGCTACCGATGTGTATTCTTATGCAGATAGTGCTGGTAATATAATTGGCAGACCTTTAAGTATCCAAATTAATAATAATGATACAGATAATCCACCATTAAGCGAATGGGATCAAGATCAATATCGCGTTACGCTTGGTGTTAACTTTGATGAGGCTGTACCATCACAACGTATCTATGGAAATAATCAGAGACGACCAATTCGACTACTGGCCTTTAAGCTGTCAGAGTTTGGAATTAATGACCAGCCACTAGCCAGCGATCCAATCTGGAGCATTGAAAGTATAAATAATATTAATGTGGGTGCTGGAGGATCGGCTGACTTTGCATTTTTAGCTTATAATAGAGGTGCTTTTGAAATTAAATCTCCCGTTATTATTAAGCGTCCAATATCACGAGCAATTTGTAGATTTCCAAGTACAATTGATGTTACTTTTGAGGTAGAAGCGGCGCTAGACGGTACGCCTGGACCTACTGATCCTTCTGACCCAAATTTTGATGCTAATGAAGCAATCTCCTATCAATGGTACAAATTTAATTCTGAAATATCTGGTGAAGTGACTGATGATTTGACAATCACAGCTGTGTCAGAGGCAGATTTGGGCTTATATCGATTAATCGTATCTAATGGGTACGGTTCGACCATAGTTCCTGTCAATATTACAGAAGGCGGTACACCTTCATTTTGGAGTGGTGGATCGTGGCAGTTGCCTGCTGGTTTTATATCTGAAGTTGATGCAGCTGCTAATCCTCCTGCTGCGGTTAATAAAGTTATAGTACCTAATAAAGATAGACGCCTTATTTATTCTGAAGATTATAGTCAAAACACAGATTTAGAAGGCTGTGATTGTGTGGTTTCTGCTGGTAGTGTGGTCACAATACCTGCGGGAAAAACCTTGACGCTTTATGGCGATATTACCGTGGATCCTTCTTTAGATATTATAAATTTTGAAGATGGTACAATATCTGAAACTATTCCAGCTGGACTAATTACTATTGAGGATAACGCAAGCTTGGTACAAATAAAACCGGTTACAACAAATACAAATAGTGGACTAATACAGTTAGATCGTGAAGCCAGTAATCTTCATGTCAATGATTATGTATATTGGTCATCACCTGTTGCAGATTTTAATATTTCAGGGATTTCAAATACGCCAACATTTCAATGGAATGTGAATGCAATTAATGCTAATGGAACAAACGGAAATTGGATATCAGCCTCAAATTCAATAATGGAAACAGGAAGAGGGTATATCGTTCGTGTGCCAAGCCCAACAACATTTACTGCAAATTTCACAGGAAGACCTAATAATGGCAGAATTCGTGAATGGGTAAATAAAACGTCGGTTACTCAGGCAGCTAATGATAGGCATTGGAATCTTATAGGAAACCCTTATCCTTCAGCTATTAGTGCCAATGCTTTTTTATCTGCAAATTCCCGAATTGATGGTAATGTGCGTGTTTGGATGCATAATAATCCATTGTCGGCAGTTCCAAACCCAATTGATAATCCATTCTATCAAGATTTTGCGTATAATTATGGTGATCAATATGTAACTCATAATGGGACAGGGTCTACGCCTTCTGGATTATTTGATGGTAATATTGCTGCGGGACAAGCCTTTTTTGTTCAAGTGCGACATAATAAAAATTCAGGAAATGTAACATTTAGAAATAATATGCGCTTTAATAGTGCTGAAGTTGCATATGATAATTCAGAATTTTTTAGATCATCAACAGATGCTTCTAACAGTGAGGAAGGAGAAAAGCAGTTATTATGGTTAAGTCTTCTTGATGAAAGTGACTTGGCTGTAAGTACCCTTGTAGGTTATGTAGATGGTGCAACGAATGAAAGAGATAGGCTTTATGATGCATATCAAGGATTGATCGATTTTAGTATTTATTCATTGATTAATGATGACGAAATGATTATTCAAGGCCGTAGTTTACCATTTAATAATGCTGATATGGTGCCAATTGGTATTAATATTGAAGAGAATGGTATTTATAAATTAGCCATTGACAATATAGAAGGCAGTCTTTTTGTAGAGGAATTACAAGACATTTATATTGAAGATTTATATTTAAATGTAATACATGATTTAAGACAATCGCCATATACTTTTGCTGGAACTAGCGGAGTAACTAATAACCGATTTTTACTACGTTATAATAACGAACAGGCACTATCACTCAATGATATAGCGTTTTCTGAAACATTTGCGTTTGTTCAAAATGGAATTTTAAAAGTTAATTCGTCTCAAAAAATTAATAATATTACAATTTTTGATCTTACAGGTAAAACCATAATTCAATATCCAGTTAATGGCATTGACAGTCGTTTTACATCCATATTTAACTTTTCTAAAGGCGCTTATTTAGCTTCTATTAAATTAAGTAACGGGGCTGTGGTAACTAAAAAGATGATGAATTAAAATATTTAGTAACCCAATTTTGTTCTCACACGTTTCAACACCTTATTAGCAACAACCTTAGCCTTTTCAGCTCCAATTGCTAATGCAGTATCTATCTCGTTGAGGTTAGACATATAGTGGTTAAAACGTTCTCTTTCCGTAGAAAACTTAGAAAGTATGAGTTCATATAACACCTGCTTTGCATGACCATAACCATAACCGCCTTTTTCGTAATTCGCTTTCATGGTAGTTATTTCGGTTTCTGAAGCTAATAAACTATACAGAGCAAAGCAGTTACAAGTTGCCCAATCTTTAGGGTCTTCTAGAGGTGTACTATCGGTTGCAATAGACATGATTTGCTTACGTAACTTCTTTTCTGGTAAAAATATATTGATGATATTACCTTTACTCTTACTCATTTTTGCGCCATCAGTACCAGGAATAAGCATGGTGTTTTCATAAACTTTTCCTTCTGGTAATACAAAAGTGTCTCCCATTTTGGCATGAAAACGAGAGGCTACATCACGCGTCATTTCAATATGTTGGAGTTGATCTTTTCCTACTGGTATGATTTCAGAATCATATAGTAGGATATCGGCTGCCATGAGCATTGGGTAGCTAAATAAACCAGCATTGACATCTTCTAAACGGTCTGCTTTATCTTTAAAACTATGTGCTAACGTTAATCGTTGATAAGGAAAAAAACAGCTCAAATACCAAGATAACTCTGTAACTTGAGGAATATCACTTTGACGGTAAAACACTGTTTTTTCAACATCTAAACCAAATGCCAACCAGGTTGCAGCTGTAGAATATGTGTTTTGACGCAATGTGTCGGCATCTTTTATTTGGGTCAATGAGTGCATATCTGCAATGAAAAGAAACGAATCGTTATTAGTATCATTTGCCATCTCAATTGCAGGTGAAATAGCGCCTAAGATATTTCCTAAATGTGGTGTTCCTGTACTTTGTATTCCTGTGAGTATTCTTGCCATGTCTACTTCCCGTGAAAACGGGAATCTCTTTTTAGTTATTACTTATGATATTCTTTCTAGTCTATAACTTCTCCCAATAGCTATTGGGATTCAACTTCAACGTCATCCTATATCGTCAGCAAAGGTAATTTTTTTAGTAGAAATGTTGAATTAATTTAAGTAGTTTTGAGCACAATGAAGATTTTTAAGAACATATTCTACACGTTATATCGCATTTGGTTCTATATTTTGGTAGCCATCCCAATTATTGTACTATTCCCAATATTGATCATATCGATTTTAAAAGAGTCTTGGTATCCCTTGTTTTTTAAGATAGCACGCTTTTGGTCATGGTTTATATTAATCGGTATGGGGTTTCGGGTTAAGATAGAGCGCGAGGGTATTCCGAAGAAAAATGAAAGCTATATGTTTATTGCTAATCATACCTCAATGGCAGATATTATGTTGATGTTGGTATCTGTAAAAAATCCATTTGTATTTGTTGGTAAAGCGGAGTTAGCAAAAATTCCATTATTTGGATTTTTCTATAAGCGCACTAGTATTTTGGTAGATAGAAACGATGCTAAAAGTAGGCAAACGGTTTTTTTAAGAGCGCAACGACGTTTAAAACAAGGTATGAGTATTTGCATTTTTCCAGAAGGTGGTGTGCCAGACGAAAGTATTATTCTAGATGAGTTTAAAGATGGCGCTTTTAGAATGGCAATCAATCATCAAATCCAAATTGTCCCTATCACTTTTGGTGATAATAAAAAGCGATTTTCATATACGTTTTTTAGTGGAAGTCCAGGGAAAATGAGAGCGA
>JAWUWM010000087.1:0-10422 GCA_034111845.1 Psychroserpens sp. | reverse complement strand
ATCATCATATACTTTGCCATCGTAAGCCCAATCATAACCAGTCGTTGTTGCGTTATCAATGGTTAATAATAATTGTCTGTGAATTGTATTTATGGAGTTGAATCCAATTCTAAATTTCATGCGTTCATCAACAGCTTCATTTGAAGAGGAGGTGCTTGAATTACTACTTTGTCGCACAAATACTGAAGTGCCTGGGTTTTCTTTTTTATAGATACGTTGCCCATTATTAAATTTTAGAGTACCCGTAGTTTTTCCTAGGACGAAGAACCCTTGGCTTACAGGTATAAAGCGAGCTGGCTGTTTTGTTGGTGTTCCTCCCGTTGCTATATCAGGATCATTAGTGCCTAAAGAAGGTGCGCCAACTCCTCCAGATAAGTTATAGGTGGCATAGCCTCCTCGATAATCTGCTAAATTGTGTGAACCGCCTCCCCAATGTCTCCAGAAATATAAGTCACCGCTAATTGAAGGTGCTTCACCATTCCCAGTACTATTTGGGCCATTATCAGTAATAAATTGATTAGCATCAATTGCTGAAGGATATGGGTTACCAATCAGGTAGTCGTTTCCTGCATTAAGTGGAAGGTCTACATCGCCATTGTTTGGTTTACCTGTGAATACATAGTTTTGTTCCTCTGTGACTGAACCAGATCCAGAACCTTTTAGGGTAAAGCCTTCACCAGTGAATAGTGTCCCATTTTTACGGACATGCTGCCAAGCAGAATAATCACTATTTGGCTGGTTTGAGCGTTTCCAAATCCAGTAATCGGCAAGTCCAATAGGAGTTGTATTTGAACCATCGTAACCATTTAGCCAATTTATATGGTTTGGGGCAGCTGGATTTGATCCATCTTTTAAGACCTCTTTTACTGAGTAATTGTTATTATTGGAATTGTTACTTACTACTCCAACAGGTGAGGACCAATAGTTGTAAGTAAAATTGTCTGCTGTGCCTTGTTGATCGATTTCTATTCTTCCTTTACTTGTTGGGTCTAGCATACTATCATCGCCTTGAACTAATTGAGAGTCTCCCTCTAAATCTATAAAACCATCAAGTTTAAGATACCAAGATATGTTAAGTTCAGAATCGTTTGTGACTTGATATTCTATAGGGTTTGAATTTGCGTCATTTTCATTAATGAAGAGACCTAAGTGTCTTTGGTTATCATTAAAGGTAATGTCATTGTGTTCTATTTTTACTATTGACCAATCGTAAGTTACAGCATCATTACCATTAACACCATCTTTAACTATTGTTAAAGCAGTTGCTAAATCTTCATTACTTTGCTGAGTAATAAAAGGCATTGGAGCAGACTGATATTCTATGGTTTTAATATTATAAAGTTTTGCACCAGTAGCTTCATCTATTGTTAGCGTTGTTTGATCATCTGTAATATCATTTTTATAACTATCTAATCTATAATAGCGTACTAAATTATCCCATTCTAAGGTTGTTATATCACGCGGTATAATCGCACCGCGAATGTTATTACTATTATTATCAATCTCTTGATAGACTATTTTTTGAAGTTCTTCTTTAGATAGTACTTTGTTAAAAACTCTAACTTCATCAATATAGCCTTTAAAATAACTGTCTGTATCATTGACATTTGCAGCTCTACCTAAGGTGAATTGGTAATCATTTGGTATGATTATGGGGCCAGGGCTACTAGAATCATCTATTTCTTGCCCATTAAGATAGAGTTTCAGTTTTTCATTAGACCCGTCGTATATCAATGCTAAATGAAGCCACTGATTTTTAATAATAGGATGGGTACTCGTATCATTAGTTAATGTGGTACCATTGACTCTCGCGTAGACTTTAGGTTGTGAATAATCTTCAATTTCAATTTCTATATTACCTTGTCCAAAGACCATAGATCGACCATAAAATGTAGGATCTATTTTAATCCATCCCATTATACTCGCTTGATCTAAATTGTTCATCACTGAGGCATCCTCTACGTAATCATTTCTACCATCAAAATAGAGTTGCAGTTTTCCATCTAAATCCCTCGGGGAGCCAAATTGTGTATCGTTAGTATCAAAAACATCTAAAAGACCATCACGATCAGCATCTAAAGTATCATCTATAATACCATTATTATTAGCATCTAAATGTGCATACAAGGTGTTTGCGATGTCAAAAGAGGATGTGTTATTATTGTATACATCTATGTAATCTGCATTACCGTCGTTATCTGAGTCTAGCGTATGATCGGTATAATTTATTCCTTGGTTAGAGTTACCATATCCACTACCCATAGTATTACCGTTGAAGTAGTCATAAATATCTAATATGCCATCTGTAAAGTATTCTGCTGTGCCATCAGAGTCAACATCTTTTTCTCTTATAGCATCTGTGTCGGGACCATCGCCAACACCATCTCCATTGATGTCACCATCTCCGTTTTGGAAGTATATATTAGCTGTGTTTCCTGCTCCAGATTCATCGACATCAAAAATAGAATCGTTATCACTATCTAGGTCAATAAAATTTGGTGTGCCATCTCCATCAGAATCTAATAATAACATGCCTTCAAAAGCATCATGCATTCCGTTTTCATTGATATCTGTCCATGTGTCTATTAAACCTTTTCCATTGCTAACTGTGCTAAAACCAGCCTCAACCACATCAGGAATACCGTCATTATCACTATCTAAATCAAAAACATTTGCAACACCATCATTGTCTGTATCGCATAAGGTTTGTGTTATGGTAATATCATCTAGGGCTAAATCATTACCAAGCCCTCCAAGTTGATTATTATAAAAGAAAACATTAAATTCACTAACAGGGAAAATAAGATCAGCTGTGAAATTATGCCAGCTAGATGTAGGATCTCCATTTATAGAAGGCGGAATATCACCAGTTGTTATAGATGCTAAAACGGTATCATTCACATCTCTAAACTCTATGCGAATATCTGGTTTCAGTCTAGGATTGTCGTCCCAAGTTGGGCCACCAGGACAGCCATTTAAACAAGGCGCATCTACTGTGTCTAAATTAAGTGCCCAAAAACTATAGGTTACAGGTACATTAGGAAGCGCACCTGTAATACGCGCTGTATAAAAAATACCAGGTTCTAGGGCGGCATTAAAGAACGCCATTCTTCCATTAGTGTCTCCATCAGTATGGTCTTCACCTGTATACCAATAGTCATCTGCCCAATCTGCAATTTCTTCTATTGGTGTATCATCAATACCATCGCCATCTCCTGCTCTGTAATATACTGTATATTCTCCATCACCTAAATTTATACCATTTCCTAGTATACCACTAGTCGTGCCGTCTTCATAAAAATAAGTAGTTACAGCATCATAAGTAGTGTTTATTTTGGCACGAGGACCAAGTCCAAAAGTTTCATTTAAAAACTTGTAATTCGCAGTTACAGCGATATTAGAATTTTTACAAGCTAATTCTTCTTTGTAATCTTCAATCCCATCATTATCGTCATCAATATCTATATTATCAAAAACACCATCATTATCGCTATCAAAAAAGCTTATTGAAGCTTCAGCTTGTATTAAAAAATTAAATGGGCTTTCATCTGTATCTTCATTGTTTATAAGTACCGTCGTAGACGAAATACCTGTGCTTAAAGAGTTGAACTTGATAGAAATACTGGTTGTTCCTAAAATGGGCAAAGGACTAGAGAAAGGTGGGCCAACTATTGTGAAATCTGTAGGATTGGATAATGTGACACTTGATATATGTAATGGTGTGGTCCCTAAGTTTTTTATAGTAAAGTTTCTGGTCATTTCGGTTCCTGGCGAAGCAGAACCATAATTTGTATTATCAATTACAAAAGGTATATTGTCATTATTTGTAATTTCAATGGTGTTACTAGATACACTAATTTCTGGTTCTGGTGGATTACCAGTAATTTCTATATTATCTATAAAAACATCTTTAGAGCTACCATTATGAAAACTCTCAATTCTAAATATAGCATGACTATTAAATGTAAATGAATTTAAATCTAAGCTATGAGTTTCGGTATAATTGGTGTTTAGCACATGTGATTCGTTTCTATAAATCTGTGCTACAGTCACCCAAGTGGTACCGTCATCACTTGAATGTTGTATTTCAAACCTTCTATGTTCTCCATAACTTCGAAATCTAAAATCTAAAGTAATGTCTACCGATCCAAAAGTGGAAATATCTATGGGATGAGATTCAATAGATGATGCATCTCCATTATCATCTTGAATATTGACGACTTGAGTTGCGCTTATAGGATTGGTTGGTGCTAAAAAGGCATCAACACCGCCACTATTCCAATGGCCCCAGCCTACATCAAAATCATCTGATGATAAGACAGTTTGTGCAGACACTAAAGTACTATAACAGCACATTAGCATAAACAATACTATAGGAGATGGATATATAGGTATTCTTAAAAACATAATGTTTAGATTTGGGTCTAACTATTGCATTTATTTTAAGTATACTTGAGGGAGAGTAAACTATGTATTAATTCGTCTTATACGGTTTACTATGTTGAGATCAGGGTTATAAATATTCCCGAGATCTACCACTTTTAATTGTTGAACACTATTTGATTGGTATGGCGTATTTGTTTTGTGTCCAATAGTTTTAACTATTCTACCAACTTTTTTATTTGAGGGCTGTAATCCATAATTAATTACCGGTACCAAATAAGATGCTGCTTCAGTAACCTTGTAACTTGTTTAAGGTAAAGTTTAGGTTATCCAATCACTATATTTTCTGTAAATTTAATAAAAAATAAAACAAAAACACCATAAAGTGTTCGATTTATTCGTTGAAGCGCGTTTATTTATCAGTTTTCTTTGTTTTATATAGGAAAATAGGCCTTTTATTTGAAGCGCTCTTACATGTTTACAATTAAGAGATCTTATAGCTTATTGCACTCGATTACCGACCAATAATATAGTGACTTTCACTTTTGTGGGTTAAATTGTATTTTACAAAAAAGAAATTATGTTATTTTAGAATGAATCTTTTATATCCATAAATGACGTATCTTTAAGATCGATTTTTTAAGCTAAAATTATACTATATCTATGAAATTATATTCAATTGTTTTTTGCCTGTTTATTGTCTTAGTAGTTGGTTGCAAGAAAGCCGACACTAAAGATGAATTAGAGGTACGTGAGTTTGTAAAACAATGGAACGAAACCCATACACAGCTAAAATCATCTTACCTAGGTCGGGACTATATGGATGTCATAACTTATTACGGGAAAGAGCGCACGAGACTACAAGTGCAAGAAGATAAAAATTTGTTATTTGAACAATTCCCAGACTATACACAGCGTATTTTAGATGACGAATTGGTGGTCACAAAAAAGACAGGAAGCTATTTGTTGACCTTTACCAAACGTGTAAATTACAACGGAATAGAAGCGGATTATACATGCTATATTTCAGTGATATTAAAAAATGGGAAGTTCAGGATATTAAGAGAAGGTGTAGCTGAGAACTCCAAAAACCTTGATGCTCCTATTTTTCCTTACACACGTGAGCATAATTCTGTCATAACTAAAAACAGGCGATTGTATGGTGATTTTAATGGCGATGGTCTATCAGATTACGCTACTGTGATCTCTCCAAAAATAAGCACGACAACAACTAAGGATCTCCAAGATAGCGAGGAGGTGCAATGCAAAGGAGCATGCAACAGCTTAATCAAATTTAGTAATAGCGACCTAAAATCTATCACAATCAACGGTGCATACCAATCACAATTAGAGAATCTTAAAGATCTAAATAGAGACGGAGCAGACGAGATTGGCTTTTGGGATATAAAACCCACGACTAAGAGTCTATATATTTTTAATGCGACCAATGGTGCTTTAATGACAAAGCCTGTTGTAATTAATACGACAGTTCATAAAAACTTAGACTTTATTGACGTTTTTAAAAAAGCAGGTCCCAATAAAATTACAGTAACTCACAGTGCACTAGAAAATGGAAAGTGGGTATTAAAAAGTGAGGTAGTTACTTTAGACTAATTCACTATATTTAATTTTTGAAATCAGTTTATGATCCACAGACATTTACATTATTTCACTAGCTTAAACTCATAATTTAAAAACTTAATCTTAAAATTAAATATCATGGCAAAATCACAAGACTCAAAAAAGAACGTAAAAAAAGAAGCAGCATTATCACCTAAGGAGAAGAAAGCTGCAAAATTAGCTAAAAAGGCAAGTCGTAAGTAACCGCCTAAGGCTCGTATCATTAAACCACTTCATTAGGAGTGGTTTTTTTTGTTATAACCTGAGTTGGACCTACTATTTGTTTTCAGTTTGAATGAATTTTTATTCAATTTACAGTTATAATTTTAAAGGACTAATTCGTTAGTTTGAGAAATTATGACAATAAACCCACAAAAGAGATTTCATCATATCTTTTAGAAACCCTTATAAAATCCAATCTTATCGTGTGAAATTTTTGTAGTATCTCGATATTATAAAAATTTTAAACTTCAAATCTCAGCTTTTCTCAGGATTCTGAAAGTTAAATCTTAGGTTCAACTCCGGTGTATAGCAATTATCTGTATATTTAGTTAAATAATTAGATTTTAAAACAAATGGATATAAAGTTAGCAGTACTTATAGATGGCGACAACATACCATCGGCTTATGTTAAGGAAATGATGGAAGAGATCGCAAAATATGGCAATCCTACTATTAAACGTATTTATGGAGATTGGACCAAACCAAACTTGAATAAATGGAAAAATTTATTGTTACAAAATGCGATAACACCTATACAGCAATATGGATATACTACGGGTAAAAATGCCACAGACTCGGCTATGATTATTGATGCTATGGATATTTTATATTCAGAAAAAGTAGACGGGTTTTGTTTAGTCTCTAGTGATAGTGATTTTACACGTTTAGCAACGCGATTACGCGAAGCCGGTATGAAAGTCTATGGGATAGGTGAAAAGAAAACACCAAGCCCTTTTATAGTGGCTTGTGATAAGTTTATTTATATAGAGATCTTGAAACACCAAGTTTTAGAAAATGAATTGGAATCTACAGAAAAAACCAAAACCACTACTAATGACTACGATAAAATAACACCAAAAGAGATTCGATTTATTGCAGTAACAATAGAGGATGTAGCTGATGATGATGGATGGGCATTTTTAGGAGATGTAGGGAGTTTATTGCAAAAGAAACAACCTAATTTTGATTCTAGAAATTATGGTTTTCAAAAATTAACACCTTTAATTAAATCTATTCCTGATTTTGAAATTGAAAGACGTGAAGATTCTAGAGGTCGAATGAAACTTATTTATGTAAAGCTAAAAGAAGAGGTCACGAACGTTAAAAAAAATAAAGCGAAGACGTCTAGATAACGCAGCATTAGAGTGATACTTATAACTGTCGCATTCGAGAAGAGATTTACTAAGAAACTTCATAGCTCAATATCGAGCACATATCAGGTTTGTAAATCAAAAATATGCTGTATCAAAGCAGGCGACATTACAAAAACATATGACTATAACAGAACTCGCTGGTCAATTCCATATAACCGGAAGTAACCAGGATGAAGAAGGATTAGCCTATAAAGGCATACTGGAATTAGCATTAGATGGTAAGAATAGAATTAATGCTAAATGGATAATCAATGCGAACCAAGTGCAATTAGGAACAGGTTTTTTTAAAGATAATATCTTGGTTATTAATTTTAACTACAAAGGAGACAATGACGCACTTTACAAAGGCGTCGTTGTTTATAAGTGTATTACAAAAGACCTTTTAGATGGTTTTTGGTCAGAGAAACATGGCAATCCGCTATATCTAGGGCAGGAGCGTTGTTTTAGAATCGGGACAAAGAAAGAATGGGTTAATTAAGTATCCAGATACGGTTAGCGCTAGTGTTTTAATAAGAAAATCAGAAAACAATAAAAATGATGCTGCACGCATAGCTTCAAAAAATCAGGCATTTCAAAATCTTAAAATAGGGCACACAGTTCAAATAGCATTAGTGGTCTATCCTGAGTACGACAACAGGATTTTATTAGGTGTCGTAGATACCGTGTTTTTGGATAAAACCTTAAAACAATACAATACCCAAGTTACCTTGACAACTAATTTAATAACAACGTATGCTATTAAAATAGAGCCCGAAACGAATGTACAAGGTATGACAACCATGACTATAAAAGATAAGCGTTTAATAGACTATTTCTTTAGGTTTAAATAATGTAATGTACAACGCCATTATCTTGGGTGCTCTTGGCTAAAACCCCTCTTTGTTTTTTAAAATACAAGCCCAGAGGCTACTGCAGTTTTGCAACGAGAACGTTCGCTTATCTTTAAACGCTCCCTTATTAGTAGCAGCCCATGAATTAGATATTAATATTTTACGGCATCCCGTAACAAACTCCGCTCAAAACACTCTAATTTGCCATTTGAATACTAAGGCGTTTTTAAGTTTTAAAGCGACGCTAGAGGTTATGAAACATAGATATGCCAGAGCTTAATTTTAACTTTTATTAACTCAAAAATACGTAGAACTACGTAGAGAAAGTGGCTGTGAATTCATTAGTTTTATGAACTTATAATAAGTACGTGCTGCTTTCTGATTCCTGAGGTAAAAAGGGGGTAAACTACGAGGCGCATGTTATGCGCTGTAGTGCATTTAAAACAGACAAAATATGAACGAAATTATATGTCCAAACTGTAAGAAAGCTTTTAAAGTAGACGAAGCTGGTTTTGCAGATATCCTTAAGCAAGTTAGAGACCAGCAATTCGAAGAAGAATTACAAACGCGATTACACCTTGCCGACAAAGACAAAGTAAATGCCATTAAGCTTGCCGAAGCGCATCTTAAAAACGCATTTCAAGAAGATCTCACAAAAAAGAATCAAGAAATAAGTGAGTTGAAAGCCCGTAATGTGCGTGAAATGGCTGCGGAATTAAACAAGAAAGACGCTGAGATTTCAACAATGAAATCCAAAATTGATATGGCAGAGATGGATAAGAAACTCTCAGTATCAGAAGCACTTAAAGTCATAGAGAAAGAGCGGGACAGCTTAGCAAATGCTATCAAAAATAAAGAAACCGAAAAACAATTACTCGAAAAATCTTTATACGAAAAATTCACTGTCGCGCTAAAGACCAAAGATGATATCATCAAACTTAAGGATGAAGAAATCACACTTCGTAAAGACATGAAGCAAAAATTGTCCACCAAAATGCTTGGCGAAACCTTAGAACTCCATTGTGAAACAGAGTTCAATAAACTACGTGCCACGGCCTTTCAAAATGCCTATTTCGAAAAAGACAACGATGCTAGAGGCGGTACTAAAGGCGATTATATCTATAGGGAAACAGACGCCGCTGGTAATGAAATCATTTCCATTATGTTTGAAATGAAGAATGAGAATGACGACACAGCGACAAAAAAAAGAAACGAAGATTTTTTCGCCAAACTAGATAAAGACCGAAAAGACAAAGGCTGCGAGTATGCCGTGTTGGTGTCTTTATTAGAAGCAGATAATGAATTCTATAATACAGGCATCGTGGATGTCGCGCATAAACACCCTAAAATGTACGTGGTGCGCCCACAGTTTTTTATTCCTATCATCACCTTGCTGCGCAATGCGGCCATGAATTCTATGCAATACAAAGCAGAACTCAATCTCATGCGTAATCAAAACGTAGACATTTCAAATTTTGAAGAAAAAATAAACGATTTTAAAAGTGGCTTTGCTCGCAATTACGATTTGGCAAGTCGCCAATTTAAAACCGCTATTGATGAGATCGATAAGACCATGGATCATCTTCAAAAAACAAAAGATGCGCTGCTGTCTTCTGTAAATAATTTACGATTGGCCAATAATAAAGCCGATGATTTAACCATTAAAAAATTAACCCACGGTAACCCGACTATGAAGGCTAAGTTTGATGGGCTTTAGTAAAAGTATTAATACATATTCGAGAAACAAAACGAATTAAATGAAGACTATGGCGGTAAACTAAAAATGAGGAAACAGATGGGCTAGACCGATGTTTTAACAATTATTTTGTTAAACAGGAACAATAAGAGCGTGTAAATAAACCGTTAATAGCTTGCGGAGTACCTCTATAAAACTATAAGAAAATACTGTAGTTTTTATATCGAATCGGTAATGCTTTTACTATCTTTAAATTCCCCTAGAAATAACTAAGTAGCGACTCCCATTGAGCCGCTTTATTTATGTATCATAAAAAAACTAAATGACCGAACAAAAACAACAACTAGAACAACAACTCTGGAACATTGCCAATACCCTAAGAGGGAAAATGGATGCCGATGATTTTAGAGATTATATATTAGGCTTCATTTTTTATAAATACTTAAGTACCAAAATGGAACTCTATGCCAATAAAGCCTTAAAACCAGACGGAATAACGTTTGACCAAGTTGAAGGT
>JAWUWM010000086.1:0-43575 GCA_034111845.1 Psychroserpens sp. | reverse complement strand
CAATGAGTACTTCAGGTAAGCTAATCACGAAATCTTTGGAGACAACATCTTTTATGCGGTCTATTTTAATAAAAGGGATGGCTAATGATAAGACTGATGTACCCAGTAAATAGACGCGATTGAGATTGAAGAACGTCTCCTTCCTAAGAAAAACATCATAAATAATTAAAAACAGTAATTGAAACGCAACGACTTGTATAATATAGTGTAACATGTTATTGGTTAGTTTTATTAATGTCTTTTAAAATGGCTTCCATATCTTTTAAATCGACATCATTTTTCTTTACAAAAAACGATACCATACTTTTAAAAGAGCCTTGAAAGTAATTATCCACTAAATTGTTTATAGACTGATTACTGTACTCTTGCTTTTTAAGCAACGGAAAATAAATATGTCCTTTACCTTGCTTCTCATAATCTACAAACCCTTTGTTTTCCAAAATTCTAATAATTGTAGACACCGTATTGTAAGCAGGTTTTGGTTCTGGAAGTTCACTGATAACGTCCTTTACGTTGGCTTTTTCTAATTGCCAAAGGATGTGCATGATTTCTTCTTCGGCTTTTGTGAGTTGTTTCATGGTTGAGTATTCAGTATTCAGTATTCAGTATTCAGTATTCAGTATTCAGTAAATATAACTAAAAGTTTAGTTCAAACTAAGTAATTAGTTGAAAATGTAACAACTTTAACAAAATCGCGTCTTACTATTAGAATAATAAACACTTACAATGGACATTTTTTTAGTCATCCTAGCTACCTTTTTTATGATTTTAGGAATCATAGGTAGCTTTCTTCCTGTTTTACCAGGACCTTTAACCAGTTGGATTGGTTTACTAATTTTTCATTTGACAGATGTGGTACCAATGAATTGGACTTTTTTAATCATCACCTTCATAATCGCTTTAGGAATATGGATTCTGGATTACATTATTCCAGCCATGGGCACAAAACGATTTGGAGGCACAAAAGCTGGCATGATAGGCACGTCTATTGGTTTAATTGTGGGTTTACTATCCCCAATTCCTGGAGGTATCATTATTGGACCTTTTTTTGGTGCATTAATTGGTGAACTTTTAAATAAAGCGGAATTTGATATCGCTCTTAAAGCAGCATTTGGGTCATTCCTAGGTTTTATAGCGTCAACTTTTATAAAGTTTATAATCGCTATGATCTTTTTAGGATTCTTTATTGTGAAGTTTTTTGAATACCAAGATGTTTTATTTTAATACTATTAACCTGAGTTCGATCTAATATTTGTTTTCAGTTTGAATGAATTTTTATTCAATTTACAGTTATAATTTTAAAGGACTAACTCGTTAATTTGAGAAATTATGACAATAATTGGAAAAAATTCATCAAATATTTTAGCAACCCTTATAAAATACAATCTTATCGTGTAAAATTTTTGTAATATCTCGTTATTATAAAAATTTTAAACTTCAAACCTCACATTTTATCAGGATTCTGAAAGTTAAATATTAGATCGAACTCAGGTTACTACTAATGGTCTCAAATAGAAAAAACCTAATACTTATTGAGAAGTATTAGGTTTGTTTTTCTTGCTATTAATTCAACAAACTACTTATAGGGATTAAAATCGTTTTGTTGTCTTGTTCAAAGATATCTAATAGTAATAACTTTTAGTTACGGGAAAACCGTAAACATAATGCGGAAAAACCGTAGTCTTAGTGTATACTGGTGATTTCAAGAGGTTTTTAACACTTTGAAAATGAAAACTTTAACAGTTTTTTTTAGAGATATCCTTTTTGTCGAGCTTCATTTATTAAGGATTCATCCTTACCGTTATGAATAGAGAATAAGATTTTAAGTTGTTTTTTACGTTTTTCAATAGCACTCATTGACAAATCTATATGCTCTGTTAAGCTTCTTGTCTTAATTCCTTGAGATAATAAATGTAGAATTTTACGATTAATTTCATCTACATAGATTTCATTAATTATAGATTTATTTAAGAATGTACTCACTGTACTACTGTAATAAGGTGGATCTAACAATATATGCTGGAAAGCCTCAGCCAATTCACTAGATGTCAAATCACTTTTAATTAAAAAACCATCTGGATTTAGCTCCTTTACAATATTATGAATGCGATAAGACTCATTGAACATTGTTAAAATAACAACTTTAGCATTAGGCATTTTATTGCGTGAAATTTTAGCCAGGTCTTCTCCAGATGTAATCTTACCATCTTTAGAAGGCGGTAAACTAATATCAAAAAAACAAACGTCATAAGGACGTTCATTTACTGCTTTTTGAATAAGTAAGTTGGCAGCATCACAAGTATTAGCGGTATCAATAATCAGCGTTTGATTATTTTTTTTGGTTGCCATTAACGTATTTTGATAGCCTTCTATAATGATTGGGTGATCATCCACCATTAGAATATGAATTTGTTGCATTGCGTCTAATTTTTGTAAGGTATTGTAATAATAACCTCAGTCCCTTCTTTTACTACAGAGTGAAATTGCACTTTCCCTTTAACATCTCCAACTCTAGAGTTTATGTTTTTAATACCAATCCCTTTTTTACTCTTATTGATATTAAAACCATCTCCATCATCACATATTGCCAAGCAAATTACATTATTTTTTAATTCAAAACTAATTTTAACCACCTTAGCATTGGCATGTTTATAAATATTTTGAAGTGACTCTTGTATAATCCTATAGATGTTGATTTTAGTCTTGTTAGGCACCATCTCCCAATGAATATCATCGGTAAAATCAAAAATGGATTTTAATTTGTAAGCATTAGTTTGCTTATCTATTAACTCAGTCACAATATCCATAAACCCAGAGCCAGAAACAAGGTCAGTACTTAAATCATGTGAAACTTTACGAATATCATCCTCAATAATTTTAAGTTCACTAATATAAGCAGCACGTTTACTAATGGCTTCTTTCCCTTCGGAAAGATTAAAACTATCCAAACTTAGCCTTGTTCCAAATAATCGTCCTAAAATGCCATCATGAAGCTCCTTTGAGACTCTTATTTTCTCATTAGCTCTTGCTTCGTCCACTTTATCTTGTTGTGACAACATTAGGTTGTAAATATCTTCATTTGCCTTTTGTTGGTCTTTTTCGAATTTAAGTTCTTTGTTTTTTTCGCGTTGTTTAACAATTATATATAAAAAAAGCATAGTGGTTAAAAGCCCTCCAGAAATCACCAATAACCAAATAAGCTGTTGTGACATCTTTTCATTGGCTTCTTCGATTTTATCGGTTTCAAATTCTATTCTAGCAAATTTGTTTCTTACGCTTCGTTCTACATTAAGTAAACTGTCACTAAGTTTAATATGTTCATTAAGATACGCTTTTCCATCCTCACCCGGTTTTAATTGGGAAAGCACTTTTAAAGCATCTAATAAAATTTCATTAGACGAGGTTTCCTTCGCCATTTTATAAGATATATTAGCATATTTCAAGGACGAATCTTGCTGTTTTTGCTGCAAATAAAATCTAGATAAATCGATACTAATTGGAAGTTTAGTAACAGGATCATCCAAGTTAGTACTAATATTAAAAGCCTCTATAAAAAACGCTTCCATAGTATTAAAATCATTATGACCCGCCAAGAGTTTTGTGTAAGCATAATTACTTATAACCAATGGATAAAAGGTGGGGTCATATTCATCATATTGATCTCTAATACTCTTGAGCCAACCATAAAGCTCTAAAGATTTATCATATTGTTTTTGCTCCCTATAAACGTAAGCTTTGTTATTTTCAGAAAAAATCTTATTATAAAACCCGTATTGCATATCATCTGAAATAGATTCTGCTTTACTATGATACTCTAAAGATTTTTCAGTATTACCAAGTTTTAATGAGATAATCCCTAACAAATTATTCAAAATCCAAAGGTTATCAAGATTATCCTCTGAACTTGGTAAGGTCTCGAAAATACGAATCGATTTTATGGCATTCTCCTCGCCTCCTATATAATCCTTTTCAGTATCCTGTATATCGGCTATATTGAGTAGTATAGTAGCTTTTTGCTTGAGCAGGTTACTCGTCAAATAAAAATTTAAAGACTTTGAATAATAGTAATAAGCACTATCATGTTCTTGTTCAGAATGATAATAACGAGCACGATTATCATTTGCTAACGCAGCTGCTGTCGAGTCACCTAGCTTTTTTGAAATCACGATATTAGCCATGTTTAAGTCAAGAAAATATTCATACTGTTCGTTCTCGAAATATAAAAGAGAAAGTTGTCTGTTACTGAGTAGAAGAGAAGAATCTATTTTTATGTCTTTTACAATTTTCACAGATTCTAGTGCAAGTTGAAGACGCTCTTGAAGTGAATTATCTCTATTTCGTGAATTTTGCCTTAAAGAAATAGCTTTCTCTAATTGGTTCTCGTCGTTTTGGGCGTAAGATAAGAATGCGATTAAAAAAATCAAAACCAGTACTAGACCCTTTTTCAAGATTAATTATTTTATGTTATCAATCAAAGTTAGAATAATTTTATTTATAACATATAAAAAGCCCTTATATAAATAAGAGCTCTTGAAAATTTTAAATTTTAAAATTATCCTTGCGGAACTAATTTTGTTTTTTTCTTAGCATGCGCTAATAAATCATACTGCTTTTGAGTCTTGTAAGTTGTTTCATTCGCATCTACAACAACAACATCACTGCTTTGTCCAGATACAGTTAATAATACTACTGCCAATAATAATAAAGTAATTTTTAGAGTCTTCATGCTAATCAATTTTAGGGATTATATATTCAATTTTAATTATGTTAACAATAAATAGCATCAAAAATGCCAATTCGAGGGAAGAATGGATTATTAACTTGTCGACATAAAATGTCAAAAAAATCAAAATAGTTTAAATGTCTAATGACATAAACCTAAAATGGATTAAATAATATTCCTAAATAAGTGGGTAACGGGGCTTAAGAAGGACAACAAAGATATTACTATTAATGAGAAAAACAAATAAAAACCCGACAAAAAGTAATATTGTTCCGACAAAATGCATTTTAAGAGTTAGCATTTATTAGTAACATATTGATAACTCACAACTTAGGCTATATCTTCAAGAACATCTCTAATACAAAAAAGCGTGCCAATTTTCTTATTCAGAAAAAAGGAAAGCTCCTCATTTGTAAGAGCTTAACTACATTGAGATTCGTAAAACACTCAAAGAAAAACACAACGTCTTTATTGTGCAAAAAAATAGCTCCAATTTCTTGAAGCTTTATGTTTTTTTTAAGACCTAGGTGAGTAAGACAAATTACTCAAAGTCAAAACGTATCTATTATTAACATTCAGTCCTATACATTAATAGTAATTACTCTTGATTTAATTTATTCAAAATGGCCTTAGATAATACATTCGTAATTTCTAAATGCTGGGCAAATTGATCTTCATTAAGAATTGGTCTAACGTCTAGATTTAATTTATCAAAAATCTCATTAAACCTTTAATAATTTCAGCTTTTAAATGTCCTTTATCTTTATCATCCAATCGACTCATTCTTTGGAGATGCATGGACAGAAAACTTCCATAAGCATTATCAGCATTTTCAGATAATTTCAGACAATTTCATTTTTTGGACTTCATGATAAAACCACAAATGAAGATTTCCAAATTCGTCATCAGAAAACAAACTTACTTTATTATTTTGCATTTTTTGGTCTTTTATTGATTGTGCATTTATATGCGAAAATGAAAGAGTAAAAATTAGTAACAGTAATAATAATTTGATGATTTTCATGAAATTTATGTTTTTAAATTTGTTTTAAAATACGATTATTAATCATTAAAATGGAATAGAATGGAAGATCTCAGAAATAGTATATGCACACCTAATAGGACACCTTTTTTAAAATAAATTATAATTTGAAAAGGTTATAAAACAAAAAAGCATCCCGATTTTCTTATAAAGAAAAAAGGAAAGCTTCTCATTGGTAAGGACTCAACAACATTGAGTTTCTTACAACTCTCAGATTTCTCTGAGAACAACACAACTTCTTTTTATTGCGAAAAAAAAGCTCCAATTTCTTGAAGCTTTAGTGTTGCAATTTTAGCGGTCTGGACGGGACTCGAACCCGCGACCTTCGCCGTGACAGGGCGACATTCTAACCAACTGAACTACCAGACCGTTGCGTTATTGCGATGGCAAATATACACCCCATTTTTAATTCCACAAATGTTTTTGGAATATTTTTCTGAAAAATTTATTTAAATTTTTGACGCTCCACCATGTACGTCGTCAATATAGTATCAAAAGACTTATTTATATCTGCTTCAACGTACTTAATTTGATACTGCAGACACTTTGATTTAATGCCCTTAAAATAATCATCCACAGCACTTTCATAGCCTTCTTTTACTGTATCTGGATATAGATTTATGAATTCATTCGTCTCTACATCTATAAATCGCTTAGGTGTATTGTCAAAATTAAAATTCAGTTCTTTTTCTTTATCAATCACATGAAATAATACAACTTCATGTTTATTATGTTTAAGATGTCTTAAAGCTTCAAATAATTTCATCGCATCAATTGATGTTTGAAACATATCTGTAAAAAGAAAAATAAGAGATCTTCTTTTAATATTCTCTGCAATTTGGTGTAAATATGTATAGGTCTCCGTTTGCTTATTAAGCGTTTTGGAAACTACCATTTTACTTAATTGAGCCAATAACATTTGGTGATGACGCTCACTACCCTTTTCTGGGGAATAATAGTCATAAGCATCGCTATAAATACTTAAACCAACTGCATCACGTTGCTTCTTCAATATTTGCATTAGTGATGCAGATGCTAATGCAGAAAAACCAATTTTATTCAATTTAGAAATACTAAAATCTTTCATCTCGGGATAATGCATAGAACTACTATTATCCACAATAAGGTGACAACGTAAGTTTGTCTCATCATCATATCGTTTAGTATACAACTTATCTGTTTTAGCGTAAAGCTTCCAATCGATATGACGCGTACTTTCGCCTTGATTATAGATTTTATGCTCAGCGAACTCCGCAGAGAAACCGTGAAACGGACTTTTATGCATGCCGGATATAAATCCCTCAACGACTTGTTTAGCGAGTAATTCCAGGTTTTTAAAGCCTCCAGCGTTATTAAGTTCTGCTTGTAAGTTCATCCGTTCTAAATCGCCCCATACTTCGACTACGCTCAGCACAAGCTGGGGAGATATTTTTCTGATTATATATATTCTTTTGATACTACGGTTTTCATATTACGGCATCTAGAATGTCATAAATTTAAAAATTTCCGAAGAAAAAAAAAGTTTAGATTATTCCGTCAACAATTCCATAGGCTTTAGATTCATCTGCTCCCATCCAATGGTCACGATTAAAATCTTTCATGACCTTATCGAAATCTTGTCCGCAATTGTCTGCTAATATTTTAGCGCTCAATTCTTTTGTTTTTAAAATTTCTTGAGCTGTAATTTCAATATCGCTTGCTTGTCCGCGAGCTCCACCACTTGGTTGGTGAATCATTACTCTAGCATGTGGTTGGATAAAACGTTTTCCTTTTGTACCAACAGATAATAATATTGATCCCATTGATGCTGCTAATCCCGTACAAATTGTCGACACATCACTATTTAGTGACTTAATACAGTCATACATTGCAAATCCAGAAGTAACATAGCCTCCAGGACTATTTATGTATAAATGGATATCTTTAGTTTCTAAAGAGTCTAAATATAACAAACGATCAATCACGTGTTTTGCGGATTTATCATCCACCATTCCCCAGAGGAATACCTTGCGTTCTTCTAATAATTTACTATCAATTAAATCTTGCGCTTTTAGTTGCTTACTCATATGTATTTATCTTAGGTCTTAATTTTAGTTAAAAATAAAAAAAGGTTCACCACAATGGCAAACCTTTTATCAATTCTTTATGAATTATCTTTTACAATAAAGCATCGATTGCTTCAGAATAAGCATTTTTAGGAGCTACACCAACTTGTCTTCCAACAACTTCTCCGTTTTGAAATACTAAAACTGTAGGAATATTTCTTACACCATACTTAGCAGCAAACTCTTGATTTGCATCAACATCTACTTTACCTACAACAGCTTTACCTTCGTAATCTGTACTGATTTCGTCAATGATTGGCCCAACCATTCTACATGGTCCACACCAAGCAGCCCAGAAATCAACCACTACTGGCTTATCACTCTTTAATACTATTTCTTCAAAATTCGCATCTGTTATTTCTAATGCCATAATTATATGTTCTTAATGTTTAACTTTAATTTAATACACAAAATTAGTCAAAAATTTAACCAAACCTTACAGTGACAGTATTTGTTTTGATTATGAGGTTATTGAGTTATTGTATATTGTACTCACTTCAAAAACACAAATAACTGCGTTAATTTAACTTATACATCACATTATGATGAGTCAACTCATCTAATAGTTCTTGTGAGATCTTTATTTTCTGTTTTCGGCTAGGCATATTCAGTTTTATCTTTTCAGCGTTGTCATACACCACAAAGTTGAGTATTTTTTCTCCTGAATGCATTCTAAACAAATCTTGCAATACTGAAATTCGCTCTTCTTGTAAATCTTTTATATTTAATTGAATTGACAGTTTTTTAGCATACGTATCCATAACATCATGCAACAACTGAAAACTATTAAACTGAAGCCTCGGATCACTCTTTTTACCCGTCTCTCTATTGACCCAACCTTCTCTAACAAAAGATTTTACATAGACAAAACTATTTTTAACTAGAAAGTGTCTATACTTAAGATACTCTTCTCCAAAGATTCTAAATTCAAAATTATCTGTATAATCTTCAACCATAAAAATAGCCCAACCTTTACCTTGTTTACTGACACGGTGTTGCACATCTGTAACCACACCTCCAAAGGTGATTTCACGATTAACATAAGTCCCTAAATCATTAAAAAAGGCGAGACTACCACTACAAAACGATTTCATCTCCACTTTAAAGTCATCTAAGGGATGGCCCGAAATATAAACACCTACGACTTCTTTTTCTTGAGCTAGTTTCTCCATGGTTCCCCATTCTTCAGAAGGTGGAACAACAGGCTCTGCAATTTGAACATCACTAGCAGCACCGAATAAACTTACTTGCGAGGAATTTTCATTTTCTTGATGTTTAGCACCATATTTAATCGCTTTTTCTAAAAAAGTAACCCCATCACCCTCATCTTGAAAATACTGCGCACGATGTGTGTCTCCAAATCCATCAAAACCTCCCGCTAAAGCCAAGTTTTCAAATGCTTTTTTGTTTGCTGCGCGTAAATCTATACGTTTTGACAAATCGAAAATTGACTTATAATGCCCCTCTTCTTTACGATTAGCAACAATTGTTTTTACCGCACCATGACCAACACCTTTAATGGCTCCCATCCCAAAACGAACAGCACCATCTTGATTCACCGAAAACTTATAATAGGATTCATTAACATCTGGTCCTAAAACTGCCATTCTCATGCGCTTACACTCTTCCATAAAGAAGGTCACCTGCTTGATGTCATTCATGTTATTTGACAGTACTGCAGCCATATATTCTGCAGGATAATGGGCTTTCAAATAAGCTGTCTGGTAAGCAATCCAAGCGTAGCATGTAGAGTGAGATTTGTTAAAGGCGTAACTCGCAAACGCTTCCCAATCTTTCCAAACCTTTTCTAGAACTTTAGCATCATGACCTTTAGCACTTGCTTGCTCAATAAATTTTGGTTTCATTTTATCGAGAACCGCAATTTGCTTTTTACCCATCGCTTTTCTCAAAACATCTGCTTCACCTTTTGTGAAATCTGCTAGCTTTTGAGACAGTAGCATCACTTGCTCTTGATAGACTGTAATTCCGTAGGTTTCTTTGAGATACTCTTCCATTGCTGGTAAATCATACTCAATATCTTCATCACCATGTTTACGTCTAACAAAACTTGGGATATACTCCATTGGCCCTGGACGATACAATGCATTCATTGCAATGAGATCTTCGAAAACAGTAGGTTTTAAATCTTTAA
Organism: Psychroserpens sp.; assembly: GCA_034111845.1. GTDB lineage: Bacteria > Bacteroidota > Bacteroidia > Flavobacteriales > Flavobacteriaceae > Psychroserpens. The sequence goes on along the minus strand of JAWUWM010000086.1, from coordinate 33,553 downwards.
GGTGTTTTTGCATTCCGGGAGATTCATATTGGAACACACCAACAGTTTCTCCTTTTTGGAATAACTCATAGGTCTTTTCATCATCTAACGGAAAAGAATCTGGGTCTAATAAAATATCATGTTTTGCTTTGACGATTTTAACCGTATCCTTAATAAGCGTTAAGGTTTTCAATCCCAAGAAATCCATCTTAAGCAAACCAGCATCTTCAACCACCGAGTTATCAAACTGAGTGACATACAAATTTGAATCTTTTGCAAGCGCAACAGGAACAAACTTAGTAATATCATCTGGTGTGATGATTACTCCACAGGCATGAATTCCTGTATTTCTCACAGAGCCTTCAAGCGATATGGCAAGGTTTATAGTTTCAGCATCTAGACCATCACCATCAGCTATGTTTAAGAGTTCATTGACTTTATCCAAATCCTCTGCTCTAAATTTCTTACCTAATTCCTTTTCCGATAGGCCAAAAATCTTATTTAGTTTTGACATCGTTGGAATCAGTTTCGCAATACGGTCTGCCTCAAATAATGGTAAATCAAGAACTCTTGCAGTATCACGAATCGATGATTTTGCAGCCATTGTACCATAGGTGATAATCTGAGCCACCTGACTTGAACCGTATTTATCAATCACATAATCCATCACGCGACTTCGACCTTCATCATCAAAATCGATATCAATATCGGGCATACTTACACGATCTGGATTCAAGAAACGCTCAAAAAGCAAGTCGTACTTTAAGGGATCTATATTGGTAATCCAAAGACAATAGGCAACCACAGATCCTGCAGCAGATCCACGACCTGGACCAACAGAAACATCCATTTTGCGAGCTTCCCTAATAAAATCTTCAACAATCAAAAAGTAACCAGGATAACCTGTATTTTCAATAACGCTTAGCTCAAAGTCAAGACGTTCTATAACTTCTTCACTTAACTCTTCTCCATATCGCTTTTTGGCACCTACGAATGTTAAATGCTTTAGAAATGCATTTTCTCCACGTTTCCCTTTATCTGCTATATCGGCGGCATCTTTAAATTTTTCAGGAATATCAAAAGCTGGCAATAATACGTCTCTAGCGAGTTGGTAGGCCTCTACTTTATCAACAACCTCTTGTATATTTGTAATCGCCTCAGGAATATCTTTAAAGAGGGATTTCATGGCATCAGAGGACTTAAAGTAATACTCTTGATTTGGCATTCCGTAGCGATATCCACGACCACGTCCAATGGGTGTTGCTTGTTTTTCACCATCTTTTACACATAATAAAATATCATGTGCATTAGCATCTTCTTGCTTACAGTAATACGTATTATTACTCGCAATAAGCTTCACCTCATGTTTTTTAGCCAATTTAACAAGTACAGGATTGACACGATTTTCATCTTCTTGATTATGTCGCATGAGTTCTACATACAAATCATCACCAAACTCTTGTTTCCACCAAATTAAGGCGTCTTCAGCTTGATTTTCACCAACATTTAAAACTTTACTTGGCACTTCTCCATAAAGATTTCCAGTCAAGCAAATTAAATCTTCTTTGTATTGCTGAATTAGTTTTTTATCAATTCTTGGCAAGTAGTAAAATCCATCTACAAATGCATGTGATGACAGTTTTGCTAAGTTGTGATAACCCTTTTTATTTTTAGCGATTAGGACAATTTGATACCCATTATCTTTTCTGGTTTTATCAGCATGATTTTCACACACAAAAAACTCACAACCTAAGATAGGCTTGATTTCTTTTAAATCTAACGTTTCACCTTTCTCCTCTGCTTCTGCAACTTTAGCTTTTACACCTTTATTATGATTATTAACTGCTTTCACAAAGTGAAATGCGCCCATCATATTCGCATGATCAGTCAATGCAACCGCCGGCATATCGTGTTCTGCTGCTACAGCAACCAAATCTGTAATACTTATCGTTGATTGTAATACCGAAAACTGCGAATGATTATGAAGGTGCACAAATTCAACATCTGCTAAACCAGAAATATTCTCTTTTATTTCTTCTTCAGAAATATCAACTGCTTGTAACTTTTGGAGTCGCGCATTAATTTTAGCGCTTTCCTTTTTAAGGTTGATATGCTTTAATCCAATAAGCTGAATCGTTTGCGGATTCTTGGCGTTAAAACCCTGAAAATATTCAGGCTCAACATCTAATTGTTCCTTTGTGTATTCACCTAAACGTAACAATTCGAAAAAGCAACGTGTTGTTGCTTCAACATCTGCAGTTGCGTTGTGTGCTTCGGAAAATGGTTTATTAAATAAAAATTGATGTAATTCTGTAAGGGTTGGTAGTTTAAACTTTCCGTAGCGACCACCTGGAAGCTCACATAATGAAGCAGTATGTTCAGTACAGGTATCTAAAACCGGTAGTTCTTGAAGTTGATTTGCAAGATCTCCTCTTACAAATTCTGCTCCCATAATATTGAGATCAAATTTCACATTTTGACCAATGACAAATTTAGTCTTGGATAACGCTACATTAAATTTTTCTAAAACCTCTTGAAGAGGAATTCCTTGCTCTTGCGCTAACTCGGTTGAAATACCGTGAATTTTTTCTGCATCATACGGAATATTAAATCCATCTGGCTTTACTAAATAATCTTGATGCTCGACACAGTTACCCATCTCATCATGCAGTTGCCATGCAATTTGAATGCACCTTGGCCAATTATCTACATCTGTAATAGGCGCATCCCAGCGTTTTGGTAATCCTGTAGTTTCGGTATCGAAAATTAAATACATACGATTTTGGGCTATTTATTTTCCCGCAGAGGCGCAGAGGCACAAAGCGTTGAGTCATTACTCTTATGTGAGAAATTAATACTAAAAACCTAATGGTTCTCAAAATTGATTCCATAAAAGCTAGTGTATAAAATTACGAAGAAACTCCTTTTTTTAGAAACGAAGTTATGAACAGTTTTAAACAAAAGAAGTCAGCCTTTTTGAGCTGACTTTTTGTTAGAGAAATAGTGTTCTTTAATTTTACATGTTATCCAAATAATCTGGAATACCGTCAGCATCTGTATCTAAAGCGTCTGCTGGATCGCCATCTAAGTTAGGATCTGCATTTTCATTAATTGTTAAAATTGTATCGTCATCATCGTCCGCATCGAGATAATCTAATATACCATCTGCATCTGCATCACCTGCTTCAAAGTTTGAGAAGAGTCCGTCACCATCATCATCATTATCTAAATAATCAACGTCATTATCACCATCTGTATCAACAGGATTACCATCCATGTCTTTTGCTTCATCTATTGTTAAAATACCGTCACCATCATCATCATTATCTAAATAATTAGCGATACCGTCTAAATCTGTATCATCATTATCTAAATTTCCATCTCCATTAAAATCTTCGAAAAAGTTAGGCACACCGTCCGCATCATCATCAGCACAATTAAAAGCATCTAAAGTTCCTTGAATACTTCCATCTTCGTCACCACAAATATTGATTTGTTCTTGTAAATAAAATGCGTAATTATTGCAAGCCTCTAAATAAGTTCCGAGGGTTGCAGTTTCAAAACTAGATTGTGCAGTAACTCTGTTTTGCAGTGCTAAATCACAAGGAAACAAGCAATCGTTAAGGTTTACAAATTCCTCTGCAATTAAACCATCTACATCACCGCAATAATCTCTTTTAATTGATAAGGCTTCAGTATAGGCTAAACACGCATTGATATAAGTACCCATGTCAATATAATCTGGAGATGGCGAGAACGCTGTTAAATATGCTGATCGCGTAAGAGCCACATCAGTATCAGTATCATCACAGGTAATTACAACTGCGGGAATAGCACCAGAAACCAATGGAATTCTAAAGAAGATTCCGCCATTAATAGGATTATTGCCAGGACCATTGACCGCGTTACTCTCTGTAACACCTCCAAAATTAATTACGTTAAGTCCTGATTCATCAAACGCATTAAATTCAAAAGTTCCTGTAAATGTATTATTGGAGATTTCATCTAGTTTGACAAAACCGTATTCTGGATAAATAGAAACACTTTCATCTGGCCTATTATTTGTGGAATACACAACACCATTAAAATCCACAAAACGTCCTTCCATAGAATTAACGTCTCCTAATATATAAGTTCCCACCGCGACAGAAGGAATTGTAAGGGATACAGTTTCTATATTATTTCCAGCAGTTATTGTAAGATAACCATCCTCATTAATTGAAGCACTAGTGAATTCTGCTTTCCATTGTACGTTATCTCGATTCCCTTGAAATGCGGGCGAATTGAATTCGACTTCATCACCACAACTGAATAGAGTTAATACCGTTAAAAAAAGTATCGCTAATTTTTTCATTACTTAAGTTTTCTTCCTCTAATAAAAATGAGGTATATTATAGGTTATACATAACGTTACACCGCTATTTAATATTTGATTTCTAATGCTAGAAAACAGATTATATATTTCAAACTATTTTCAACACAAATTTAGCATTTAAGATTTCAAAAATATGATAAATTTTCAATAATACTTAATTAGAAATAAAATGTTGAGAATTAAATTATTGTAGTATCTTTGCGCCTCATTAATAATAGAGGTCGCGAACCTCGCAAATTAATTAAAAATATGCCTGTAAAAATTAGATTACAAAGACACGGTAAAAAAGGGAAACCTTATTATTGGATCGTTGCAGCAGATGCACGAGCAAAAAGAGATGGTAAATACTTAGAAAAATTAGGTGCTTACAATCCAAACACTAATCCAGCAACAGTAGAATTAGATGTTGATGGAGCAGTACAATGGTTACAGAATGGTGCACAACCAACTGACACAGCAAGAGCAATTTTGTCTTACAAAGGTGCAATGCTAAAAAATCATTTAGCTGGTGGTGTAGCTAAAGGTGCTTTAACTGAAGAGCAAGCTGAAGAAAAATTCAACGCTTGGTTACAAGAAAAAGCAGGAACAGTTCAAGCTAAAGAAGCTGGATTATCTGATGCTCAAGCAAAAGCGAAAGCTGATGCATTAGCAGCAGAAAAAGCAGTTAATGAAGCAAGAATAGCAGCAGCTATTCCAGAAGTTGAAGAAGAGGAAACTCCCGAAGCTAGTGAGAATGCAGATGTTACTAAAGAAGTTGAAGATGCAACAGCAGCGGATACTGAAGCAGCAACTGAAGAAGAAAAATAGAACATTATTTTTTATACTTTTAAACTCCGATACGATGTATCGGAGTTTTTTAGTTTAAAAAACTTTTACGTATTCCCATGAAAATGGAATCGTACATATTTAAAAAGGACACAAACTAGCTTCCCTTTATCAAGGGGACGAAAATAAAAATTTTCGATGCAAAAATCAGATTGCTTTTTTTTAGGAAAAATTGTTAAGAAATATAGTTTTAAAGGTGAGCTATTAGTCAAACTAGATACCGATGAGCCTGCACTGTATGAAAATATGGACTCCGTTTTCATAGAAGTTCGTGATACATTACTTCCCTTTTTTATTGAATCTTCTCAACTGCATAAATCTGAATTACTACGTGTTAAGTTTGAAGATGTAGATACCGAAGAAGATGCTGACTCTCTTATGAAAAGCGGGCTCTATTTACCACTTAAATTTTTACCAAAATTAGAAGATGATAAGTTTTACTTTCATGAGATCATCGGGTTTAAAGTTGAGGACAAAAATTTTGGACATGTTGGTATAATTAAAGCTGTTAATGACTCTACTGCACAATCACTTTTTGAAATTGATAGAGATGGAATAGAAATCTTAATCCCAATGAATGATGAATTTATTTCAAAATTGGACAAAGAGAATAAAACGATTTTTGTAGATACCCCGGAAGGGTTGATTGATTTATATTTAGAAGAATAAAAATGTCATTCAGAGCAAAGCGAAGAATCTCATAACTTAAATGCAAGATTCTTCAGTCGCCCCGCCTTTTGAATGACAAAAATATCAATATGAATACACCTTTTCAGTTCAAAGAATTCTCAGTTAATCAAGATCAATGTGCTATGAAAATTGGCACAGATGGTGTGTTACTGGGCGCATGGGCTTCAATTGATAGTAATCCATTTTCAGTTTTAGATATTGGTGCTGGAACTGGTGTTTTAGCTTTAATGCTCGCACAACGTTGCGGTGCTCAAGTCATCGAAGCACTCGAAATAGATGATAACGCTTATGAACAATGTGTAGATAATTTTGAACAATCACCTTGGAATGACCGCTTGTTTTGCTATCATGCGTCATTAGAGGAATTTGCCGAAGAAATTGATGACCAATATGCGTTGATTATTTGCAACCCGCCATTTTATTCTGAAGACTATAAAACTGAAAACACACAACGCGATCTTGCCAGGTTTCAAGATGCAATGCCTTTTGAGCATCTTTTAGAAAGTGTTTCTTCGTTACTATCAAAAGATGGACGATTTAATGTTGTTATTCCATTTTCCGAAGAAAAGAGATTTATTGGTCTTGCTGCCCAAGTTGGTCTTTTTCTAAAACAAATTTTACATGTTAGAGGAAATCCTTCCGCAGAAATCAAAAGAAGTCTCATTGAATTTGCATTCGAAAAACAAGATGTAAAAATTTCAGAATTAATTATTGAAACTGCCCGCCATAAATACACAGAGGATTACATAAATTTGACTCAGGATTTTTATTTGAAAATGTAGTATTAAGAAAACGTTTTCGTTATTTTTGTAATCCAAACAAAATAACACAAGTATGAAACCAGATTTATTCGAAGCTCCTGATTATTACAATCTTGACGAATTACTTACAGAAGAACATAAATTAGTACGCGATGCTGCCAGAGAATGGGTTAAGCGTGATGTTTCACCAATAATTGAGGAAGCTGCGCAAAAAGCAGAATTTCCAAAATCTATAATTAGTGGATTGGCAGAAATTGGTGCTTTTGGACCATACATTCCAGAAGAATCTGGTGGTGCTGGTTTAGATCAAATTTCTTATGGTTTAATTATGCAAGAAATAGAGCGCGGAGACTCTGGTGTGAGAAGTACAGCATCTGTTCAATCGTCTTTGGTCATGTATCCAATATGGAAATACGGAAACGAAGAACAACGTAAAAAATACTTACCAAAACTAGCGAGTGGAGAATGGATGGGATCTTTTGGTTTAACGGAACCCGATCACGGAAGTAATCCTAGTGGCATGACCACAAATTTTAAAGATATGGGTGACCATTATCTTTTAAATGGTGCTAAAATGTGGATTTCTAATTCACCTTTTTGTCAGGTCGCTGTCGTTTGGGCAAAAAATGAAGAAGGACGTATTCACGGTCTACTTGTAGAACGTGGCATGGAAGGATTCTCAACGCCTGAAACTCATAACAAATGGTCACTTAGAGCATCGGCTACTGGTGAGCTAATTTTTGATAACGTTAAAGTGCCAAAAGAAAACTTATTACCAAATAAATCTGGATTAGGAGCGCCATTAGGTTGCTTAGATTCTGCTCGTTTTGGTATTGCTTGGGGAGCAATTGGTGCTGCCATGGATTGTTATGATACGGCATTGAGATATAGCAAAGAACGTATTCAGTTTGGTAAGCCAATTGGACAATTTCAATTGCAACAAAAGAAACTTGCTGAAATGATTACTGAAATCACCAAAGCACAATTATTAGCTTGGAGACTAGGCGTTATGCGTGAAAACGGAACTGCAACATCTGCTCAAATCTCTATGGCAAAACGTAATAATGTGGATATGGCTTTAAAAATTGCTCGTGACTCAAGACAAATGTTAGGAGGTATGGGAATAAGTGGAGAGTATTCTATTATGCGACATATGATGAACCTTGAAAGTGTTGTCACTTATGAAGGGACTCACGATATTCATTTACTAATTACAGGTCTGGATATTACTGGTTTAAACGCTTTTAATTAGTCGTTACTAAAACTCGTTCAGCATAAATAAACGACATTTAATTACCTCACTTGGGTGGTAAATTACGAGTAAGGTTTAAAAAACAATAGTATATAAAAATGCTTCTCTTCATGGGAAGCATTTTTTTTGCTTCGGAAATTTTAAAACTAGCGCCTTTTGTAATTTATTACCGTCGGAATCTAATCTCACTAAAATCTTAATTCTCTTTTTAATCGATATCCTTACAAGATTTTACAATTAAAAAAAGACAGACCAATAACTAGTTACTTTATTCTGCTTATTTTAGTTGAAAGTTTTCTCATGTCTTCAAAAAAAAGATTAGATCGCGCTTATGCAACTGCTAAAGTTGTCAATTTTGATGATACCAGTAAGTTCATATTATTTAGCGATTGTCATAGAGGTGATAATAGTTTTGCAGATGATTTTGCTAATAATCGCAATACGTATTTCCACGCACTCAAGTATTATTATGCTGAAGGTTTTAGCTATGCTGAAATTGGAGATGGTGACGAACTATGGGAAAACTTAACTTTCAAGTCCATTTTTGATGCACACAAAAACGTGTATATGTTAATGAAACTATTTCATGAACAGGACCGTTTACACATGATTTGGGGAAATCATGATATAGTTTATCGAGATCCTAAATATGTAGAAAAACATTTATCTACATTTTTTGACGTTAAAACGGGCGAAGAAGTCGAGCTCTTTTGCAATCTTAAATATCATGAAGGCGTGGTTTTAAAACATTCTGAAACTGGACAAGAACTATTTCTAACCCATGGCCATCAAGCCGATTGGTGGAATTATCGCTTTTGGAAATGGAGTCGTTTTATGGTTCGTGTACTCTGGAAGCCTTTAAATGTTATGGGAATTGCAGATCCCACAAGTCCTGCAAAAAACTATACCGAGTTAATTAAAGTAGAACGACGAACCAAAAAATGGATTACAGAAAATAACAACCTCATCACCATTGTAGGTCATACGCATAGACCTCGTTTTCCAGAACCTAGAGACATCGCTTTTTTTAATGATGGGAGTTGTGTGCACCCAAGAAGTATTACTGGTATTGAAATTGAGAATGGCGAAATATCACTTATCAAATGGCAAATTGCTACTAGCGATGATGGGACTTTGAAGATCGTTAGGGTGTTATTGGAGGGTCCGCAAAAATTGGTAGATTATAAAACGAGTTAATTATATCATATCTGTCATTGCGAGGACGAAGGACGTAACAATTTTTTGTTATTTACTCTACTTTTAATGAGATTGGTTCGTCGCAAAAAAGCTTCTCTCAATAACATTTCGTTATTAGGATTCAGGAGCGAGTTCCACCTTCAAACCTTCCATTTCAGGTTTCATTTGAATTTGACAGCCTAAACGAGAGTTATCCTTAACATAAAACGCTTCACTAAGCATCGCTTCTTCCTCGTCTTGCATTTCAGGCAATTGGGTTTCACTTAACACATAACATTGACAAGAGGCGCACATTGCCATGCCTCCACAAATACCGATGGTGCCTTCTGGAGCAAGTTCATAAGAGCGAACAACTTCCATAAGATTCATGGCCATATCTGTAGGCGCTTCAATTTGATGCTTTACACCTTCTCTATCAATGATCGTTATATTTATATCTGGATTTTCCAATTAATCTATTTTCTTAACAACTGCTTTTGGTGATTCTTTTCGTGTACCATCAAACCCATCTACTCCAGCAACTGTTGTATATTTTAATACATACCGTTTTCCTGGATTAATAATTTGATAGGCAGCTTGACACATTAATGTCGCTTCATGGAAGCCACATAAAATTAATTTCAATTTCCCTGGATACGTATTCACATCTCCAATCGCAAAAATTCCAGGAATATTAGTTTGATAATCCAGTGAATTATCAACTTTAATTGCATTTTTTTCAATCTCTAAGCCCCAATTGGCAATGGGTCCTAGTTTTGGAGATAATCCAAAAAGCGGAATAAAATGATCACATTCAATCTCGTATTCCTTGTCAATATGTTTGTCTTTAGATTCTTTTATAACCACAGCTTCTACTTTGTGATGCCCAACAAGATTTATAACTTCAGCAGGCGTAATCAATTTGATCTTGCCTAAGTTTTTTAATTCTTGTACTTTATCTACAGAATCTAAATGCCCACGGAATTCACTACGTCTGTGGATTAATGTTACTTCACTTGCCACATCACTTAAAAAGATACTCCAATCTAATGCAGAATCTCCTCCTCCAGCAATTACTACTTTTTTACCTCTATAGAATTCTGGATCTTTAATGATATACTCTACTCCTCTGTCTTCAAAAGATGAGATATTAGATATACGTGGTTTTCGTGGTTCAAAACTTCCTAAACCTCCAGCGATAGCAACAACAGGTGCTTGGTGTTTTGTACCTTTATTTGTAGTTACAATGAATGAACCATCATCTTGTTTCTCTATTGTTTCTGCACGCTCACCTAAGGTAAAACCAGGTTCAAATTGCTTGCATTGTTCTAATAACTTATCTGTTAAATCTCCAGCTAAAATTTCAGGATATGCAGGAATATCATAGATCGGTTTCTTAGGATATATTTCTGAACATTGTCCGCCAGCTTGAGGTAATGCATCAATTAAGTGGCATTTTAATTTAAGTAGACCCGCTTCAAAAACAGTGAATAGTCCTGTTGGCCCAGCTCCAATAATGAGTATATCTGTTGTAATCATGAATTCTAATTTCAGGAAAGCAATATTAACATAGATGTCTTCATCAATCTATGACAAATATGATTTTAAGCTTCAATGTTAATGACTTGTTCGATTTGAGGTGCATACTTTTTTATAGTCATTTCTACACCAGACTTAAGTGTCATTTGATTCACACTACATCCTACACAAGCACCTTGCAACTGGACTTTTACCACAGTATCATTTTCTATTGATAGTAATGAAATATCACCGCCATCGCTTTGCAAAAAAGGACGAATCTCGTCTAATGCTTTTTCGATATTTAATCTAAGTTCTTCTGTACTCATCTATTTTTTTTTAACTGCTGAACAACCAGCCATCGTCGTTATTTTAATAGCCTCTGTTGCAGGTAAATTCTCATTACGCTTCACAACTTCTTCTACTACATTTCGAGTTATTTCCTCAAACGCTTTCTCTAATTCTGTGGCAGTTTGCAGCGCTGCTGGTCTTCCAATATCTCCAGCTTCTCTTATGCTTTGAATCAAAGGTAATTCTCCTAAAAAGCGCACACCTAAATCATCAGCAAGATTTTTGGCACCCTCTTTTCCGAAGATATAATATTTATTATCAGGAAGCTCATCTGGTGTAAAATAGGCCATATTTTCAATAATACCTAAAACTGGGACATTGATACTCTCTTGTTGAAACATCGAGACTCCCTTTTTAGCATCTGCAAGTGCTACATTTTGAGGTGTACTTACTACAACAGCTCCGGTAATTGGAAGTGCTTGCATAATACTTAAATGAATATCTCCTGTTCCCGGAGGTAAATCTAAGAGCATGAAATCTAATTCTCCCCAGGCTGCATCAAAAATCATTTGGTTTAAAGCTTTTGAAGCCATAGGCCCTCTCCAAACGACGGCTTGGTCTGGATTAGTAAAAAATCCAATGGATAAAATCTTAACACCATAGTTCTCTACTGGTCTCATTTTTGATTTTCCTTCAATACTTACCGCTGTAGGTTTTTCTAACTCTACATCAAACATGATTGGCATTGATGGGCCATAGATATCTGCATCCAAAATACCTACTTTAAAACCCATTTTCGCTAATGTCACCGCAAGATTTGCAGTTACTGTAGATTTCCCTACACCTCCTTTTCCAGAAGCTACAGCGATAATATTTTTAATTCCAGGAATTTCTTTTCCCTTAATGACATTAGGAGCAGATTTTTTTGGTGCATCAACTTTTACATTCACTGTTATTTTAGCCTTTTCATACACCACTTTATGAATGGTTTGCATGATTTCCACTTCGGTTTTCTTTTTAGCTTGTAAACTTGGATTCGTAATCGTTATATCAACAATAACCTCATCTGCAAACGTGACCACGTTAGTTACTGCTCCGCTCTCTATCATATTTTGACCTTCACCAGGTGCAGTAATCGTTTCGAGTGCTTTAAGTATATCTTGTTTCTTTAAATTCATGTGCTTATTTGTATTCTTTTTCAACAATTCCCAAAACATTGGGATTATTGACTATTACTAATGTTATTGAATGAAAACGCATTTGATAGATTCATTTGATAACTATTGTTACGCTCTATAATATCCGTATTCAGAATCATTCTAAATGCAAAGATACTTAATAAAGCTTTAAATTTAAAGTGTTGAGATTGCTATTTCTTATGATAAGATTAGCGTTTTTTATTGGCCTTAAAATTTGTGGTGTTTTCTAATTTTTTGAATAATTAAGACCTTCTAGAATAGAAGATTAAAAGCCTTTATATTATTAAAAAAAGCTAGTCTTTCAATTCCATCATTGGGTCCCAATACACCCTTTCGAGATCTTGAATTTGATTTTCTATCACAACAATTCCTTCATTTTCCAAAAGTTGTTGCATGAGGTTGGTGCCCTCAAAATGATGCTTTCCTGTAAGGAGTCCTTTTCGGTTAACCACCCGATGTGCAGGGATATCTTTTCCATGGGAGCCATTCATAGCATAACCTACCATTCTAGCGCTTCGCTTAGCTCCTAAATAATTTGCTATAGCTCCATAGCTAGTTACTTTTCCAAAGGGAATCAGTTTCGTCACTTCATACACGCGATCAAAAAAATTGAGAGTTTCTAGCTTCATTACGTACCCAAGACAATATTAATTAATGTTGATACCGCGACAATACCTGTGATTGCTCCGATGATATAATTCATATTTTTTTGAGACGTCAATGTTTTATTTTTGATTTTATCGAAGAAGAAAATATAAAAATATAACATAACAAAAGTTCCTGTAGCAGCTCCAGAGCAATAGGTTATAATACTCATTTTATCAAAAGAAAACCATCCAAAACCTGTAATTGTAATGGTCATATAGGCTTGATATGGAACAGGAAACACGTTTATTGCCGACAAAAACATCCCTTGAAAAAAGCGACTAGGTTTGCTTTTTGCGTGATCTTCTATCTCTGGTTTAGAACTCGTCTTCGCAACGAACAGAAAATAAATGGTAATCAATACAAAAATAACAAATGCCACTTGTCTTAAAATCTGAACTGTATTTGGGTGACTACTTAAATAACGCGCTAACATCGCTGCAATATAAGTTTGTAAAAATACAATTAAGCAAACACCTAATGAGAAAATAATTCCTCTGCTATGGCCTTCTTTGAGACTTACTTTTGCAGCGGTCATATTTAACAAACCAGGAGGAACAACACCCACAAGCGCTATAATTAATCCTAGAAAAAAAATGACCGTAATATTCAATGCTATTTAATTTTGAACCTAATATACGTAATTGGTTTGTTTTGTTCTAAATATTGAGATTCATAGTAGGTTTGAATACTCGTTACCTCATCTGGACTACCTTCTTGTTTGTACACATTATGATTAGCGTAAAGCACTTCGTGGCCTTCTCCATGTAGTAATCCCAGTGTATAGCCATGCATAAATTCACTATCGGTTTTTAAATTTACAACACCTTCGGGTTTTAAAATGGTTTTGTAGCGTTGTAAAAATTGTGAATTGGTCATTCTATGTTTGGTACGCTTATATTTTATTTGCGGATCAGGAAATGTAATCCAAATTTCATCCACTTCATTCTCGGCAAATACGTGGTCTACCAATTCAATTTGTGTGCGAATAAAAGCAACATTAGGAATCGTATCTTCTATTGCTGTTTTAGCACCTCTCCAAAATCTGGCGCCTTTGATGTCTATACCTATGAAGTTTTTCTCAGGAAATTTCTTCGCTAATTCTACAGCATATTCTCCGCGACCACAACCAAGTTCTAGCACTAACGGGTTATCGTTTTTAAAAACGGAAGCCTTCCAGTTTCCTTTAAATTCGTATTCTGAATCGACCAATTCGGCTCTTGTTGGCTGAAACACATTCTCAAATGTGTCGTTTTCTTTAAATCGTTTGAGTTTATTTTTACTTCCCACTACTTATATTTAACAATTTATTATTTTTACTACTAATGCGGTAAAATTAAGGAAACATATTAAGCTTTAACTTTGATTTTGAAAATAGACTCAATAAAATAAAAAATACTGAAGCAAGTTCAACACAAGAAACGAATACTTATCGCGCCTTTAAATTGGGGATTAGGCCATGCTACACGATGTATACCTATTATTAATGCCTTGATAAATCATCATTTTGAACCCATTATTGCTAGTGATGGTGTTTCATTATCATTACTGCGGAAAGAATTTCCTGACCTCCAATCTATAGAACTCCCTTCATACAACATTACATATCCCAAAAACGGAAAACATTTTAGGCTAAAACTATTACAAAGCGCTCCAAAAATGGCGAAAGCCATAAAAACCGAAAGAAAAGCTGTCGTTGACATCGTAAAAGATTATCACATTGATGGGATCATCTCAGATAATCGTTTAGGGATTTATCATAAAAATGTGCCTTGTGTATTTATGACGCATCAACTTCAAGTTTTAAGTGGCAATACAACTTGGTTAAGCACCAAATTACATCAAAAAATCATTAAACGTTTTCATGAGTGCTGGGTACCAGATAACCTTAGCGATATTAATCTTAGTGGAAAATTAGGTCACACACATACGCATGATATCCCAGTAAAATATATTGGTCCTTTGAGTCGGTTTAACAAAAAGGAACGCCCTTTAAAATATGACGTGATGGTGCTACTTTCTGGACCAGAACCTCAACGTACATTATTAGAACAAAAACTTTTAAAAGCGTTCAAAACATATAATGGTAGCGTACTCTTTATTAAAGGTGTGATTGAGAACGAACAGCACGTTTCCGAAGAAAAAAACGTAGTTATTTATAATTATATGGCGAGTTCAGAATTAGAAAATGCCATTAACGAAAGTCGTTTAATTGTCTCGAGATCTGGCTACACAACACTTATGGATTTGACTAAACTAAGTAAGAATGTTTTTTTTATACCGACTCCTGGTCAATATGAACAAGAATATCTTGCTAAGCGCTTAACCAAATTAGGGCTAGCTGCTAGTTCTAAACAAGAGGACTTTACCATAGAAAAATTAAATACAGTTTCAGAATTTAAAGGACTGAGTGCTATGGATTACGAGGTCAATTTTAAGAATTTATTTAGTCTTTTCTAACGTAAATGAAAATTCACTCCCTACATTTAATTCACTTTCTACGTAGATTTTCTCGTCGTGAGCTTCTATAATGTGTTTAACGATAGAAAGACCAAGACCAGAGCCTCCAACTTTACGAGAACCACTTTTATCTACACGATAGAAGCGCTCGAACAATCGTAGGATATTAGCTTGAGAAATACCTTCGCCATTATCTGTAACCCTAACGATGACCTTATTTTTTATGAGATTTTCTATGCTAACTTCGGTTGTACCTCTGTCCTCGCCATATTTAATAGAATTAACGATTAGATTTGAAAGTACTTGCTGAATACGTTCTTTATCTGCAGTAACCATAATAGGTTCTTTATAATCGATATCAAAAATCAAAGAGATTTGTTTCTTGGCAGCTTTCATCTCTAAAAGATCAAAAACACTTTCTATGAGTTCAACAATATCAAACGCCATGATATTAAGCTGTAAATCTCCAACTTCTAACTTGGTAATCATATCTAGATCTTGCACGATATAGATCAAACGTTCTAAACCTTTATTAGCTCTAATTAAATACTTCTCGTTGACATTTTCATCATGCAAGGCACCATCTAAAAGTGTTTCGAGATACCCTTGAACCGTAAATAGCGGTGTTTTTAATTCATGAGAGACATTACCCAAAAACTCTTTACGATACTCTTCCCTTACGATAAGTGTTTCTATTTCGAGTTTTTTGTCTTTTGCATATTTATCAATTTCTTGTGTAAGCGTAGCCATATCTGTTGTGATAGGTTGTTTACGCAAAGATGCTGATTCTAATAGCGTTAAATCGTCATATATTTTTTTTACTCGTCTGTAAATAAAACGCTCTACTCTGTATTGAATGACTATGAAAGAAAGAATATAAGTGAAGATTGCAAATGAAACAAGATAGACGATATCTATGGAATGTAATATGTACAAAAAGACACTCGATAGGAGTGTCAAAAAAATAGTAATGTACAAGGATGTCTTGAAAGCAAACTTGTACGTTTTTTTTATCTTATTTTGCATTAGTCAACAAACTTATAGCCAACACCTTTTATGGTTTTAAACTTTTCATCTCCAATTTTTTCACGAAGTTTTCTAATGTGAACATCAATTGTCCGTCCACCAACAATAACTTCATTACCCCAAACTTTGTCAAGTATTTCTTCGCGTTTAAATACTTTATTTGGCTTAGTAGCTAACAAAGATAGCAATTCAAACTCTTTTCTTGGCAGTAGGAGTTCTTTTCCTTTTATAGTAATTTTGTATTCTTCTCTATTGATTACTAAGTTTCCAATTTTTAAAATTTCTTCAACTTTGTCGTCCTCTTTTAGTCGTCTCAACAAAGCTTTAACCTTACTTACCAAAACTTTTGGTTTTATTGGTTTTGTTATATAATCGTCTGCACCAGCATCAAAACCAGCCATTTGAGAATAATCCTCTCCTCTAGCAGTTAAAAAGGTAATGATTGTATCACTGAGATCTGGTATTTTTCTAATTTGTTCACAAGCTTCAATACCATCCATCTCTGGCATCATGACATCAAGAATAATAAGTTGCGGTTTTTCTTTTTTAGCTTTTTTGACACCATCAGCACCATTCTCTGCTGTTAATACCTGATAGCCTTCAGACGTTAAATTATAACCAACAATCTCTAAAATATCTGGTTCATCATCAACTAATAAAATCTTAATATCCTTCTTTTTCATTTTTTAAAATTGAAACGCTTAGTCTTGTAAAGATAGTATTAATAACAAAAAGTTAGACAGACACACAAATTGATAACGTTAAGTTAACTTAGTTTACGGGTATCAGATTAATTAAGAGATATTTTAAAAGGTAATGTTATGCAATTGTTAAATAGCCATATAGCACTCAATTTATTCGTTTAAATTTCAAATTCTACATATATTTGTTTGCATTTTTTTAACACAATTTAAAACTTAATAATTATGAAAAAACTTTACTTTTTATGTTTAACTGCTTTGATTGGTTTTGCTTCTTTTGGGCAAACCCCTTTATACTCTGAAAGCTTTGAAACAGACACAAATGGAACTAATTACACAACCTCAGAAGCGGAGTTTTCTGATGGTTTTAATGATTTCTTTTTAAGAACAGATGGAACCGACATAAACACGACTTACGAAGTTAATGGTGCTGATGGTGCGTTTATATTTGCAGGCCAAGATTTAGATGGAGAAGGTGCTTTTTTACCGCTTTCAGTTTCAACCATTGCTATTGATGTCACTGGTTTATCAGATGTTGATTTTGCGATTTTACTTGCTGAAGATGACGATGGAACTAACCAAGATTGGGATGACGCTGATTTTGTAAATATCACCTATGCTTTAGATGGTGGTGCAGACCAAAATTTAATTTGGATTAGAAGTGAAGCTGCTGGATCAAATAGTGCGCCAAGAATAGATACAGATTTTGATGGTGTTGGTGATGGCGCAGAAATCACATCTACTTTTACAGAGTATGTTGAAAACATCGTACTTTCTGGAAATTCTTCAATTACGTTTAAAATTGAAATGAGTTTAAATTCTGGTGATGAAGATATCGCTTTTGATAATATTAGAGTTGTTGATGGATTTGTTGCACAACCTTCAATAACAATAACCTCACCTTCAAATGGAGCTGAAATAGCACCTGGAATAACATCTGTAGATGTAGAATTCTCAACAACGAATTTAAGTGGTGGTGAATCAATAGATATCATAGTTAATGGTAACACAACAACTGACGTTACTAGTCCTTTTGCAGTAACAACTGTTGATGGTCAAACGTATGCTATTACTGTTCAACTTGTAAATGGAGGATTAGTTGATGAAGATATGGTTTCTTTTAGTGTATTATCATCAAATACTGTTGCAACCATTGCAGAGCTAAGAGCTGGAACTGTTGGTGAAGTTTATGAACTTACTGGTGAAGCTTTGTTAACATATCAACAATCATTTAGAGGTCAAAAATTTATTGAAGATGCAACTGGTGCAATCTTAATAGATGATGATTCAGGAAATATTACAACGACTTACGCAATTGGCGACGGTATTTCAGGTATCGTAGGAACTCTTGGTGAATTTAGCGGAATGATGCAATTCGTACCTGCTGCAGATCCTGGAGTAGCTTCATCTACAGCTAATACCTTAACGCCACAAGCAGTAACGTTAGCTATGTTAACAGCAAACCCAGAGCAATATGAGTCTGAATTAGTAGAAGTAACAGCTGTAACAATGGACAACAGCGTTGAAGCTACTTTTTCTACTGGAACTGTATACGCTATGACTGAAGGTGCAGACAACTTTAACTTTAGAACATCTTTCTTTTCTGCTGATTATATTGGATTTAATCTTCCAACTACAGCAACTGATATTGTTGGTATAATTAATGAAAGATCTGGAAATGAATATTTCCTTACCGCTAGAGATACTAATGATTTTAGTGTACAACTCTTATCTGTTGATGATTTTAATGCGACTTCGTTCTCAGTATATCCAAACCCAACGTCTACAGGATTTGTAAATATTTTAGGAACGACTGATAACGCTATTACAGTGTCTGTTTATGACATTTTAGGAAAACAAGTTATCAATGAAACGTTAACTAACAACCGCATTAATGTATCTGCATTGAATACTGGTATTTACATTGTTAAGATTTCTCAAAATGACGCTTCGGTTACTAAAAAATTAGTGATCAAGTAGTCCTTTTTAAATCTTAAATTATTATAATTAGACCTCACAGGTTTTAAAAACCTGTGAGGTCTTTTTGGTTTTTATTATTTTTGCACCTATGATACACACAGACGCCATTTTTTCAATCTCTTCGGAAATTGAATTTAACACATTAGCATTGGAGGTCTTCAAATTTCAGTTTGAGAATAACCCTGTGTATCGTTCGTTTTGTGATTTATTATATAAACATCCCAGTGATGTGAAACAGATTGAAGACATTCCTTTTTTACCTATTCAATTTTTTAAAAGTCATCACGTATTAAGCTCTAAAGCTCCCATTGAAGATACGTTTTCGAGCAGTGGGACAACTGGATCAATCACAAGTAAGCATTACGTAACAGATTTAAGTATTTACGAAAAGAGTTTTAGACAAGGTTTTCAAAATTTCTACGGATCTATTAAGGACTATACTATTCTTGCTTTATTACCAAATTATTTAGAGCGCAAAGGCTCCTCATTAGTCTATATGGTTAATGATATGATTAAACATTCTCAACAACCTGAAAGCGGATTTTATCTCGACAATATCACTGAGTTAAAAGAGACTCTAATTGCTTTAGATTCCGAAGGAAAAAAAATCATGCTCATTGGTGTGTCTTTCGCACTTTTAGATTTAGTAGAACTTCATCAATTTAATTTAAAAAATACAATTGTGATGGAAACTGGCGGAATGAAAGGTCGCCGAAAAGAACTCGTTAGAGAAGAATTACATGCAGTATTAAAATCAGGATTTGGAGTCCCAAAAATTCATAGCGAATATGGTATGACCGAATTATTGAGCCAAGCCTACTCTTTAGGTGACGGTTTCTTTTCATCTCCAAATTGGATGCGAATTTTAACACGTGACCCAGAGGATGCATTGACAATTCAAAACACAAAAAAAACTGGTGGTATAAACGTTATCGATTTAGCAAATATTAATTCTTGCTCATTTATAGCCACTCAAGATTTAGGTCGTGTCCATGACAATTCTACATTTGAAATTATTGGCAGATTTGATTCTAGTGATATTAGGGGTTGTAATCTTATGGTCTTGTAATTATCCCTTCATTTTCTCGACTACCTTAGAATGAGAACAAAATTAGCCCTAGTGATTATTTTCTTCGGAATGTTAATCGCATCATCACAGACAACAGATTATAATACAAAGAAAGGCTACATCGCTAAAGGTTATGATGTGGTCGCCTATTTTGATAATCAAGCTATAGAAGGCAAGAAGGAATTCACAACAATGCACTACGGTATAAATTATAAATTCTCATCAGAAAAGAACTTGAAGACCTTTATTGCATCTCCAGAACACTATATTCCTCAATATGGAGGCTACTGTGCTTATGCCATTGCAATAAATTCTGAAAAAGTTGACATCAATCCTAAAACGTTCGAAATCAGAGATAGGAAGCTCTATTTGTTCTATAATTCTTGGGGAAATAACACCTTAAACACATGGAAAAAAAATAATGTGAAAGGTTTACAAATTAAAGCCGACAAAAACTGGGAAGCTATGAATCTAAAGTAGTTTAGAGTTCTATGAAAAAGAAAGATTAGCTTCTCATAATAGTTGATTGGTTTAATGTTAAACGTCCCGTAAAATACGGGACGTTTTTCTATTTAGGAGGTTATTTTAAATCTAGATATCGTCCTCAACTTCTACTTTATTTTTAATTTGTCTTCCAATAGCATTACTAATTAATGAAATACAAGCTGCAATGACTACCGCGGTCCAATCTATTTCAGAATTTTCTTCTTTCGTTACAATTGTATACGCTATGTAGGCGATCGTTGGAAAGTAAATTATAAAATTGCTTAATATTTTTTTATCCATAGTTATTAATCAAACCCTGATAATCTAAGACACCTTTATAATATAAGTATTCTTCTTTCCTTTATTTATAATAATGTATTTACCATTGATCAAATCATCTTCAGAAAGCTGATAATCCTCTTTCACCTTTTCTTTATTAATAGACACTGCATTTTCTTTCAAAGCACGACGTGCTTCACTATTAGACGCTAAGAAATTTGTTTGCGCTGCGAGCGCTCCAATCATATCCAGCTGCGATAATTCATCTTTAGATATTTCCGCTTGCGGAACCCCTTCAAATACGTCTAAAAAGGTTTTCTCATCTAAGGTTTTAATATCTGCTTTAAACGTTCTACTAAATAAAATGTTCGATGCTTTTTCTGCATTTTCAAAATCAGCTTTTGAATGTACCATCATGGTGATTTCTTCTGCTAAACGTTTTTGAAGTCCGCGTAGATGCGGTGCTTCTTGATGTGTAGTAATTATTGCTTTAATTTCATCTTCAGCTAAAAACGTAAAAATATTAATATACTTTTCTGCATCATCATCACTAGAGTTTAACCAGTATTGGTAAAACTTGTATGGTGAAGTTCTGTTAGCATCTAACCAAACGTTTCCGCCTTCAGACTTACCAAATTTTGAACCATCACTCTTTGTGATTAATGGACAGGTAATTGCATAGCCCTTACCTTGAGCAACACGTCTAATTACTTCTGTACCAGTTGTGATATTTCCCCATTGATCGCTTCCACCCATTTGGATAGAGCACTGATTTTCTCTATATAAATGTAAGAAATCATAACCTTGAACGAGCTGGTATGTGAATTCGGTGAAGGACATTCCGTCGGTAGATTCCGAAGAGATTCTATTCTTCACAGAATCTTTTGCCATCATATAATTCACGGTAATGTGTTTACCAACATCACGAATAAATTCTAAGAATGAAAATTCTTTCATCCAATCGTAATTATTAACCAACTCTGCAGAATTAGCTACATCACTTTCAAAATCTAGAAAATGAGCCAATTGACCTTTAATAGCATCTTGGTTATGACGCAGTGTTTTTTCATCTAACAAATTACGTTCACTAGATTTCCCAGAAGGATCTCCAATCATACCTGTTGCTCCACCGACCAAAGCATATGGTTTGTGACCGCAGCGTTGGTAATGTGCTAACAACATAATTGGGACCAAATTACCAATATGAAGAGAATCTGCAGTGGGATCAAAACCAACATAAGCTGAGCGCATAGTTTCCATTAAATGTTCTTCTGCTCCTGGCATGGTATCATGAATCATACCTCTCCACTTCAATTCTTTTACGAAATTCTTTATCATAATATATATATTAACACGTTCTACATTTTATACATTATTCATACATTTCACCCCAAATCTCAAGGGAATACTGGTGAAATAAGCCAAAAGCACAACACGTGTCTATTTTTAATCTTTGGCAAATATAGATTTATAGCTCAAAAGAAAAAAGACTAATTTTACAATAAATTCTTTTAAACGTTTTCAATTGGCTGTAAAATGTTATTATATTCCAATATTTCTTATTCTTTTTACTTCGTAACTTTGCTATGAAGCGCAAATAACAATTCATATTGAAATAAAATACCTATTTTTCGCTTCAATCAAAACGATTAAAAGAGTTCATATGATATTAGTTACAGGTGGCACAGGCTTAGTTGGCTCTCATTTATTATTCAAACTGGTAAGCAGCGGCACGCCTGTTAGAGCTATTTACAGAAGAGCTCACAAGCTAGAATTAGTAAAAAAAGTATTTGGATATTATACTGATGATGCTGACCCATTGTATAATAAAATTGAATGGGTTGAAGCTAATATTAACGATGTTCCTTCATTAGAACGTGCTTTTATAAATATCACTCATGTTTATCATTGCGCGGCTTTTATAAGTTTTGAGCCCGACAAATACCGTGAGCTTAGAAAAGTAAATATAAAAGGGACAGCAAATATTGTAAATTTATGTGTCTCAAATACCGTCAAAAAACTATGCTATATAAGTTCTATTGCAGCAATTGGAAAAGAGCCTCATGAAGACACTTTAATTACAGAAAAAACAGAATGGAACCCAGAAGACGATAATAGCGTTTATGCCATAACTAAATATGGCGCAGAAATGGAAGTTTGGCGAGGAACTCAAGAAGGCGTAGATGCAGTTATTGTAAATCCTGGTATTATATTGGGTCCTGGATTTTGGAATGGAGGTGGAAGTAGCAGTTTGTTTAAACAGATTTATAAAGGCCTAAAATTTTATCCTAAAGGAACATCTAGTTATGTTGATGTCTGGAATGCTGTAGATTGCATGACTACTCTCATGGATAGTTCTCTAAAAAATGAGCGTTATATTTTAATTGCTGAAAACTTATCATTTAAGGTATTTCAGGATAAAGTTGCAAAAGCTCTAAATGTAAAGCCTGCGAAGAAAGAGGCCTCTTCATTCTTACTATCTATTGGTTGGAGATTGGATTGGTTAACTCACAAACTATTTGGTAAACGTAGAAAATTATCAAAACAGATGGCAAAGTCAATTTCCAGCACAACGCTTTTTGATAATTCTAAACTAAAAGAAGATATTGATTTTAGATTTACTACTGTAGATGACTCGATAACTAAAGTTTCAAAATATTATTTAGAAGATGTTAAGACATCATAAAGATTAATTTTTACTCGTTACTCTTAATTTGAAGTGGCTCACTCAACACTTTTAAAGAATCTTGTTCTTGTTGTTTCAATAACTGTTATTTCTCTAATCTAAATTGAATATCCTCTTTATTATTGACATGCTTCTGTTCTAAGTTCGTCATAATAGACTGGTAATCTTCAATGTTTGAAGCATAGTAAGCATGACTTAATGCAAATTGAGTGCGATCAATTCTATATTTTTTAAATATATAATCTTCTGGATGAACCCCCTTAAGTTCTAATATAGTTTTACTAGTTCTCTTTACGGCATTGATGATTAAAACATCATATAAGATAGTTACCATTTTATCTTTCGTTATAAGATTATCTGGCTTGCTTGGCTGGTTGTACCTAAGTACAACCAAGAACTAAACTCATTACAACAAAGATTATCAGTTATTTCATCTATTAAACGTTAATCGCTTACCGGCTTTTATATCTAAAACCTTAAAATTATTATATACAAGTGTACCGTTTAAAAAGGTGTGGGTTATTCTAGACTTAAATGTTGTGCCTTCAAAAGGTGACCATCCACATTTATACAGTATGTTCTGCTTGTTTACAGTCCAAGGATTGTTAATATCAACAATAACTAAATCTGCGAAATACCCTTCTTTAATGTAACCACGTTTCTCCACTTGAAATAAAATTGCGGGATTATGCGCCATTTTTTCAGCGATTTTAGGTAGTCCTATTTTCTCTTTATGAAACATTTCAATCATTGCAACCAAGGCGTGTTGCACTAAAGGTCCACCAGAAGGTGCTTTTGCATACTTATTATTTTTTTCTTCTAAAGTATGAGGAGCGTGATCTGATGCAATAACATCTATCCTATCGTCTAAAAGAGCCTTCCAGAGTTGGTCTCTGTCTTTTGCTGTTTTCACAGCTGGATTCCACTTTATATGAGTTCCTTTTTTCTCATAGTCTTTATCACTAAACCACAAATGATGAATACATACTTCTGCAGTAATTTTTTTATCTTTTAACGGAATCTTATTACTAAATAATTTAGTTTCCTTTCCTGTAGATAAATGAAATACGTGTAATCTAGCACCTGTCTTTTTTGCAAGTTCAATAGCTTTAGAAGATGACAAGTAACAGGCTTCCGCACTCCTAATGATTGGGTGTTTACTTATTGGAATATCCTCACCAAACTCGGCGATATGATCCTGCAAATTTTTTCTTATCGTCGCCTCATCTTCACAATGAACCGAAATCACCATATCAGTACTGCTAAATATTTTCTCTAAGATTTCAGGATCATCCACTAGCATATTTCCTGTAGAGGATCCCAAAAATAATTTTAAACCTGCAACTGTTTTTGGGTCAACTTTTAAAATCTCTTCTAAATTATCATTAGTCCCACCAAACATAAATGAATAATTAGCAAAAGACGTTTTTGAAGCTATTTCAAATTTCTCTTCTAACTTTTCGACAGTTGTTGTTTGAGGGTTTGTATTCGGCATTTCAATAAAAGAAGTAATACCTCCAGCTATTGCTGCTCTAGACTCTGAAGCGATATCACCCTTGTGTGTCAATCCTGGCTCTCTAAAATGAACTTGGTCATCAATAACGCCTGGAAACACGTAATTACCCTCCACATCAACAACTATAACATCAGAAGATTTTACACTAATGGAGTCTGCTATTTCTTTGATATACTCTCCTTCTATTAAAATATCACCTTCAGTAACCGATCCCTCGTTTACTATTTTAGCATTTTTAATAAGTATGGTTTTGTTTTTCATGTTAGCTTCTAAATAAACTTTTAAACTTCATATTAATAACACCAAAAATAGCTTCGGAAATAATACCTCCACTCATTTTAGATTTACCCTTTTTTCTATCGGTAAAAATGATTGGAACTTCAATAATCTTGAATTTCTTGAGATACGCATTGAATTTCATTTCTATTTGAAATGCGTAACCAACAAACTTAATCTTATCTACGTCTATCGTATCTAAAACACGTCTATGATAACACACAAAACCTGCGGTTGTATCATCTATTCTCATTCTAGTAATCAGCTTTACATATTTTGAGGCGAAATAAGACATTAGTAATCGCTTCATATCCCAGTTTACTACATTAACTCTGTTATTAATGTATCTAGAACCTATAGACATATCTGCACCTTCAATAATACAGGCATTGTAAAGATGTATCAGGTCATTAGGATTATGAGAGAAATCTGCATCCATTTCAAAGATATAAGTGTACTCTTCATTTAGACACCATTTGAATGCTTCAATATAAGCGGTACCAAGTCCCGTTTTTTTGGGCCTATTTAATAAGTGAAGTTGGTTAGCAAACTCATTTTGTAATACTTTTACTTTTTGTGACGTACCATCTGGAGAATTATCATCCACCACTAAAATTTCAAAAGACTTCTTTTGAGAAAATACAGCACGTATTATAGCCTCAATATTTTCTATTTCGTTATATGTTGGTATGATGACGATAGCATCTCTCATGTAATAAAATTCAATATTGTATTGTTATGTTATGACAAAAATAGGTGTTTTATCACTTAAAATTAACTGTAAAAATCATAAACAATGTTAATCATAAGATTAATGATTTTTAGTTGATTCCCATAACCCATGAATTCATCAATTATTCTTCATAATTTTACAGCATGCTTAGAGACGCAATTTCTAATGATTGGTTTACTATTTTTCTAATGTTAGGCTTAGGACTTATAACCGTATCCAAATTCTTATTTACCCACAGGTTTAAAGACTTTTTAGTTCTCATAGGTAATTCTAAATATTTAAAAATCTATGCTAGAGATCAAAAATTCATTGACGGTTTTGATGCGCTTCTTTTTTTAAATGGCGTCCTTTCGATATCTATATTTGCTATTATTGGCTATGGCGCCTTTGTTAATCCGTCTGCATTTAATCTTAATCAGTTTTTTAAATTACTTTTTGGGATTGGTATTTTATTCTTAATAAAAGTGCTTTTAGAACGTTTAATAGCTAGTCTTTTTGATATTGACGAGCTTATTGACTCCTATGTCTTTCAAAAAACAACATTTAAAAATTATATAGGATTTGTATTATTCCCAATCAATTGTCTCTTAATTTATACTTTGGAGCCTACAAAGGTCTTAATACATACAATTATTGGGCTCATAATTCTAATTAATCTAATTGGATTTATCACTTCATTTAAGAATCATCAAAAACTACTAATAAATAACATATTCTATTTTATTTTGTATCTTTGCACACTTGAAATTGGACCCTATCTAATTTTATATAAGTTAATTATAGATTTCAACGCTTAAAACACTTTAAGGAATATGACGAAAGTGAAAACGATTTTAGTATCTCAACCTGAGCCTAAAATAGAAAACTCACCTTACTTTGATCTTCAAGAAAAGCAAAAGGTAAAAATTGATTTCAGACCATTTATTCATGTAGAAGGGGTGGAAGCTAAAGAAATTAGACAGCAAAAAGTTGATCTAGCAAATTATACTGCAATTATTTTAACGAGTAGAAACTCAGTTGATCATTTCTTTAGAGTTGCAGATGAAATGCGTTTTAAAGTGCCAGATTCGATGAAATATTTTTGTCAATCTGAAGCGGTAGCCTATTATCTTCAAAAATATGTAGTCTATAGAAAACGTAAAATCTACGTTGGTAAACGTACTTTCGCAGATCTCTCTCCTTTAATTAAAAAATATAAGGATGAATCCTTTTTATTACCTACCACAGATAAATTAAAACCTGAAGTTCCAGAAATTTTAAACGATTTAGGAGTTAAATGGAAACAGTCTGTATTTTACAAAACGGTAATTAGTGACTTATCAGATCTTGCCAATGTTTATTATGATATTTTAGTATTCTTTAGCCCATCAGGGATAGAATCTTTGTTTAAAAATTTCCCAGAGTTTAAACAAAATGATACGCTAATAGCTGTATTTGGCAATACGACAATAAAAGCTGTTGAAGCTCACGGATTAAGAGTTGATATTTCTGCTCCTACGCCAGAAACACCATCTATGACAATGGCTTTAAAAAAGTACATAGATCAAGCTAATAAAAGTAAATAAGAGAATTCATACTAACATATAAAAAAAAGCGATTTCAAATTTGAAATCGCTTTTTTTTATTTTATATAACTCACACTTATAGTGCATAACGTTGAGGACCTCCTCTTCGTATTTCTTCGCTAGCATTCTCTTCAAATTGTTTAAAATTTTCTCTGAAGGCATTAGATAATTTAAATGCTGTTTTATAATAAGCCTCATCGTCATTCCATGTTGTTCTAGGACTTAACACTTCTTTAGGTACTCCAGGACAAGATCGTGGCTGCGCAACTCCAAATACCGAATGTATATGATAATCTTCGTACGTATACGCTCCCAGATCACCGTTGAGAACAGCATTAATCATAGCACGGGTATATTTCAATTTCATACGTGTTCCTACGCCATAAGGTCCACCAGTCCAGCCTGTATTTACGAGCCATACGTTAACTCCAGATTCTGTCATTTTTTGACTTAACATATCAGCATATTTCGTAGGATGCAAAGGCATAAATGGCGCTCCAAAACAAGCTGAGAAGCTTGGCACTGGCTCAACCACACCTGCTTCCGTCCCTGCTACCTTAGCAGTGTATCCAGAAATAAAATGATACGCTGCTTGGCTTGGTGTTAACTTTGAAATCGGAGGTAATACACCAAAAGCATCTGCTGTTAAAAAGAAAATATTTTTAGGGTTCTCACCAATAGAGGGCTTTCTAATATTATCTATGTGATAAATAGGGTAACTCACTCTTGTGTTTTGAGTAATAGAGGTGTCTTCAAATTGGACATCTCCCTTATCATTCATAATCACATTTTCAAGAATAGCTCCCTTTTTAATGGCATCATAAATTTCAGGTTCTTGCTCTTGAGACAAATTGATCACTTTAGCATAGCAACCACCCTCAAAATTAAAAACTGTATTCTCTTTTGTCCAACCATGCTCATCATCACCAATCAAACTACGTTCTGCGTCTGTAGACAATGTTGTTTTACCTGTACCAGATAAACCAAAAAAGATAGCTGTATCGTCATCTTTACCTACGTTTGCACTGCAATGCATTGGCAAAGTATCCTTAAAGACTGGAAGTATAAAGTTAAGTGCAGAGAAAATTCCTTTCTTGATTTCTCCTGTATACCCAGTTCCGCCAATTAATGCAATTTTACGTGTAAAATCTAATATCGCAAAATTATGTTGTCGTGTTCCGTCAACTTCAGCATTGGCCATGAATCCTGGTGCATTAACGACAGTCCACTCTGGTGTAAACCCTTTTAATTCTTCTTCCGTAGGACGTAAAAACATATTATAAGCAAACATGTTACTCCAAGGGTATTCGTTTATTACGCGAATATTCAATCTGTAATTATCGTCTGCACATGCATAGCTATCTCTTACAAATAACTCTTTATTTGAAAGATAGTCTGTGACTTTATCATACAAGGCTTCAAACCTATTAGAATCAAACGGAATATTAATATTTCCCCACCAAACGCGATCTTTAGTTATATCATCTTTAACAATAAATCTATCTTGTGGTGAACGTCCAGTAAATTCACCTGTATTAACTGCCAATGCACCAGAAGTTGACTCAACACCCTGACCCTTATCTAGGGTCAACTTATGAAGTTCATCTGAGGATAATTGATAGTTAACTTTAGCATTTTTAATACCGTAAGATTCTAACGCAATCGTTTTCGTGTTTTTCGTATGGTCTACCATAATTTGGTTTTAATGTTTAGTTTGTAAAATTAAACAATATTTTAAAGTAGTCCGCTTATTTTAAGATTTATCATGGTCAATTTTCAAAAAATTCATCAGCACTAAAACCCAAGCAATAATTAATAGCAACCCACCTATTGGAGTTATAAAACCAATTATCTTAAAATCAAAACTAGTAATATCATTTATTGCCAAACCGTATATAGAGCCCGAAAAAAACAAAACACCACAAAGTACTAAGTAAAAGACTGCTCGTTTAGTTTTTTCTAATATCGCTGAGAAACCACCCACAAATAAGAGAAATAAAGCATGATACATTTGATAACGCACACCTGTCTCAAAAGTTTGTTGGGATTCTATAGAGATCAAAGTTTTTAACCCATGTGCACCAAAAGCACCCAATACAATACCTGTTATACCTAAGAGACTTCCTAAAACAAGAATTTTTTTGTTCATATATAAATTAGATTTAGGTTTTTATAACCCTTTGTATTTAGTAAATTCGTCGAGAGATTTCTTTGAAGTTTTCTAAAACATTAAATATATTGTTAAAACTTTCTTTTAAACTTCAAAGAATTTTAAACAACAAAATTACTCAACTCAACCCACTATGAGAAAGATTTTAATTATAGGTTCTGGAAAATCCACGTCTTACCTCCTAAAGTATTTATTAGATAAGTCAGCCCAAGAAGAACTCCATATTATCGTTGGAGATATTAATATTGGTTATGCTAAAAAACTCATTGGCGATCATGAAAACGCTAATGCAATCACTTTAGACGTTTTTGATAAATCGTCAAGACAAGCAGCAATAGAAAATGCAGATATCGTAGTATCTATGCTTCCTGCAAGATTTCATGTTGAAGTTGCAAAAGACTGTGTTGCCTTTGGAAAAAACATGGTAACCGCATCTTATGTTAGTGAAGAGATGCAAAAGCTAAACAAAGTTGTTACAGACAAAGGTTTAGTCTTTATGAATGAAATTGGTGTGGACCCTGGTATTGATCATATGAGTGCCAAACACGTCATAGATAAAATTCGAGACAAAGGTGGCAAAATAGTGCTATTTGAATCCTTTACCGGAGGTTTAGTAGCACCTGAGAGTGACAATAACCTTTGGAATTACAAATTCACATGGAACCCAAGAAACGTAGTCGTTGCTGGTCAAGGTAGTGCTGCAAAATTCCTGCAAGAAGACGCCTATAAATACATCCCTTACAATAGATTGTTTAGACGAACAGAATTTCTTGAAATTGAAGGTTTTGGTCGTTTTGAGGCTTATGCCAATAGAGACTCACTAAAATATCAATCTATTTATGGTTTAAATACTGTTAAAACATTGTATCGTGGCACCGTTCGTCGTGTTGGTTTTAGTCGTGCTTGGAACATCTTTGTTCAATTAGGAATGACAGATGACAGCTACACTATAGATGATAGTGAGAACATGAGCTATCGTGATTTTGTGAACTCATTTTTACCATACAGTCCAACAGACTCGGTAGAATTAAAGTTTAGACATGCCTTAAAAGTGGACCAAGATGATATTGTTTGGGACAAATTAGAAGAGGTTAATATTTTTAACAAAACTAAAATGGTAGGACTTAAAAAAGCAACACCAGCCGAAATTCTTCAGAAGATATTAATGGATAGTTGGACGCTAGAAGAGGACGATAAAGACATGATCGTGATGTATCACAAATTTGGATATGAGCTCAATGGTAAGATGTACCAAATAGATTCTACAATGGTTACTATTGGTGAAGATCAAACCTACACAGCGATGGCAAAAACAGTTGGACTACCCGTAGCTATTGCCACTTTAGCTATTTTAAATGAAAAAATAACGAAGCCTGGTGTTCAAATTCCTATTTCAAAAGAAGTTTACGAACCTATTTTAAAAGAGCTTGAAGACTTCGGAATAAAATTCACTGAGAAAGAAGTACCCTATTTAGGATACAACCCGTTAAACGTTTAGTTTTTCTTAGGAAATGTGCCTTTGTAATTAAATCTAAGTCTATAAGATTTCGACTTTCACTTAAAGCTTAGACGAAACGAGAATGTTAATAACGTCATGATCCATAAGCATTTTTAATAGCTAACATCATGTGACTATTGAAAAGTAATACATTTAAACACATGAAAATAGTCAATCAAAACATACAGATAGACGGGATCGATAAAAAGATATTACGTGCTTTAATGAAAGACGCAAGAACACCAATTTTGGAAATTGCACGTTCTGTTGGGATTTCTGGTGCTGCTATTCATCAACGACTTCGTAAATTAGAAAAATCTGGTTTAATCTCAGGTTCCAAATTTGTATTAAACCCGAAAGTTTTAGGCTATACAACGATGGCTTTTATTGGCATATTTTTAGATAAAGCCATCAGTAATCCCGAAGCAGTTAAACAATTACAAAAGATCCCTGAAGTTTTAGAATGCCATTACACGACAGGTAACTGGAGTATATTTTGTAAAATATTATGCAGAGATAATGAGCATTTAATGCACGTCCTCAATATGGATATCCAATCAATTACTGGGGTCTCAAGAACAGAGACCTTTATCTCTTTAAATCAACAAATTGATAGACAGATAAAGATTTAATTTATAATCTATGGTATGTAATACAGCATCAACTTTAGTTACATTGAGATTTTAAAAATTGGTTAATACTATCTTGTTAATTTTTATTTCAACGACTAAAAACTTTATAGTTTCTAAGCGCTTAATTTTAACTTCTTGGCGGGTAAAATCATTCTAAAGCAATGATATAGTTAACGCCTTCGTATGGATTTTTAATATTAAAAGCTACTCCACTTCCAGTATTGGTTGTAGTACCAACTAGATTTACAGTGTTTGCTACCATTAACTTATCCTTGGCATTACCATTATAAGGTGTCCCTGAAGTAACTACACCAAAATTTTTACTTGAGGGTCTTCAGATACTACATCTTCTTCATTAGCACCAAGTGTTCCTTTTAAAGCACTTAAATCGTAACCATGTGGAGCCAGTTCTTGAACAGATATTGCATGTCTATCATTTCCTCCTTTTTGACCCAATCTAACATTATCTGCTGTGCAAGGTACTTGTCCAGAATGAACAGTAACGCGTACTCTTAAGTCTGGTAAAGCAAATGTCGTCCTTTCGTCTCATCTATAAGTAGTCCCTAAAATTGAGAATAATGTTGTGTGACTTGCGATTGGTAATAATTGCCCATTGCAAAAGGCCCATTCTCTTGATGCAAAAGTTCCTCCGAACATTATAATAGTTCCCATATATGTTTCCACAAAAATATTATTTTTTAAATTGTTTATTTGAAATCAAACGTGAGATTTAACCCTAAAAGGTTTAACCGTAAAATCACTACTACCCAAAAACACGTATAAATACCTGTTTTTAATATAGTGAGTATTTTTTTAAAACTATTGATGTAAATTTAGCCTTCTTAATAAACTTTAAAACATAGTATTATGAAAGATAGTGCGCTTACACCACCTCAAAATCCAGTTGACATTGACGATGCCATAGCATGGACTAAAAAATGGCAAAGAGAGAACAGTGATCATGCAAAAGCATTTTTAATTCCTATTCAGGATTTATTAGGTTGTATGACCGAAATGGGTCTTACAATTACTAAAGATGCCTCAGGTAAATATGTTTCAAGCGATCCAGATGCCGATTTAAGAGCTTACATAGGAATTGATGAAAAACAGTTAGCAACTGGCTTTGGTGAAAAGCTTGTTATTGTTGGTACCGTAAAAAATGGAACGATCCACAGTGACATTGTTAAAGGTGGAGATTACCCAACTGAAAAAGCGACTATTATTGGGAGTGGTGCTTTTGATATAACAAAACCTTGTCCAAATAATTGTGATGAATTGAGTCCTCTTTTCCACAAATAATTATAAACAATGAGTGTAATTAATGATTTTTTTGATTGCCTAATTATTGTCATGTTAATCATTAATTCATGTATATATGCGTGGAGCTGCAGAGCTCCTAAAAGTTCTGCAACTTTAAATTATTTTACAGTGTATATAATAGCAATTTGTATCTTACAATTTTGTGGTACTGTATTGGCTATTTATGAAAAAAATAATCTTTATTTATCACATTTTTATTTTATCATTCAATTTTTATGTCTTTCTCTTTTTTTTAAAACATTATTCACCAAGACTCAGAAAAAAATCGTGAATTTCTTGTTAATACTCGTTTTAGGTCTATTAGGTATTCAATATTACACCAAACCAGATCTCTTTTATCAATTTAATAATTTAGAGATATTTATTACAAGTGTTCCACTCATCGTTTATTCCATTATTCACTTGTACAATTCTTTGAATAAATCCCCTAGATATATGTATATTA
>JAWUWM010000085.1:0-13828 GCA_034111845.1 Psychroserpens sp. | reverse complement strand
TTCACCATACAACGGGTACAAATCATCTAATAATAATGGAATAGAATCTTTTGCTTGTGCTTCTGATCCAAAGTTTCCAAAGCCTAAATCAAACCGTTCATAATCTGCATCGATAAGTGTGTATTCAAATGCACCAATATTAGGCTCTTCAGGTAAGGCATCAATTTCTGCATTGATATCTTCTAATGGGTTACAACCTGTAAAGACTGCAGCCACTAAAGCGAATAAATAAATTACTTTTTTCATTGTTCTTTTTTTTTAAAAATTAAGTTTCAAACCAACACTAAATGTTCTACCGAAACCATAGTATACTTGAGCTTCTTGCGCTGTAGAAGTCCCTCTATCCAAGGCATCTGCAATATACTCTGTATCAAACACATTGTTTATTCTTGCTGTTAAAGCAGCATCAAGGTTACCAAATTTAAAGCCATGACGAATAGCGGTATCAAAAATACCATAAGCAGGAACTTTCCATGCATCAGGTCCAACAGTACCTCTATCACTAGGATCAAATCGTGAATATAAATTATCAAAATAATTATAATCTATAGTAAATGTTGTTGTTGGTGTAAATTTATACTGAGTACCTAGTGCAAATGTAGTTTGCGCAGCATCACCTACTTTCAAATCCTCAATAACTAGATTTACTGTGTTTACTAACTCTTCCTCTTCATTGAAAATTTGTACATTATCAACATTATCTGTCCATCTCCAATCTCCAATAGATGCCATACCTGTAATCGTTAAATCTTTAGTGGCTCTATATCGTAAATCAACTTCAATACCTTGGTGTAAAGCATTTACTCCAATAATATTTGCAAATGCTAATGTTCCATCTTGTTGTTGAAAACCAGCAACCTCAGTTCTATCGTTCCATTGTGTATAATAAACATTTACATTTGCAGTTAATTTCTCACCTCTATACCCATAACCTAGTTCAAAACTAGTAATTTTTTGGTTTTCTGCATCTGAATTAACATCTGTATTAGTATTAGGACCACGACGATTAGGAAATACCGCTCTAAAAAAAGCTGCTCTCTCTAAGTAACCTAAGTTAGCAAAAACATTATGATTTTCATCAATATTATAATTAGCACCACCTTTTACTCCATAACCAAAAAAGTTATAATTATCTGATTCGCGATTAGAGTCACTAGCTAAATAGCTAAAACGATCTACTCTACTGTAATCTGTATTTGATCCAGATAATGACACAAAAGCGGATAAAGCATCAGCAGAATATTCTGCCTGTACAAAGAAACCTAACCAATTTACGATACCATCATAATCATAGAAAATCTTATCACCTACTTGAGCTTGGTTGTTTGGATTATTAATATCGCTATTATCGGCTGCATATTGTCCACCTAACAAATCTGTTACTTCAGTAAAATGAATCCCTTTATAATACCTATAATCTAAACCTCCTAATAAAGCAATTTCGTCTGTTAAATCTGTTTTTAAAGTCGATAGTATACCATACCAGATATGGTCATTACGAGATGCTCTTAAAAACGATTCTGATCCATTAACACCAGCAGCTTCATTTTCGTCTACTATTTTATCAAAATCAATAGGTCCTAAATTCCCTATTCTATAGTCATCATTATCTACGTTAAACTTAGATCCATCACCACCAGTTCCACCGCCACCTCCAGAACCGAATGAGGCATAAGCTGCTGTTGATAATGTTGTTTTATCATTTACTGTCCAATAGTGATTTAAAGACATTTGAGGTTTATGATAGAAATTATCTTCAGAGTTTTGTACTTGACCATTTCTATAACCCCAATCAGAATTAAATTTACGACCTCTCTCACTATCTCTAAATGTTTGTATCGAATGACGGTTTTGTCTTTGACCGTGCTGTTGTTTCGCACCAAAAGCGGTAAACGACAATTTGTGATTTTCATTGATTTGCTTAGAAAGATTTATGAAATAGGCTGCTGCGCTAAATTCTGTACCATCTACATAACCGTTACCATCTGTTTTAGATGCCATAACTGTAGCTGCAAAACCATTCTCCATTAAACCTGTAGAATAGGTCAAGCCGAATTTCTTATAACCATCATTCGCAATCATGGTGTATAAATTACCACCTTCTTCTACATCTGTCGTTTTAGTAATAATGTTAATCGTTCCACCAATTGATGGCACTGCTACTTTTGAAGCACCAAGACCTCTTTGCACTTGCATAGAACTTGTCACATCACCTAAACCAGCCCAGTTAGACCAAAATACACGACCGGTTTCCATATCATTAACTGGAACACCGTTGATCATTACTGCAACGTTTTCAGAATCAAAACCACGAAGGTTAATTCTACCATCTCCATAACCACCACCAGCTTTAGTCGCATAGACTCCTGGAGTAGATTTTAAAATTTCAGGAAATTCTTGAGTTCCTAATTTTAACTCAATTTCTGCAGCTCTAATTGTAGAGACAGCAACAGGCGTTTTTCTATCTACTGCAACAGATGCAATAATTTGAACTTCCTGTAAACCAAATTCACTAGAAGCTAATACAATTGTTCCTAGGTCTTGATCTCCCGAGAAAGAAATCGTTTTAGACGTGTAACCTACGAAAGTGATTACTAATTCTCCAGAAGATGCGTTTGCTTTTATTGTAAAATTACCATCAAAGTTGGTTGTTGCACCGTTTGATGTTCCTTTTTCAACAACATTTGCTCCTGGTAAAGGCTCATTAAAATCTGATCCTAAGACCTTACCAGTTATTGTGCTTTGGGAAAAAGCAAGTGTAGTGCACAAGAAGACTACAAGTACCAATAAACATTTTGAATTTCTTTTCATTGTTTAAGATGTATTAAAGAGTTTTAATTTTCGGCAAAAGTACAGTTGTTTATACAATACTATATTACCATAATGTTAACAATTGTTAACACGCAAAATTACTTAAATTTTTCTTAAATTTTGAAAATATAACACTCATAATTAGTTAAGTATTCAACAGTAATTAGTTAGTGCTTTGGTAGTATTTAATAAGATTTTGCGTAGAATCGTCATGATTGTTAATAAAATTAACATCTTTAAGCTCCTTTAAAATTGTATTTGCGAGTTGCTTTCCTAGCTCAACACCAAATTGGTCGTAGCTAAAGATATTCCAAATCACACCCTGAACAAAGATCTTGTGCTCGTACATCGCGATTAACTTACCTAAACTTTCTGGCGTTAACTTTTCGATTAAAAAAGTAGTAGTAGGCTTATTACCATCAAACACTTTAAAAGGTGTTAATTCCTTAATTGTTTCTTCGGAAGCGCCTTGTGCTTTCAACTCATCAATAACTGTTTGTTCAGATTTACCGCTCATCAAAGCTTCTGTTTGCGCAAAAAAGTTAGACATTAACTTATCTTGATGATCTTTATTACCGTGAAGTGATTGTGCAAAGCCAATAAATTCTG
This sequence comes from Psychroserpens sp., assembly GCA_034111845.1. Lineage (GTDB taxonomy): Bacteria > Bacteroidota > Bacteroidia > Flavobacteriales > Flavobacteriaceae > Psychroserpens. The sequence continues at coordinate 10,408 of JAWUWM010000085.1, read as the reverse complement.
CAGGAATTAATTTAGTCCCTTGATGAATTAATTGAAAGAATGCATGCTGTGAATTTGTCCCTGGTTCTCCCCATATAATAGTACCTGTTTGATAGTTGATCTTATCTCCATTTCTATCCACACTCTTACCGTTGCTTTCCATAATACCTTGTTGGAGGTAGGTTGCAAACTGATTCAAATACTGCGAATATGGAATGACAGCTTCACTTTCAGCATTGAAAAAATTATTATACCAAACACTCAATAGTGCGGTGACAACCGGAATATTTTTATCAAAATCTTCAGTCTTAAAATGGGTATCCATTTTGTGAGCTCCTAAAAGAAGCTTGTCAAAATTATCATAACCTACCGCTAAACTAATGGAGAGTCCAACAGCACTCCACAAAGAAAAACGTCCTCCAACCCAATTCCACATTGGGAAAATATTGTCTTCATCTATACCAAAAGCTTTGACTTTTTCTATATTGGTAGATACAGCAACAAAATGCTTAGATACTGCGTCTTGAGGTGCATGTTTTAAAAACCATTCTCTAAGCGTATTTGCATTTGATAACGTTTCTTGAGTTGTAAATGTCTTAGAAACAATGACAAAAAGTGTTGTTTCTGGATCTAGTTTTTTAATGACTTCATTAACATGGTCACCATCTACATTACTTACAAAATGTGTATTCAAATGATTTTTATAAAACGCTAACGAATCAACAACCATTGCTGGACCCAAATCTGATCCACCAATACCAATATTTACAACATCTGTAAATGGTTTATTTGTGTATGACTTTAAACCACCTCCAATTACGGTATTAGTGAAGTCTTTAATTTTATGTTTGACTTCGTAAATTTCTGGCATTACATTTTTACCGTCTACAAGAACCTCAGCGCTCTCTGGGTTTCTTAATGCTGTATGCAATACTTCGCGACCTTCGGTTTTATTAATAACCTCGCCACCAAAATATTGATGCATCGCATCTTTAAGATCAACTTCATTTGCTAGCTCTATGAGTAAGTCCAAAGTTTCCTTAGAAATTCTATGCTTTGAATAATCTACATAAAAATCTTCCCAGGTAATGGTCATATCATTTGCTCTATTGGCATGCTGAGCAAACAAGTCTTTAAGATGTTTATGTTCTATAGTATTAAAATGTGCTTGTAATTTACTCCAAGCTTTTGTTTTTGTAGGATTAATTGTTTTTAGTGCCATTATTGAATTTTACTAGTCAATGTTTTTTCTTCCAAAGGAAGCTCTGTTTTATTTTCTTCAAATTGGATAGTATCCAATTGTATTTTTAACGGTTTAATAAACTCGGTATAATTTGCTTTTAAAGACTCTGGAATAGACTCTGCAGCAGGTAATTTTTCTCTAAATGGATCAACTTGTTTACCGTTTTTCCAAAAACGATAACATACATGCGGTCCACCTGTGTTTCCTGTCATACCAACCCAACCAATTACATCGCCTTGTTTTACAAAAGCACCTTTTTTTACATTTTGGTTTTTCATGTGAAGATATTGCGTGCTGTAGGTTCCATTGTGTTTAATTTTAACGTATTTTCCATTTCCACCTTTTCTTCTAGACTCTATAACGGTCCCATTTGCAGTCGCTAAAATTGGTGTTCCAATTGGAGCAGCAAAATCAGTTCCTTTATGTGGTCTTAATTTGTAACCGTAGTATTTAATGCGACGATTTAAATTATAGCGTGACGAAATTCTACTAAACTGAACAGGAGCTTTTAGAAATGTTCGTCTTAAACTCTTTGTGTTTTCATCAAAGTAATCAGCAATATTTTTAGTACTATCTACCATAAAATTAAACGCATAAAACGATTCATCTTTATGTTGAAAATAAGCAGCATCGATACTTTCAATACCAGCATAAATAGAGTCTTGAATGAAGCGTTGCTTGTAAATAATCTTAAAACGATCTCCTTTTTGAAGCCTGAAAAAATCAATGGTCCAAGCATAAATATCACTCATATCATTAATTAATTGATAAGGTAGCCCTTGTTCCTCCATAGTTTCAGAGAGGTTATTCATCACGATGCCAGATGCCACTCTCTCCACTAAAGTTATTGGTTTTTTACCTTTATACGTTTGAATCGAATCTGCAAAATTAATCACAACATAATCAATACTATTAGGCTGATAAATAAAACTCTGTGGGGTTTGTAACGAATCTTTAGCACACAATAAAGTATAAGGCTTGCCAGCTTTAAGATTTCTAATATTAAAACTATCTTTTATCTTTTCAGCAATATTAAAAATCCTAGGATAGCCAATATGGTTGCGTTCTAAGATTTCTCCAAAACTATCACCACTTTTAATGGTATCTCGCTTAACGATGTAATCTTCGAGCACAAAACCGAACTCAGTTGTTGGCTCTGGCTCTGGGATGACTTCTACTGTTATTGTTTCTGGCTCTTTGTCTTCTTTACAAGAAAAAGCACAAATGCATAACATGAGTGCTATTAGTATTTTTTTTGGTTGCATTAATTTGTCTGTTAGATATGTTCTCCCCAATTTTTAAGTTCTTCTTCGCTCCAAAGCTCAGGAAAAAATATCCGTTTTTGATATTTTGGATGCATATATTTTTTCCAATCACTTCCTCCTGTTGCCTCTCCATCACCTGTGCCACTTTCTATGTAATGACGAGCAGTATTATAATGTGCCATTACCCACGTGATATTCACCGTATGATCAAAATGTCGCATGGCTTTAACGAGGCTCTCGTCCTTTTGATCTTCCACTGGAAGTTCTTTAAAACGAGACCATAAATTCTTTGTATTATACGTTTGCATAAAACGAATGAAATCACCCTTGTAACGTTTTTCAAAATTAACTAAGAGTGTTGACTTTTTTCCAGTTTTATAATCTTTTCCAGCAGCTTGCCAATATAAGTGTTCAAAAGCATGCTCAAAAGGTGTCTCTCTATCAATTGTTTTCCTAAATCTGTAATCTATAAGATTGATAAGCTCTGTAGATGCAAATTCTATCATTCTATATTGTGCACTTTGAAATCCGCTAGCAGGTGTCAACGTATATCTAAATTTCATATACTGCTCAATAGACATGCCTTCTCTCATAATATTAAAGGAGGTCGTCAACATGTCAAAATACCGACTTACACGCATAATCTTATCCTCAAAAAAAGCAACATTTAGTTCTTTTTCTTCAGCAACTTGTTGAATTTCCCATAAAATCATCTTAAAGATAAGTTCATTTATTTGATGATAGGCAATAAACACCATCTCATCCGGAAGTGTAGTACGCTGAATTTGAAGATTCAGTAAAGCATCGGTTTGTATATAGTCCCAATATGTAATTGGCTTACTGTGAAGCAAGCCATGTAAATGGTCATTTGTATCTTGACCTATTGTTGTATATTTATCTTGTAACTGTTCGATTATATCATCAAACTTTCGTGAATCATCCATTTAGTTAGTCAAATTGTATAGGGAAATAATGCTTAAGCCCCTTGTATTCTATCAAATCAGCTCTTAATGAACCAACTGCCAAATCTGCTTGTATTTTTAGCGGAATTTTATTTTCATCTGCACTTACCCAAAGTGTTAAACTTTCTTCTTCTTTAAAAACACGACCAGCCATTACATAAGGTCTAAATTTAAGGGTTTTCACCTTCACTTCAGATCCATTTATATCCACTTTAATAGTCTCTTTCCCTAAGTACTTCAATTTAAAACCGAAATTCTCCTCATCAAAAAATATATCTAATTCGACGACATCGCCAACTATAATATCGTTGGTTTCATAATTATTACGAAGGTAATAAAACGCAGACACCATGTCGTGAACATTTGGCTCTGTCACAATTTTACTTAAAGTATTGTACTTCTTATTTTCTACTAAGGCCTCTTTTTTATTGTGATCAAAAGCGATCTCTATATTTTTAGTGTGGCCACCTTCGTCTATTTTTCTTATAAATTTGTAAGGCACTCCAGTTTCTCTATCAAAATAACTCTCGTATCTATCTTTAACTTTAAAAACCCATTTAATAGCACCAGTAGTCCAACCCTTTCCTGTAACGTGATAGACAGGCTTCCCATCTAGATTTGTTTCATCAACAGATAATGTGGCATTTCCTGCTTTAAAAAAACCGCTATAACTCATTTCAAATTTAAACCATTCTCCTTCTTGAAATGCACTTTCTCCTTGGGCAAAAGAAGTTTGAGCACAACATAAGATGCTAATTATAAGTAGTACGTTTTTCATTGTCGTAATTATTATAAATGAAACTTTTACTGTTCCATTTTATTGTACAGTAGGTAGAAACACAATTACTATTCCAAAAATATAAATTTTATTGAAACCATTATAGATAAAGGTGTTATAGTTGTGTTAGATTTTTAATGTTTTTTTTCTTCGGAAATGTGCTCGATTAAAATTTTGTCTATAAAAGATGAATTATGAACGAATTGAAAAGGTTTTTTTGACATCCCCCAAGCTTCAAAAACATAAATTTGAACTAATACTAACACTTGCGTGATCCCTAACAGCGCTTAATAACGCTTACAATATTTTATATTTTATAGACGAGCAAGCTATTCTGGGACTGAAAACTTTTTTTTGACACAGATTACTCAGGTTTACAACCATTCGTGCACTCTCAAAAATAATATGAGAATTAAAAAAGACCTGCTAGATTTTAAAAATCTAACAGGTCTAATACTTGGACTGTACATGTGATTAAGACTAAACCCTACTTTACAACGTCCCTCTTTTCTCTTGTTCGCGTTCTATAGATTCAAATAAGGCTTTAAAATTTCCTGCTCCAAAACCTTGAGCGCCCATTCTTTGAATGATTTCAAAGAATAGTGTTGGTCTATCTTCTACTGGCTTCGTGAAAATTTGAAGCAAGTAGCCTTCTTCATCAGCATCTATCATAATAGACAATTTTTGAAGCTCACCAATATCTTCTTTCATCATCTCCATATGCGCTCCTAATCGTTCTGGAATCTCGTCATAATACGCTTGAGGTGGTGGTGGTAAAAACTCAATACCTCTAGCCTTTAATTGCGCAACTGTTTTAATAATATCATCTGTTGCTACTGCGATATGCTGTACTCCAGAATCTTCATAAAAATCTAAATACTCTTCAATTTGAGATCTTTTTGCTGCTTTTGCGGGTTCATTGATCGGGAATTTAATACGTCCATTCCCATTACTCATCACTTTACTCATCAATGCAGAATACTCTGTATGGATTTGCTTGTCATCAAAAGACAAGAAATTCACGAACCCCATGACATCTTCATACCATTTCACCCAAGTATTCATTTGTCCCCAACCTACGTTGCCCACCATGTGGTCAATATATTTTAAACCAACAGGTTCTGGATTGTAATCTGATTCCCATTTACGGAAACCAGGCATAAACGTCCCTGTATAATTTTTGCGTTCTACAAACATATGAACAGTTTCACCGTAGGTATAAATTCCTGCTCTTACCACTTCACCAAATTCGTCTTTTTCAACGGTTGGTTCCATATAAGATTTTGCACCTCTTTTTGTCGTTTCTTCATATGACTTTCTTGCATCTTCAACCCATAGGGCTATAACTTTTACGCCATCACCATGTTTTACGATATGATCGTTGATTGGTGACTTACTATTTAAAGGTGTTGTAAGTACCAGTCTAATCTTATCTTGCTTTAAGACATAACTAACAGCATCTCTCGAACCGGTCTCTAACCCTTTATAAGCATAGGATTGAAACCCGAAAGCTGTTTTATAAAAATGAGCAGATTGTTTTGCATTACCAACATAAAATTCTACATAATCTGTACCTAAAAGTGGTAAAAAATCTTGAGCGCCTTCAAAGATTTTTTCTAATCCGTAATCGACACTTTTTACTTCTTTTGCCATAGTGATTGTATTTAAGAACTTTCTTGGGAGTATTTTTTGAAGTGGTTTAAACTTATATCATATAAGTGAAAATTTGAAATCACTTCATATTTCCGAAGAAAATAAATTTATAATTTTAATTATTTAGACTGTCTATTTCTGTTTCTATTAACTCTTTTTGGATGAACTCTTCTATATTGATGGAATCTATGTTAATGGTATCTTCTTCTCTTTCATAGTCATAGTCATCATCTTCACCATAAATACTATCATTCTTCCATTCGTAATTAAAGTCTTCATTATTATTTTGCATTTCAATGCCTTCCATTATTGCGGTAGAGATCAAAGCGCCATAAATCAAAAAATAAGCGAGATAAAAAAGTGTTATTAATGAACTAATTACTAATGCAATACTATTTAAAACCTTTGCGGTTACGACATTACTTTTACTTTGAGGCTCATAAACACCAGGATTTAAATGGTATTCCCTTAAACTTTTATTCGCCATAACAAGACCAATGATGCTCAAAATTATAGGAATAAATGCAAATATACCGCAGCAACATCCTGCTAAAGCTATGATTAGCGCTATTATTCCTAAAATCATGGCAGTAGGATCTGCAGATAATTTATTATACATGGACTGTTCTATTTAATGTTCTAACCATGATTTGAAATATTCCTCATCGGCTATTTCCAGAGCTTCTTCTGTGAGTTGTAATGGTTTAAAAGTATCTACCATAACTGCTAGTTCCTCTGTTTTCACTTTACCAATGCTGCGCTCTGTTGCTCCAGGGTGTGGACCATGTGGAATGCCAGCAGGATGCAAACTTATGTGCCCTTCTTCGATATCATTTCTACTCATAAAATCGCCATCTACATAATACAAAACCTCATCACTATCTATATTACTATGATTGTATGGTGCTGGAATACCATCTGGATGATAGTCATACAAACGCGGTACGAAACTGCATATTACAAAGGCATCAGTTTCAAACGTTTGATGTACTGGTGGTGGCTGATGAATACGACCTGTAATAGGTTCAAAATCGTGAATTGATAGTGCATACGGATAATTAAAACCGTCATAACCCACAACATCAAAAGGATGTGAGGCATACACCATATCAAAAATATCATCTTGCTTTTTAACTTTTATCAAAAATTCTCCAGACTCATTATTGGTTTCTAACTCATAAGGCTGCCGAATATCACGCTCACAATAAGGCGAATGCTCTAAGAGTTGTCCAAACCAATTACGATAGCGTTTTGGTGTATAAATTGGTCTTCGAGATTCTACGATGAAGAGCCTGTTCTCTTCGGTATCAAAATCCATTTTATAAATCACACCTCTTGGAACGACGAGATAATCTCCGTATTTGAAATCTAGATTTCCTAAATGTGTTCTTAATTTACCAGAGCCTTTATGAACAAAAATAAGCTCATCTGCATCTGTATTTTTATAAAAATAGTCTGTGGTCTTGTTTTTTGGTGCTGCCAAAATAATCGTGCAGTCGCTATTGGTAAGCACTGCTTTTCTACTTTCTAAGTAATCATTTTCTGGTTTGATTTGAAACCCTCTTAAGCGATACGATTGGATATGATTTGCTTTGGCAATTTTAGGAGCCACACTATATTGTCTCTTGATTTCTTTTACTTGGGTTGGTCTTTGCTCGTGATAACTATTGGTGGACATGCCATCAAAACCTATGGTACCAAACAGCTGCTCAGCATATAAACTCCCATCTTCTTTGCGAAATTGGGTATGTCGTTTTGGTGGTATTTTTCCTAATTTATGATAGAAAGGCATCTTTGTGTTTTTAAGTTATTGCAATTTTTGAACTCCGACTGCACTCCGTGTAACGTTCTCAAAAAACAAAATGTAAATAATAGATATAAAGATACAAATATGAGGGATTATTAAGGGTTTAATCAGAAGCATTTTAATTGTTTCTTAGATGACAGATTGAATAGAACTATAATTAAGAGAGCTATATTAAAATTATTCTGGTTGTGTTTATCTTAATAAGATTAGGAAGGTGACTTCATACATCTTTGAAAATGTGATTTGACATGGATTGTATATTGGAAGATTCTTGAGCGTATCGAATTTCATTTATTTGAAATAAATAAATACAAAAAAAAAAACACTTTTCAAAGATAAAAATAGACTTTAACGGTCAAATGTTAAAGTTTAGAGAATTTCCAAGTTTTGATTACGGTTTTTCCGTAGTCTTTAGCATTAGCCTTGCTTAAGCGCTTATTTTTATTTTGTAGGAAAATTTTGTAATACGGGATTTTTTTATTTTCTTTACACTGTTGTAAATGAATGTTTTGAAGAATTAAGAAGTCTCTCGAAACAGAATTTAACAACACCGTTGCAACTTAAACAAGTGCTTGTTTTTTATTTAAAACGACTTCTTGACTTCTTAGATTTTTGACTTCTTGACTTCTTAAAATTTATTTTTAATTGACCTATTTCACTAGGTCCAAAATCAAGAAATTATGAATATAACAAAACTAAGTATGTTAGTACTTTCTGTTATTTTATTTACCTCATGCAGCAATGATTCGCAAAATGAAGACAAGAGTAACACAAATTGATATTGAAGAGTTCACTGCATCCTCTATTAGTAGCGCTAGACTCGAACAAAAATTAAAATACAAGCAAAAACATTTAAAGAATCTAGGGACTTGGGTTTCTAAAAACTTACCAGAAGTTAAAGAGTTGGCTAGTAGAATGAATAGCGAAGATTCTGATTATTTTACGATCTCGATATATCATTTAATAAATAATACAGCAACTAATGACAACGTTGAATTACAAAAATCGCTAGATGCATTTCTCAATTTAGAAGATGAGAACTGGTATCCAAGCGTTACTTTTATTAAACCTAATACTCCTTCTATTCAAGTGAGAGTTGATGGAAATCAAAATGACAAACCAATTATAGCTTTAGAAAAAATTGTAAATGGAGAACAAACCTATGAAGGTTACGAGCAAAATGAATTAGATGAATTAGAACTAATTTACGAAACACTTGTTGAAGAAGAGCACTCAAGTCGTGAGATGTTTTTAATGGAACTTTCTCAATGTGGCGAAGATGGATTCAGCTCTGGTGACGACGCATTTTTAAATTGTGATGATGTAATTGCAGATGGTAATGGAGGAAATGGAGGATCTGGCAGTGGATCAACCTCAACTACAGCTAGAATACGCATAAATAAAATGACCGTTAAACAGCACAAAGAACGTTGGCCTGGACGCTCAGAAGTTCATTTTATAGGATTCACCTCCACGGGATTACCTGTGAATAGTGGTTATTGTGGGGATAACATCGCTGGATCGTTAAATTGTTACAATCCAAATGGAAAAAGAATAGATCGTTTTAAAAGACGTTGGATTGGAGATGAAAGAACGATGAACTACCTAGTTAAAGAGGACCCTAGTGCAGCCAACCCAGATCACTATTTATTTTATAGAATTTTTGAACAAGATTCTTGGCCAGCTCCTAAAAAAGGAAAACTTGAAGATTTTGACGAACATATTTATTTCCCAAATGGAGAATATAGGATTATAGAATATCGTTCTTGGCAGGGAAGTTATGATAAACAATTATTATCACAAAACTACAATAACCCCTATGAGTTGCCATTTACTAATGGTTTCTCAGCAGAGAATGGTGATATCAAATATAACTTAACAAGAGGACAATAATAAATATAATCATGCAACTCTTAATTAAGGTTGCATGATTTTTAAAAATAATTTATGACTTTCAAAAACATACTTCTATTTACCCTACTATCACTTTTATGCCCAATCTACTCGCAAGCACAAGACATAGATTATTTACTACCAGAAAACAGAAAAGGGCAATTATTTTTTAAATTAAGTGCTGAATATAGAATCACTCCACTGCCAACTACCGCTCCATCATCTGGTAAAGCAAATGTAAATACAGACTTACAAAATTCTGGTGAAGCTTTTTCTTTTGAGCTTAATTTGTTCATTACAGAAAATTTAAGCCTTGGGTTTGCTAATTCTTATAGATATGACGAAATAGGTGGTTTTGAAGGACTTGATAATGATCGACAATCTAGACCTACAAATAGAGGATTAATAATTGGCTATCATTTTTATGTAGATTACCATTTTAAAATTTTTAGAGAAAGCGAACTATTCGCAAGAGTTGGACTTTCAATGCTAAATAGGGGAACACGTGTAGCCTCTAGAGAAACTTTTTTTACACCCGATGGTGAAATTTTTGGGGTTGCAGGAAGCAGCAATGGCACTGAATACACCTCTAATAATTGGAGTATCGGTTGGAAAAAGCGTAAGACAGAAATAATGTTAGGTTTTTACACGTCTGGTAATTCAGATTATTTTCTTGAGCCACAAATCTATACCATACCTTATTTCAAATTTAGTTACAACTTAGGTCGTTTGTAATCATAGCCACTAATAAAAACACTTATAAATTATGATTTTAAAGCACCAACTTTTTTTTCTAATAATTATAGCGTTAAGTTTAAACTTCTATGC